>JAUIDF010000133.1 GCA_030429125.1 Gammaproteobacteria bacterium | reverse complement strand
CGCAGCTTGCCCCGCTTCAGAATGTCCTCCAGCACGCTATCCGCACTGGCCGGTGCCGTCGTTGCCACGACGCTGCTTGCCGCTACTGCAACAGCGACCGCCATTGCCTTGATTGAATTGAGTATTTTCATTGTCTTCCTCCGGGTATCTATGTGTCTGACACGGCTTGGTCACCGTTTGCTCTTGTTCAGGGATCGTTCAAACAAGCTGACGCAGATCGACAGCGTGATGGTCACCGCCGGTACCCAGACCACGGTCGCCCGGGACCAGGCCCCGACCCAGCCGCGATCGATCAGCGACGACCGCTTTCGGTTCTACATGGACGATCTCGACGCCCGCGCACTGGTGGTGGCAGCGGGTAGCGATTCGCCGGCGATCGAGGCGGCCCAAGCCCGCGGCGTCGAGGTGCTCGAGATCGAGGCAGCGCCGGATGCACCGGCCGGCCGCTTTACGTTCGTCGGCGAAGTCTCGGGCACAGCACCCTCACGGCCCGGATTTGCACAGGCCGATGACGTTGCCCTGATCCTGCATACCTCGGGTACCACGTCGCGGCCGAAGATCGTGCCGCTGACGCACGCCAACCTTTGCCGCTCGGCGCACAATATCGTCCAGTCCCTTTCACTGTCGCCGACCGACCGCTGTTTGAACATCATGCCGCTGTTCCACATTCACGGCCTGGTCGCCGCGATCACGGCGTCGCTCGCCGCCGGCGGAAGCACGTACTGTACGCCGGGATTCAATGCACTGAAGTTTTTCGGCTGGTTCGATGATGCGGCGCCGACGTGGTATACGGCGGTGCCGACCATGCACCAGGCGATACTGCAGCGCGCGGCGCGCAGCAGCGAGGTGATCGCCCGTCATCCGCTTCGATTCATACGTTCCTGCTCGTCTGCGCTGCCGACGCGCGTGATGTCGGAGCTTGAATCGTGCTTCGATGTACCGGTTATCGAGGCCTATGCGATGACCGAGTCGGCCCACCAGATGACCAGCAACCCGTTGCCGCCGCGCGAACGCAAGCCGGGTACGGTCGGTATCGCAGCCGGCCCCGAAGTCTCCATCATGGATACCGACGGCGTGTTGCTGGCGCCGGGCCAGACGGGCGAGGTCGTGATTCGGGGGCCGAACGTGACGAACGGTTACGAGAACAACGAAAAGGCCAATATCGAGAGCTTTACCGACGGCTGGTTTCGCACCGGGGACCAGGGCGTGATGGACGACGAGGGCTACCTCACCATCACCGGCCGACTCAAGGAGATCATCAATCGCGGCGGGGAGAAGATCTCTCCGCGCGAGGTCGACGAGGTACTCATGTCCCATCCCGCGGTTCAGCAGGTGGTGACATTCGCATTGCCCCACGACCGCCTCGGCGAGGACGTCGCCGCGGCCATCGTCCTGCGCGACGGCACGAGCGCGGACGAACGCGAGATTCGCGCCTTCGCCGCCGAGCGCCTGGCCGATTTCAAGGTGCCGCGAAAAATCGTGTTCCTCGAGGAGATTCCCAAGGGCGCGACGGGAAAGCTGCAGCGGATCGGGCTCGCCGACAAGCTGGGACTGACGGCATGAAGATCTGCATCTACGGCGCCGGCGCGATCGGCGGCTACCTCGCCGTGCAGCTCGCGCTCCAGGATCACGACGTGTCGGTGGTGGCTCGCGGGCCCCACCTGGAAGCGATCCGGAACAAGGGGCTGAGCCTTCGCATTGGCGGGGAAACCCGGACGGCGCGGGTCCGGGCGACCGACCGGCCGGCGTCGCTCGGTGTGCAGGACTACGTCATCGTCACGCTCAAGGCACACTCGGTTCCCGCCGTGGTCGACGATATGAAGGCCTTGCTGGGACCGGATACCGCGGTCGTCACTGCCATGAACGGCGTGCCTTGGTGGTACTTCCACGCCCTGGACTGCCCGTGGCGCGATCAGATCCTGGAGTCGGTCGACCCCGGCGGCCGCCAGTGGCGGGAGATCGGGCCGCAGCGGGCCATCGGCTGCGTCGTCTACCCGGCAACCGAAGTCGTCGAACCCGGCGTGATCGAGCATGTCAGCGGCAACCGCTTCACCCTGGGAGAGCCGTCGGGCGAAAAGTCCGAACGCGTGGTCGCGCTCAGCAAGGCGATGATCGATGCCGGGTTCAAATCCCCGGTGCGCAGGATTCGCGATGAGATCTGGGTCAAGCTCTGGGGCAACCTGTGCTTCAATCCGATCAGTGCATTGACGCGCGCCACGCTCGATACCATCGCCACCGATGCGGGTACCCGCGAGGTGTCTCGTCACATGATGCTCGAAGCGCAGGCGATCGGCGAGAAGCTCGACGTGCGATTCGGCGTCGACGTCGACAAGCGTATCGACGGCGCGGCAGCCGTCGGCTCGCACAAGACCTCGATGCTCCAGGATCTCGAGCGAGGACGGCCGATGGAGATCGAGGCACTGGTCGGTGCCGTGCAGGAACTGGGTCGTATCACGAGTACGCCCACGCCGACGATCGACACCGTGCTCGCGCTGGTGCGGATGCTCTCGCGAAGCGTATAGATTCAGTTCGATCCCGACGCGCGACAAGCCGAGCGTCGCGCGTTTTGCGTCGGCAGCGGCATCGGCGCAGAATAGCGCTTCATCGTCCGGGCGTGGAGCGGGGTCCGCATGCAACTTCCCTTGAGAATCGAGAGCGAGAACGGTACGTCCCTGCAACTGCAGGTGTTCGACCAGATTCGCATTCTGATCCTGGAAGGCCGCCTGCAGCCCGGAATCCGGCTTCCCGCCAGCCGGACGCTTGCCCGCGACCTCGGTGTTTCGCGCAATACCGTGGTACTCGCCTACGAGCGACTCAGGGAGGAGGGTTTTATCGACTCACGCGGCTCGGGCGGCACCTTCGTCTCCACCAGGATCATTCCGGACGGGCCGGCCGTCTGCGATGAGCCCGACGACGATGCGATGGCGAAAGAGGGTCGTGCCGAGTCGATGGTGGTGTTTCGCGGCGAGCCGCACGTGGTCGTGTCGCCGTATCCCGATCCCGTTCGCTACGATTTCTGGGTCGGCCGGCCGGATGCGAGATTGTTTCCGTCGCGAATCTGGCAAAGCCTGGCGAACCAGGCGCTCGGACAGATGCGCGACGGCATCAGTTCCTACGCTGATCCGGCCGGGCACGAGGGTCTGCGCGAGGCAATCGTCGAACTGGTCGGCGCAGCCCGCGGCGTCAAGGCGCGGGCCTCACAGGTGCTGGTGATCAACGGGACCCAGGAAGGGCTGAACATCCTGTCGCGCCTGTTCATCGCCACGAACACGCCGGTCGCGGTGGAGAATCCGGGTTACCTGGGTGCGGCCAACGTGTTCACGAGCTACGGCGCGCGACTGCTGCCGGTACCGACCGATGACGAGGGCATCGATGTCGACCGGGTTCCCGCTGAAGCCGCGCTCGTCTACCTGACGCCGTCTCACCAGTATCCGACCGGCGCGACGCTGTCGCTGGAGCGGCGCAAGCGGCTGATGGAACGAGTGCACAGGGCGTCGGGGTACCTCGTCGAAGACGACTACGATGCCGACTTCTACTACGACGGCGCGCCGCTTCCGGCCCTGAAGAGCCTCGACGACGAGGAGCGAGTCATCTACCTCGGTACGTTTTCCAAGAGCCTTGGCGCCGGCCTGCGCGTCGGCTACATGATCGTGCCGGAACATCTCGTCTCGCACGCGGTGACAGTCAAGGCGCTGTTGAACAACAGTTCGCCGTGGATATCGCAGGTCCTCCTGTCCGAGTTCATACGGAACGGCGGATACACCCACCACCTGCGTCGGGTCAGGACGATCTACAGCAGGCGTCGAGACGTTCTCATTGACTCGCTGCAACGACATTTCGGCGAAGTGCGGGTCGGCGGCAGTCACGCCGGAATGCACCTGACATGGCAAATGCCGGACCAGTACCCTGGCGCGCTTGCGCTCGAGGCGCATGCCAGGGAATGGGGCGTCGGCGCCTACAGTATCTCGACAGGAAACGTGTTCGCCACGGGACAGGCCAGGGCGCAACTTCAACGCATGATCATGCTCGGTTACGCGGCGCTCGACGTGGAGGAAATCGCGATGGGGATTTCGCGCCTGCATGAGGCGGTGGAGAGTCTCCTCATGCGCCGCGAGCCGTTTCCCGCACCGCGCATGCACAAGCGCGGCCAGGTAAATACCTGATGCCTCACGCTCGCCACTGACGCGTTCCAGCGGAACCTGGTACCAACGATTCCGGTGCCTTGGATCCATGGAATAACCGAATTCGGATCCATCGCTTCGTCCTCCTTGGATCTTGTGCCACCTGACTGTTTCGCAACAATGTTACGCAACCGTCATGACCAGGTGGTACCAGACCATAGTGGAGGGCAGTCTCATGTTCGCAAGCTTTCGTATCCCGAACGTCGCGGTGTTCGTGTTGATGTTGTCGGTCGGCAGCAATGCCGTCGCCAGCATCTGGAACACCGTTCCTGACGAGACGCTCGACGCCCTGGAACTTACCCGCGATGCCTCCACGGCCGAACTCTACCAGGCGCTGTCCAACCGCTATACCAGCAACCTCACCGAAGGCAAGTATGCCGAGTGGTGGGAGCCCATTCCCATGGATATGTACATGGCGCCGACGCTTTACTACGAGCCGCCGGCGTCGTTGGACATGGAGGTCGAACGGGGCCAGTGCGTTCAGTGCCACGAGGGACTGACTCACGGCTGGGTGAAATCCTGGGAAAAGAGTGCCCATGCGAACCTCGACGAGATCAGGGAACTGTCGAACGACGACAGCCGCGCCTACAAGAAGGACATGATCGTCGAGGTCGAGGAGAACCTGCGCGCCCAGGGCCTGCTGGCTGCCGATGAGAACCTGTCCGAAGTCTCGTGCATCGACTGTCACATGGGCGTGCGCGAGGATCGCGGCAACCACGCGACCGCATTGCGGATGCCAGACCGCGCCGCCTGCGGTCAATGCCACGTCAAGCAGTTCGCCGAGGCGGAATCCGAGCGCGATACGCAAAAGTGGCCGCAGGACCAGTGGGCCGACGGTCACCCGTCTCACGCGGTCGACTTCATTGCCAACGTGGAGCTGGCGACGTGGGCGGCGATGCCCCAGCGCGAAGTCGCGGCCAGCTGCACGATGTGTCACAACAATCAGACCAAGTGCGACACCTGTCATACCCGGCACGAGTTCTCCACCGTCGAAGCGAGAAAGCCCGAGGCCTGTGCCACCTGCCACAACGGCGTGGATCACAACGAGTTCGAACAGTACATGTTCTCGAAGCACGGAACGGTCTACCAGACCCTGGGCCACGAGTGGGACTTCGACGCGCCGCTGTCCACGGCCATTTCCGAGGGCGGCATGACGGCGCCGACCTGCGCGTTCTGCCATTTCGAGTACAAGGGCGAGTTCTCGCATAACGTCACCCGCAAGGTGCGCTGGGGCTTCCTGCCTTTCAAGAACATCGCCGACAACATCGATCACGAATGGTTCGCCGAACGCAAGGATGCCTGGGCGCGAACCTGCCAGAATTGCCATTCCGGACGCTTCGCCGAGACTTACCTCGCGATGATGGACGAAGGGATCAAGAGCGGGGTAGAACTGGTGGAGGAGACCCGCGCGGTGGTCGAATCACTCTACGAGGAAGAGTTGCTCGTCGGGCAGAAGACCAACCGCCCGGATCCGGCTGCGCCGATCGAGCCCGGTCCGGGCGCCTTCTCGTCGTTGTTCATGTCGGAGGGTAACAACCCGACGATGGTCGACCGCGTGTTCGCCGAGATGTGGGAGCAGCACATTGCGCGCTTCATGAAGGGGCTCGAGCACGTCAATCCGGGCGGCTGGACCTACAGTCACGGCTGGTCCGATCTGATCCGGGACAAGACCTTCATCAACGAGGAAGCAACCCGGCTGCGTCATGCCGCCGATATCGAGAAGCGCATCGAAACGCTGGAGGGTGCGTCATCGGCGACCGGCTACAACAACCGGTTGCACGATGTCACCGCCACGTCGTCGGATTACACGTTCAGGCTGGGCGCGGGGCTCGGGATACTGGGTGGTGGATTGTTGCTCGGCGGACTGTTCTCCTGGAGCCGCGCGCGTCGCGGCCCGCGATCCACCGGATCAGCGCGCGAGACATACTGATGACCGGCGGCGGATCGCCACGACGATGGCCGGGGGCGTCGCTCATCGGCGCGGGTGCGCTCGCCATTGCGTCGGCGGCCATCGTGTTCACGAACGGTGGCGCGCCAGTTGACGCATCCGGATATCGCTACGAGCTTGGAGACGACGCGACCACCCTGGACGAAGGGATCGTGAATGCACTCGAAGAAGCGGGCGCCGTGGTCAGATCGGCGCGGATCGTCTCCACCGACGGTCGCCTGCTCGGTGAGCTCGATCTTGCCCAGGTACCCCGCGAGGGAGACGATCGGCGGATCCTGTTGGACTGGCGGCCGCGCGTGGATCCGCCGTTCCTGTTCAATCCGGCACCCGTCTCCGAGGTCGTGCAGTTGTCCGCGGTGCTGTCGCGGCACGTACAGCCGGGTGACACGCTGTTGTCGTGGTGGGATACGGCGCAACGGTTTGAACTGTTTTCCGGAATCGCGACTGAGTTCGGTGAGCATCTCGGTCAGCCATTGTTCGTTCCGCGTCAATGGCAGGTGCTGTCAAGCAGCCCCGCGGCGGAGGAAGAGGCCTTCTGGGGCGGGCACGGCGATGAAGCCGTTCACGCCCGCTTCAACCGCTTTGTCGATGCATTGCTGAGTCCCGAGGCCGAGGGCGTCGACAAGCTCCGTGCGCTTGCCGGTGCGGACGGCAACGTTATCCTCGTACTACACGTCAGGGACATGATCATGCTGGGACAGATGGCGCCGGATCGAATCGGTGTCGCGTTCCGCGACTATGCCCTTACCGGTGACATTCACGGCATGATAAAGGGCGCCCAGGCGTGGTTGCGGCAGCAGGGATACACGGCCTATGCAGCGACCAGGCTGGCCGATGGCGGCACCCGGGTCGTCGCACTGACCGACGAGCCGTCGCGGCAGAGCCTCGCCGCGAGGCTGCTCCCGTTCATCGGCGCGGAGCAGGGGACGGTCGACGGGAGCACCCTCGTCTATACCGCCGGTGGATTCTGGGTCTATCGGATCTGAACGTCTGCAGCGGCGCCGGTACGTGACCGGTCAGGCGCGAAACGATGCACGAAGGGCCGTCGTAACGGCACTCACGATCCGGTCGCAGCGTTCGCCGGCGAACTCGAACACGTCCTCGCGGCATACCGCGATACTGTTCATCAGGGAATCGCGAATCATCGACCTGGCGCGATGCAGGCGTGTCTTGACTGTCGCTTCAGGCAATGACAGCGTTCGCGCCGTTTCGGCGATACTGAGCTGCTGCACCGAGCGAAGTACGAAGACGCTGCGAAATCGTTCAGGCAGGGCGTCGATCGCCTGTTCGAGGTGACTGGACAGTTCGGTGTTCGCGGCGGCATGAAACGGCTCATTTCGATTGTCCATGATCGTTGTCCTCGCGTCGACGGACTCCAGGGTGTTCTCGATGTCGTCGACGCAAGTTTCCCGCCGGCGTCGACGAAGTTGCATGCGCGCCTCGTTCAACACGATGCGCCCGAGCCAGGCGGCGAAGTTGCCGGCGCGAAACGAATCGATCCTCGTGAAGGCGCGCAGGTAACTTTCCTGTAGTACGTCTTCGGCGAGGTGATCGTCGAGCACCACGCTTCTTGCAATACGGTACAGGCGCGGGTTGTAGCGTCTCATCACCTGTTCGCATGCCGCCAGCTCGCCCGCGCGAATACGCGACGCCAGGGCGCAGTCGTTCTCGGGTTCGACAACCGGCTGATGCCGGGCGTTTGTCCGAAGGCTCTGCAGGTCGTTCATCGGGATAATCTCCGTCGGTCTTGGGAAACCGTTAGTCCGCCGGATCGGGACACCGATCGGGGTCGTTGTTCGCGTCTTCGATGTACTCGATGATTTCCTGTCGGAGATTGCTATCGGCAATGCCGGCGTATCCCATGCTGGTACCCGGAACGAAGCCGGTCGGGTCTGCGAGAAAAGCATCCAGTGTGTCGCGGTCCCAGACCATGCCGAGTTCGCTCATGGCCCTCGAGTAGGCGAAACCGGGTACGGTGCCTGCAACCCGGCCCAGCAGCCCGCAATGCCGCGGACCGGTACGGTCCCGATCCAGGGAATGGCAGCCGATGCACCGTGCATAGGCACCGGGATCGGCGTGGGTGCCGGCGCCTCGGGACACGGCCGGGTGAAAGGTGCTGCCGAGGACCAGCGCAGCACCTGTCACCAGCGCAGCCCGTTTACACAAGCTGGCGGCATCCATGTCAGGAAATGAATGCGCCGGGCACGGGCGCCTGGCCGAGCGCCTGCCGCAGGACGGCCCAATGCATGGCTTCGTCGGCGAGGATGCTCGCGGCGGCCACGGCCAACTCGCGATTCGCGAAGACGCCGATGGCCCCGGCGTAGGCGCTGATCGCTCCGCGTTCGAGTCCCGCGGCGAATGCCAGGACATCGTTCCCGGTCTGCAGCTGGTCGGTTGGGAAGTCGAACGACGCCGGCGGCTCGATCGCCTGACCGCCGAGGCTCTGAATGGTCTTCTCGAGCAGATCGGCGTGCTCGGCGTGGTGACCGCGAAACGTGACGGCCAGTTTCGCCGGCGCGCTGGCCAACAGGCCGGAGGCGGCGCCGACATCGTACGCGGCCACGGCCTCGCGCTCGGCGTTCAGTGCCGTGTTCAGGATTCGAATGTCGTCTTCTGTCGCATCGGATGCCTGGGCAGGTTTCGCAATGCCCGCCAGCTGGGCGACGACGACGCCTGACAGTCCGGCGCCAACCGTGGTGAACAGGAACTGGCGCCGGGCGGGACTCGGGGACTCGGTCTGCGAACGGGTAGTCATCGTAGTGACCTCATGGTGAATTGAAAGGGGCAAGGCGGTACCTCGACATGTAGGCATCGGCCTTACCCCTACAATGCGCGGTCGGCCGGAAAGGTTCCCGCGATCGTCGATTTTTTATTCGGTGCCGACGCTACTCGGCGGCCGGTGCCGCCTGGTGCCCGGTCATGCGATTGTCGGCCGGCGCGCGCGACACCGGCAGCTTGAGTCGCTTTCGGTATGGACGGCCGCGGTAGCGTAACCAGCGAACGCCGGACTCGGTGACGATCGCGTCCATTGGAATGTCATGGGGAAGCGGATAGATAGACGGCAGGCGACAGGATTCGTAGCCGACGCCGATGGTAAACGGCGTCGGCCTCACCACGGACAGCGTTCGATCGTAGAAGCCGCTGCCGTAACCCAGTCGGTATCCCTGCGCATCGAAGCCGAGAAGCGGGACGATCAGCACCGATGGTTTCAGCGGCACGCGTTCCGCGGGGACGGGAATACCGGCAAACCCCGCCGTCATCGCGATGCTGGGATGCCATAGCCAGAATTCCACCGGGCTGTCCTTGTCGATGACCACGGGCAGCGTCGGCAGCGCGCCCATGAGCCGATAGTAGCGGGCCAGGTAGCGCAGGTCGGGTTCACCGCCGTATGGCCAGTACCAGGCGGTACAGAGCCGGGAGAGTATGCCGAAATGCGAGTGAATCAGGCGCGCGATGCGACGTGTCGCCGTTCGCCGTTGTTCGATTGTCAGTCCACGGCGCCGGGCAATCAGTTGCCGACGGGTTTCTTTTCGCCAGTTGTTCAGTCGGCTCGAATCGATCATTGCGCAAGTTCCGGTCAAGGGATGATCAACGGTTCGGACGCG
>JAUIDF010000132.1 GCA_030429125.1 Gammaproteobacteria bacterium | reverse complement strand
AACCCCTGCAGCCAGGCCTTGCGCGCGTGGACGGCGAACGTGTCGCAGCCGGCATCGGCCACGGTGTCGACGAAGCGGCTGAAGAACGCGTAGTCGTCCTGCCGATCGATACCGATTCGGCACTTGACCGTGACGGGAACACGCGTGGCACGACGCATGGCGGCCACGCAGTCTGCCACCCGTGCCGGTTCCGCCATCAGGCAGGCGCCGAAGCGGCCCGACTGCACGCGATCGCTGGGGCAGCCGACGTTGAGGTTCACCTCGTCGAAGCCGGCGGCCTCGGCGAGGGACGCGCACTCGGCCAGCGCGCCCGGGTCGCAGCCGCCGAGCTGAATGGCAACGGGGTGCTCGCTCTCATGATGGGCGAGGAAGCGCGCACGGTCGCCGTGCAGCAGGGCGCCGGTGGTGACCATCTCGGTGTAGAGCAGGATGTTCGGACTGAACAGGCGAAGGAAATAGCGCGCGTGCCGATCGGTCCAGTCCAGCATCGGTGCGATGGAAAATCGTCGGTCCAGCATGGGGGTGTTTCGGGCGCGGGTTCGCAGGCCGCACCGCTCGTTGGATGCGAAGGCGGGATTCTACCCGTCCCGGCCCGCGCCCGCATCCACGCGACGCGCTCAGCGGCGCGCCACGACCGGGCGACTACCCGATGGCGTCGAGAAACTGCTCGTAGTCGCTGTCGGGGATGTCGACGGTATGACCGGACCCGGGAAAGGCGCCACCCTGCACGTCGCGTGAAAATTCGCGATAGGCGTCGACGCGCTCCTGTTGCAGCCGGGCGTACTCGGCCCGAAAGTCGCGGTAGGACTTCGCATGACGCGGCACCCGCCCGGCCTCGCCCAGGATGTCGGCCGAGAACAGGTACTGCGCGTCGCAACCGTCGCCCGATCCGAGGGAGATCGTGAACAACGACGTTCGCGCGGCGATCGCGCTGGCGACGCGATGCGCCACGCACTCGATTTCCACGGCAAAGGCGCCGGCATCCTCGAAGGCCCGGGCACGGCGATACACGTCCACGGCCTGACCGGCGCGACGGCCCACCGCCCGCAGGCCGCCGACCCACGTGGCGGTGGGCGGTACCAGGCCGACGTGCCCCGTCACCGGGATGCCCTCGCGGGCCAGGGGCTCGATGAATGCCGGACTCATGGCGGAGTAGATCGCCACGGCGCCGTCTTCCAGGGCGCGGAAGGCGTCGCGCAGGGCTTCCTCGCTGCTGGCGTGACGGCCGTAGGGAAGACTGAACTGGAAAAACGTCCCGGGCGCGGCAGCCGGTATCGACCGGTTCTGCGGAATGTACCGCGCGCTCATCATCTCGATACCCGCCGCCTCGGCCGCGGCCGCCTGCTCGGCGCTCGTGACCTGCACGAAGGTGCGCTGCCGGGCGCCCTTGCCGTCGCGCAGGTCCTTGACGGTGAGTCGGCTCACGACGGCGCCGACCGCGGCTTCGACGCCGTCACGACGACAGGCCGGGGGATTGACGATCCCTTCATTTCGCTTTTCACAGGCACACGAACACCGTCGTGCCCTCGACCTTGACCGGGTAGGTGCGAAGGTCGCGCGACACCGGCGGCGACAGCGCCTTGCCGCTGCGAATATCGAACCGTCCCTGGTGCAACGGGCACTCGATGGCGCCGTCGAACACGAAGCCGTCGGCCAGGCAGGCGGCCTCGTGGGTGCACATGCCGTCGGTGGCGTAGAACGCGCCATCGACATGGTAGATGGCCAGCACCCGTCCGGCGACGTCCACGCGGGTGACATCGTCCTCGTCGATCCCGGCGACATCGGCGGCCGCAACCCATTCGCCGCTCATGCCGTGACCCTCCTGCAGTCGCGTTCGACGAGGGCGGCGGACTCACCGCCCCAGCTCACGCCCTCGCGACGACGGTAGCTTGAGACCACGTCCGCGGTCACCGCCGCGTAACCGTCGGCGACAGGAAACAAACGCATGCCGACCTTGTCGTGCAGCCGGCCGAGCGCATGGAAAGGGACCATCGGACACAGGTGGTGCTCGGCATGGTAGGGCATGTTCCACAACAGGAAACGCAGCGGCGCCGGGGTCCGCGTGGTGCGCGTGTTTCGTCGCAGGTCGCCGCCCTCCTCGCACTCGGCGTGCTCTGCCACGCGCACCAGCCGCATCGACGGCTCCCCGAGCAACCGTGGCAGCACCCACAGGTACACCGCCATCCACGATCCGGCATAGATGGACACGGCCGCGATCGCGGCATAGGCCGCCATGATGAGGCGCGCCTCGATGACGACCCGCGTCTCCTCGCCCGAAGGCAGGAAATAGCGTTCGGTCGGCGCGATACGGCCAAAGGGATGGCACAGGAACCAGCGCAGGTTGCGTTTCCAGAAGGTCTCGCCGGCGACGAACCGGAGCAACGCGCCCACCGTCATGCGCTCGGGCAGCATGTCGGGGTCCAGGCCCCGGATCTGCGTGTAGGTGTGATGGGTCGCGTGCGAGTAACGAAAGAAGGTCGGCGGCACCATGTAGACGAGACAGGCAATCCAGTACACCGTCTCGTTGAGCGCGCGGCTGCGAAAGGCGGTGCCGTGACTGCACTCGTGTACCGGATTGAACAGGAACGCCATGACGAGCGCATAGGGCACCATCGCGGGCACGACCCACCAGGTCCCCCAGGTGCGCCATACCAGCCAGCCGAATACGACCAGCAGCGCGGCGTGCACGGTGAACACCACGATGCCGTGCCGGTTGGTTCGCGCCACGAAAGGTTTGATCTCCTTGCGGGCGATCACGTCTTCGGCGCCGTAGCTCTTCGGTCCGTCGCCGGCGATTGCCGTGCTCATCGTCACATACCTCCGTCGTCTGGTCCGGCGCGCGGCGGGCCCTGTTCGCCCGGCCTCGTCAAGCGCCGTGGTGCCTGTTATTTCTCCACGCCGGGGAACCGTTTACAAACGGCATTTTTACGTTATTCTTTACTTCAAGTTAAAAATAACCGACACCTCATGCCACGACGACTCCCTTCCCTGCGCGCGCTGCAAGTCTTCGAAGCGGTGGCGCGGCACCTGAGTTTCAGCGGTGCCGCGGACGAGCTCAACGTCTCGCCCGGCGCCGTCAGTTCGCAGGTGTCGCGACTGGAATCCTCGCTGGGCGTGCGCCTGTTTCTTCGATCGACGCGGTCGGTCAGTCTCAGCGAGGACGGCGTCGTGCTCGCCCGCGCGTGCAACCGGGCTTTCGCCGGAATCGCCGCGGGCATCGACAGCGTCACCGATCACCCAGGCAGAAACATACTGACTATCGCGGTCAGTACGTACGTCACCACGCGCTGGCTGTCCCGTCGCCTCGGCGAGTTCCTCGTCCTGGGCAACGGGGCAACGGTACGCCTGCAACATTCGGTCAATGTGCCTGACTTCGACATCGAAGGCGTCGACCTGGCGATTCGCTGGGGGAACGGCCACTGGCCCGGGTGCCGGGCCGACCGGTGGCTGCCGATGACCAAGCGCCCGATGTGCAGCCCCCGCCTGCTCGAGGGCGCCGCAGCCATTCGGGAACCTGCCGACATACTACGCCACACCCTGCTGCGCGATGTGCCGGCCATCGATCTCTGGGACGAGTGGCTGGCCCTCGCGCGGCTGGATGCATCCGATGCCGATCATTCGCTCGTGCTCGCCGACCCGGTGGTGCGCGTGCAGGCTGCCGTCGACGCCCAGGGCGTCGTACTCGCCGACGACTTCGCGCGCGAGGACCTCGATGGCGGCCGCCTGGTCGAGCCGTTCGACATCGAGGTATCGGGCTACGGCTACTACGTCCTGACGCCGGAGGCGGCGCCCGAGCGTGACGTCGCCGTCCGTTTCAGGGAGTGGCTTCTCGCCCAGCCAGGACCGTGACCGGCTCCCGTATCAACCTTTCAGCAGGGCCTGCAGCTTGGTCGCCGGATCGGCCAGCCTGGCGGCGTCGACGGGAATGCGCCGCTCCATCAGGCGACGGGCGACCTTGATGTCGCGCGCGTTGTTGACGGCGACCACCGCGTCGAGGCGATCGCCGTCGAGGTAAAAGGCCGTGAAGGCATTGTCGCTCATGTCGCCGCGCATGACCGGCTCGCGCCATCCGCTCGGCACGCCGAGCATCTGGACGTTCAGATCGTACTGGTCGGACCAGAACCACGGCACGTCTTCGTAGGTCGATTCCAGCCCCAGCGCGGCGCGCGCCGCGGCGATGGCCTGGTTCTGCGCATTGGCCCAGGACTCCAGGCGCACGCGACGGTCGAGGAAGGGATTGTGATGCGAGGTGACGTCGCCGCAGGCAAAGATGAACGGATCGCCGGTTCGACCGACCGCGTCCGTCACCACGCCATTGTCCACCTCGAGACCCGCGGCTTCGGCCAGGCGCGTGTCGGGCACGACGCCGATGCCGACCACGACGAGATCGGCATCGAGGGTCTCGCCCGCGGCCATCACCACTTGGACGCGATCCGGCGTCGTGGATCGAAACGACTCGATAGCGACCCCGAGCCGCACGTCGACGCCGCGCGCGCGGTGCTGGCCGGCAAGAAACGCCGAGAGCTCGGGCGGCAATGCGCGGGCGCACAGCCGATCACCGGCTTCGAGCACGATCACCTCGAGGCCGAGCTTTCGCGCCGACGCCGCGACTTCGAGACCGATCCAGCCGCCGCCGACGACGACGAGTCGCCGCTCCGGTGCCAGGCATTCGCGTATCGCCGCACTGTCGGCGAGGTCGCGCAGGTAACGGACGCGGGGATGATCGGCACCCGGCAGGCCCAGGCGCCGCACGCGGCTGCCGGTGGCGAGGACGAGCCTGTCATAGCGAAGCGGCTCGCCCTGGTCGAGCTCGACGGTTCGCGTTTCGCGATCGATGGACGTCGCTCGCACGCCGCCGTGCCACTCGACCTTCAGCGACTCGAACGTCGCCGCGTCGAAGACCAGCGTCGTTTCGTCGGCCGCCTCGCCGGTCAACACCGCCTTCGACAGCGGCGGCCGTTCGTAGGGAAGAAACGACTCATCCCCGACGAGATCGATCCGGCCCTCGAAACCTTCGTCGCGGAGCGTTTTCGCCACCCAGCCGCCGGCCTGGCCGGCGCCGATGACGACGATGCGTTCTGGATGTTCCATGGCGCGCTACTCCGGCAGCAGTTGGCGGCGGGTGTTGCCGTCGAGACCGCCGGTAATGGCCCACTCGGCGTAGTTTTCCGGGGTCGGGTCCCAGTCCTCGCGCGGCTGCCACTCGCCGGTCAGGTAGTCCTCGTCGGCATAGTACTCGGCGAGCCCGCCGCATGGATTGCTCACGTACCAGAAGTAGGCGGAGGAAATCGGATGACGACCGGGACCCACCTGCGTGGTCCACCCGCGGCGACTGATGTGCAGGCCGCCACCGAACACCTCGTGCAGATCGCGCACGGTGAAGGCCACGTGATTCAGGCCGCGCTTCGTATCGGACACCTTGAGCAGGAACAGGTCGTGGTGTCCACCCTCGGCATTGCAGCGCAGGAATACGCCGCGGCCCGGGTAGCGATCGGAGACATGAAACCCGAGGCCGTCGACGTAGAAGGCCTCGGTCTCGTCGAGGTTGGGCGTGAAGAAAACGACATGGCCGACCTTCACCGGCCGCGCACGATCGTAGACGGGACTGCGCTGGTTGACGCGCATTGCGGGTCGATCGAAGGTGTTGAAGCGGGCACCGGTGACGTAGACCGCGCGACGGCGCGTCGGTCTGAAGGCGAGCCCCATGCCGTTAGGGTCGATGGCATGCAAAACGCCGTCGTCATCGGACGTGGCGCCGCCGAAATCCGCCAGGCGCGCGGCAATGTCTCCGAGCGAGTCGCCCAACGCGACACCCCACGTCACTTCGCGCAGGGTCGATCCATCCTCGAACGGTGCCGGCAGCGCCGGATCGTCGACCAGGCGCAGGGCGACGGTGGAACCGTCCAGCGTCTCGAAGTCGACGCCGTCGGCGCCCTCGGTCACCGTTTCAAGTCCCCAGTCGTCGAAGAATCGGCGGCCCTCGGCGAGGTCGGCGACGCCATAGGTGATCCTGTCGATACCGGTGATAGTCATGTTCAATGCTCCTCGATAACGGGTCCGGCCCAGGGAATCGGTTGCTCGTTGAGGCCGAGATAAATGCTCTTCTGCTGCTGGTAGGCGCGGATGCCGCCGACGCCCTTTTCGCGCCCCGTACCGCTTTCCTTCACACCGCCGAATGGCGTCGACACGGAGATCTGCTTGTAGGTATTGATCCACACGGTACCGGTTTCGAGCCGCCTGGCGACCCGCAAGGCACGCTTGTAGTCCCGCGTCCACAGTCCCGAGGCGAGACCATACACGCTATCGTTGGCCTGCGCGACGAGATCGTCCTCGTCGGCAAAACGCATGGCCACCAGCACCGGCCCGAAGATCTCTTCGCGGCACACGCGGGCCGCGTTGGTGAGACCGGCGAGAATGGTGGGCTGGTAGTAGCTGCCGCGATCGAGCCCGTCCCCCCGCGGTCGTTCGCCTCCGGTAAGCAGCGTGGCGCCTTCCTCGAGACCCAGCTTGACGTAATCCTCCACCACGCCCCGGTGCTGCTCGCTGATCAGCGGGCCGACCTGGGTGCCATCGGCCTCGGGATGACCGACGCGCAGGCGCGCCGTCGCCTCGACCAGCCGCGTCATGAAGGCATCGTGGATACCGTCCTGCACGAAAAGTCGCGAGCCGGCGATGCAGGCCTGCCCCGCCGAACTGAAGATACCGAACAGCACGCCGTTCACGGCATGATCGATGTCGGCGTCGTCGAAGACCACCGTCGGCGACTTGCCGCCGAGTTCCAGCGACACCGGCATCAGCTTGTCGGCGGCGATGTGCGCCAGCATGCGTCCGGTTCGCGTGCCGCCGGTGAAGGAGACTTTCTTCACCAGCGGGTGGCGCACGATGGCGTCGCCCACCACCGATCCTCGCCCCGGGAGGATGCTCAGCAGGCCCGGCGGCAGACCGGCCTCGTCGAAAATCCGGCCCAGCTCGAGCGCGACCAGCGGGGTGGCGTCGGCGGGCTTCACCACCACCGCATTGCCGCCCGCCAGCGCCGGTGCGATCTTCTGCATCTCGCTGGCAACCGGCGAATTCCACGGCGTGATGGCGCCGACCACGCCCAGCGGCTCGTGCACGCTCATGGTGAGATAGTCGCCGCGCGGCGGCGTCAACGCGTCGTCGAGGGTCTCCAGCGCGGACGCAAAGTAGCGGCAGGTCCCGGCGGCGCTCGCCACCAGCGCGCGGGTCTCCGCCAGCGGCTTGCCGTTGTCGCGGGTCTGCAATCGCGCCACGGCCTCGGCGCGTCCGGTCAACAGGTCGCTCGCGCGACCGAGTATGGCGGCGCGCTCATGCGGCCGCATGTTCCGCCAGGCCGGTTCACGCCGCGCCCGGTCGGCACGTTCGATCGCCTCGTTCACGTCGTCGACGCCGGCGGTGGCGACCACCGCGTTGACGCTGCCGTCGGCGGGAAACAGCGAGGGCGTCTCCTCGCCCCGGCCGGGGCGCCAGTCGCCGGCCACCAGGATGGATTCAGTCATGTCTTCACGTCCTCAGATGACGAGCCAGCCGTCGCGGTTGCGCAGCGCGCGCAGCGCGCTCAGCGCAGCCAGCGTGGAAGTCTTGGGATTGTCCGGCAGCGGACGCCCGCTCAGCTCGGTGCGGAATTCGCCGAAGGCGCCGCGCGCCTCGATGGTATGCATGTTGGCGCTCACCGCCGGATCGGCGATGAGGCACACCCGGGTCTGATCGAAGCCGAGTCCGGCAAGCGCCACGGTGGCGGCGACATTGGCGTTGGCGGGAAAGTCCCGGGCCGCCTCGCGCGCCGTGCCCTCGTAAAACGTGACCGCGCGGTCGAGGGTATCGAGGTCGACGGTCGCCTCGGCCGGCGTGCCCCGCCAGCTCGCCGGCGCCTTGCGCGACGTGTAGGAGACCGATTCGAGGCCGCCGGCGCGCGCCGCCGTCAGTGCATCGATGCCGGCCACCGCACCGGCCAGCACCTGGAGCTGCGCGCCGCCGGCGCGCGCGCCGGCTTCCAGTCGAGCGAGAAGATCGTCGTTGGCGAGCGCGCCGATGGACACCACGCCGAAGTCGACGCCCGCGGCCAACAGCGTCGGGCCGTACTGGGCCACGGCGCCGTGGCCGGCGCACTCGAGGGCAAACTCGACCTCGCCGACACACTCGCGCGGATCGCTGATCACGCGTGTCTGCGGCCCGACGCGCGACTGTACGTCATCGACGCTCTCGGGGCGCACCAGCAGGAAGCCGAGGTGAACGTCTCTCGGCAATTCGCGCACCACCATGCGTGCCATGGCGCCGTAGCCGATGAGCATGATGGCCCGTTTCATGCGGCCTCCGGCGTGCCTCGCACCGGCGGACCGGCGAAGGTGGTCGCGAAGCCGCCGATGCGCCGCATGTCGACCTCCACCATCACCGGCGCGGTACCGTCGAAGGCCTCGCCGAGACGCGCCACCACGCTGGCCATCTCGTCGATGCGCACGAAGCGCATGCCCATGGTGCGCGCCAGCTCGCCGAAGTCCGGCGTATGCAACTCGGTAAAATAGTTGCGCCCGCCATAGTGCACTTCCTGGATATTGCGGATCACGCCATAACGCGCGTCGTTCATCACGATCAGCACGACGGGCGCCTTTTCCTGCACCGCCGTCGCCAGCTCCCCGATATTGACGAACAGGCCGCCGTCGCCGACCAGCGCCACGGTGGTGCGCTCGGGCCGCGCGATCGATGCGCCGATACCCATCTGCAGTCCCTGTCCGATACCGCCGCCAAGGGCATGCACACCGTCGTGGGGCGAGAACACCTTCAACAGCCGATTACCCCAGATGCTGTTTGACAACGTGATGTCGCGCACCCAGTTGAAGTCGCGACCGAGCGCAGCCTGGAGGGCGTCGACCAGGGCCTCGTAGGGGCCGAGTCCGCGGCGTACGGACTGCTCCGCCGCCTGGCGCGCGGCGACCAGGTCGTCGGCGAGCGCGGCATCGACGGCGAGGCGTCCCTGCAGACGGTCGGCGAGACCTTCGAGCGCGAGCTCGCAGTCACCGTTGACGAACCGGTCCACCGCGTAGGAGCGATTCTCGGCCAGCGGATCGGCATCGACCTGGTACAGCGGCCTTGGCAAGGCGACCTTGTACTTCAGGGTCTCGTTGCTGCGAAGCCGCGATCCGGCCACCAGCATGGCGTCGCAGGTCCTGTACAACGCCTCGACATCCTCCTGGGCGGTGAAGGCGCCGAGCGAGCGCGGATGATCCTCGGCAAGCACGCCGCGACCCTGCACACTGGTGACGACGCCGAACCCCATGTCGGCAAGCCGCGCCACGGCGCTGCCGGCGGCACGTGCGCCGCCACCGAGCCATAACAACGGGCGCCGTGCCGTGGCCAGGCGCTCGGCGAGGGCGTCGAGCGCCGCCGCGTCGGGCGCCACGACCGGCACCGGCAGCGGCGAAAGATCGGCGGGCCAGTTGATGGTCGCGGCCTGCACATCGATGGGAATCTCGACGCTGACCGGCCCGCGCGGCGCCGTCATCGCCGTGCGAACCGCGTCCTTGAGGGTCGACAGCGCGGTCTCGGGCGACCACACCCGATACGCGGCCTTGGACACGGCCGCGAGCATCTCCGGCTGCTTGTGGGCTTCGTGAATGTAGGCCCGTTGCCGGTCCAGGTAGGGCACTTCGATCTGGCCGGTGAGATGCAGCACGGGACTGCCGGCCGTCAGCGCCTCGACCATGGCGCCGGCCGCATTGCCGGCCGCGGTGCCGGTGCTG
>JAUIDF010000131.1 GCA_030429125.1 Gammaproteobacteria bacterium | reverse complement strand
TAGGTCGGATTAGACCCCGCGACAGCGGGGACGTAATCCGACGCGGCGTCGAACGAAGCCACCGCCCGTTACTCGTCGGATTACGCCTTCGGCTAATCCGACCTACATGTTGCCGTGGCTTTAATTCGGGGCACCGTTGCTCCGTCGGTCGGATTAGGCCCCGCGACAGCGGGGACGTAATCCGACGCGTCGTCGAACGAAACCACCGCCCGTCATTCGTCGGATTACGCCTTCGGCTAATCCGACCTACCTGTTGCCGTGGTTTCAATTCGGGGCACCGTCGCACCGTCGATCGGATTAGTCGGATTACGCCTTCGGCTAATCCGACCTACCTGTTGCCGTGGTTTCAAATCGGGGCACCGTCGCTCCGTAGGTCGGATTAGCCTCCGCGAAGCGGCGGCGTAACACGACAAGCCGTCGGCGGGCGACATTGTCGACAAGTCGCTTCGTCCCGGTGTGTGCCTGGGCGTCTTAGCTACTTCTTTCCGATGCGGCTCTCGGTACCGGCCATGATGCGCTGGATGTTACCGCGGTGGCGCCAGGCGAGCAGCACGGCGATGACGGCGCACATGGCGACCAGCGCCGGGCGGCCGTCGAGCCAGGCGGTGACGAAGGGCGCGCAGGCGGCCGCCGTGAGCGCCGCCGCCGAGGAGATTCTGAACACGCCGGCCACGAGCAGCCACGTGGCCACGAGCACGCCGGTTACCGGCAGGCTCACCGCGGCGAACACGCCGAGCGCCGTGGCCACGCCCTTGCCGCCGACGAAGCCGAAGAACACCGGATACAGGTGGCCCAGGAAGGCGGCGAGCCCGGTGGCGGCGAGGACCGGGTCGGACACGTCGAGCGCGCTCGCCGCGGCCACCGGCACCACGCCCTTGGCCACGTCGCCGGCCAGCGTCAGGGCGGCGCCGGCCTTGCTGCCCAGGCGCAACACGTTGGTGGCGCCCGGGTTGCGCGACCCCTCGGTGCGCGGATCGGGCAGGCCCATGAGGCGCGAGACGATCACCGCGCTGGACACGGAGCCGAACAGGTAGGCCACCACTGGCATCAGGTATTCGATCATGGTAAGAGGGCGTTGCCACCGGCTGTAAGCTGCGCGCCATGTTACAACAAAGTGCCCGCCCGGCCGACGGCCGCTTCGGGCAGGCGGCAACGTGCGCCCGGCGCGGCGCCGATCACCACGGGATCACGAGGAACAGCTGACGATGCACGGCCTGATCATGGAGCGCGAGCTCCTTGTCACGGACATTCTGCGCCACGCGCGGCGCAATCACCCTAACGTGGAAATCGTTTCCGAAACGGTCGACGCCGGACGCCATCGATACACCTATGCCGAGGCCTACGAGCGTACCTGCCGGCTCGCCCACGCCCTCGATCGCCTCGGCGCGCGGCGCGGCGACCGCGTCGCCACGCTGGCCTGGAACACCTATCGCCACTTCGAGCTCTACTTCGCCACCGCCGGCGGCGGCACGGTCTGCCATACCATCAACCCGCGGCTGTTCCCGGACCAGCTCGTCTACATCATCAACCACGCCGAGGACCGCTGGGTGTTTCTCGACTCGAGCTTTGTCGAGCTGGCGGAGTCGTTGGCCGATCGGCTTACCGGCATCGAGGCCTGGGTGATCCTGTGCGATCGCGATCGCATGCCCGAGACCACGCTGCCCAACGCGCTGTGCTACGAGGACCTGCTGGCCGAATCGCCCGGCGACTACGACTGGCCGGCGCTCGACGAACGCACCGCTTCGGGGCTGTGCTACACGTCGGGCACGACCGGAAACCCCAAGGGCGTGCTCTACAGCCACCGCGGCATCGTGTTGCACGCCATGGCCTTCGCCTGGCCGGACTCCAACGACTTGTCCATGCGCGACGCCATCATGCCGGTGGTGCCGATGTTCCACGTCAACGCCTGGGGTTCGCCATTCACCGCGCCGATGCACGGCGCGAAGCTGGTGCTGCCCGGGCCGCGCATGATGGACGGCGCGGTGTTGCAGTCGCTGATCAACGACGAGGGGGTGACCATCGCCCTGGGCGTGCCGACGATCTGGATGGCGCTCATGCAGCACCTGCGTGAGCACGGCGGCAACCTCGAACCGATGAACCGGGTGGTGATCGGCGGTTCCGCCTGCCCGGCGGCGCTGATGGACGCCTTCCGCGACTACGGCGTGCGCGTGCGCCATGCCTGGGGCATGACGGAGATGTCGCCGCTCGGCATCATCAATACGCCGCGCCCGGAATTCGCCGCCTGGCCCGAAGAGCAACAGCGCGCGATGGACGCGAAGACCGGGCACGGCTTCTTCGGCGTCGAGATGAAGATCGTCGACGACGACGACAACGAGCTGCCCTGGAACGGCGAGGCGGTCGGCGCCCTCAAGGTGCGCGGGCCTTGGGTCTGCCGCTCCTACTACCGCGGCGAGGGTTCCGATGCCCACGACGAGGCGGGCTGGTTCAACACCGGTGACGTCGCCAGCATCGACGAGTACGGTTTCGCCCAGATCACCGATCGCAACAAGGACATGATCAAGTCGGGCGGTGAATGGATCGGCTCCATCGAGCTCGAGAACATCGCCGTCGGCTGCGACGGCGTCGCCGAGGCGGCCGCCATCGCCGTGGCGCATCCGAAGTGGGGCGAGCGGCCGCTGCTGGTCGTGCGGCGTGATGTCGGCTCGCGCGTCGACGAGGCCACGATCCTCGGCGAGTTCGATGGAAAGGTGCCGCGCTGGTGGGTGCCGGACGCCGTTGCCTTCGTCGACGAGATTCCGCACACGGCCACCGGCAAGATCAGCAAGCTCACCCTGCGCGAGCGCTTTGCCGACTACCGATTCGCCGAGTCCGGCGATGAGTGAGATGTCGGGTAGCCAGCCACGCCACACCGCCGTCACGCGCAACCGCGCGGGTGAGGACTACCTCACGTTCGAACCGTGGCGCGGACGCGTGCGCGGCTACGTCGGTGAGCGCGTGATCGTGGACAGCGAGCGCGCCATGCTGTTGCGCGAGGGACGGCTCGAGCCCGTGCTCTACTTCCCGCGCGATGACGTGCGCATGGATCTGATGTCGCCGGGCGACGGCAGCAGCTACTGCCCGTACCGTGGCATTCCCGAGTACTACGACCTCGATGTCGACGGCGTGCACGTGAAGAACGCCGCGTGGAGTTACACGGAGCCGCACGCCGAGTCGGTTTACGTACGCGACTACGTGGCCTTCTATCGTGACCGGATCGAACGCTGGGACCATGCGGCCGAGGTGACTGCCGGCCTCGAGGCACCGGGCACGCAGGGCAACCCGCTGGTCGGTTGGCTGCTGCGAGAGGCGTGGCAGGCGGGCTCCCTGCCGGACCTCGTGACGCGCTGGGTCGATGCCCTGGAAGCGGCCGGCATTCGCCTGATCCGCGTCACGCTAGTGACCCGCACCCTGCACCCGTTGATCAGCGGCTCGGCCTATCGCTGGACGCGCGGCGGTGACGACATCGAGCAGGTGTCGCTGCGCCACGAGCGGCTGACCTCGCCCGAATACCTGAACAGCCCGCTGGTGCCCATCTTCGAAGGCGCCGGCGGCGTGCGCCGCCGTCTCGACGACGAGACCGGCGCGGACGACTACCCGGTGCTCGCCGATATTCGCGCGGTCGGAGGCACCGACTACGTGGCCATGCCGCTGGTGTTCAGCGACGGACAGATCAACGCGGTGACCATTGCCACCGACCGGCCCGGCGGTTTCACCACTGAAGAACTGGGGCTCGTCAACGAAGTCATGCCGCTGCTGGCCCGGCTGGCCGAGGTTTTTATTCAGCGAGAGAAGGCGCAATCGCTGCTCTCGACCTACCTCGGCACCCAGACCGGTCGCCGCGTGCTCGATGGCCGCGTGCGGCGCGGCGACGGCGACAATATCCACGCGGTGATCTGGTTCTGCGACCTGCGTCGATCGAGCGCTCTCGCCGCCAGCCTGCCGCGGCCGGTCTTCCTCGACTACCTGAACGTGTTCTTCGACGCCATGGCAGGCGCCGTGATCGACCACGGCGGCGAGGTGTTGCGCTTCATTGGCGACGCCGCGCTCGCCATCTTCGCGTCCACGCCGGTGGAGGACGGCCAGGCGCCGGCCTGTCGCCGCGCGCTGCGCGCGGCCGATGACGCCGCGGCGCGCATCGCCGCCTACAACGCCGGCGACGGTGCGCGAGAAGCCCCGATGGAGTACGGCATCGGACTGCATATCGGCGACGTCATGTACGGCAACATCGGTACCGCGTCGCGGCTGGAGTTCACGGTGATCGGCGCCGCCGCCAACGAGGCCGCGCGTATCGAGGGGTTGTGCAAGACGCTGGGTCAACCGGTTTTGCTGTCGGAGGATTTCACCGCCACGTGCCCCGGCGACTACGTCGCCCTGGGCCGGCACGAGCTGCCCGGTACGGGACGCAGCGTCGCACTGTTCGCCACCCGGCCGCCGGCCCCCACGGTGTCGCGCAGCACATGATCTACCAGGGCAGGACACTTCACCTCGATGTCGACGTCGACGGCGTCGCCATGCTGGTTTTCGAGTCGACCGTCTCGTCCGTGAACAAGTTCGATGCCGACACGCTTGGCGAGCTGCGCGAGGCGATCGATGCCTTGCGCGACGTTTCCGGCGTGCGCGCGCTGGTGTTGTCGAGCGCGCTGGACGCCTTCGTCGTCGGTGCCGACATCACGCGATTCTCCACCGTGTTCACCCAGCCGCGAGCGGCGTTCGAGCAGGACATGCGACGCAACCACCGCCTGTTCGCAGACATCGAGGACCTGCCGTTTGCCACCGTCGCGGCGATCGGCGGCCTCGCGCTCGGCGGTGGCTTCGAGATCTGCCTCGCCTGCGACTATCGCGTCATGGTCGAGGGCACCCGGGTCGGGCTGCCGGAGATCAGCCTCGGCATTTTCCCGGGCTGGGGCGGCAGCGTGCGGCTGCCGCGGCTGATCGGCGTCGAGGCGGCGGTTCAATGGATCGCCGACGGACGGCCGCGCGACGCCGCCGCCGCGCTAGAGGCCGGTGCGGTGGACCGGGTGGTTGCCGGCGATCGGCTCGTCGCCAGTGCCCGTGCGCTGGCACTCGGGGTCGACGGCGGCGAGGTCGCCGCCCGCCGCGCCGCGAAGCACGATGCGCCGTTGGCCGACGACGACGAGCGGATCGCTGTGTTCGAATCGATCCGGGCCCGCCACGCGAAGTCGCTCGATCCGAACTACCCGGCCCTGTCCATCGTCATGGCGGCCATGGAGCGACACACGGCGCTCGGTAGGGAGGATGCGCTGGCCGTGGAGCGGGACGCCTTCGTCGAGGTGGCGCGCACCCCGACGGCGGCAAGCCTTGTCGGCCTGTTCCTCAACGATCAGTACCTCAAGAAGCAGATTCGGCGCTATGCGGGCGACGCGCCGGCCGTCGTCCGTGTCGGCGTGGTCGGCAGCGGCATCATGGGCAGTGGCATCGCGCTTGCCGGCGCGCTGTCGGGCGTCGACGTGACGCTGCACGACGCGTCCGGTGCCGCGCTCGCCAGGGCCCTGGCGCGGGTGGACGAGGACCTGCGGGCACGTGTCGCCAAGGGCCGTCTCGATGCCGACGGCGCCGCCGCCGTACGCGTCCGCATCCGTGCTGGCGATGCCGTCGCCGATGCCGCAGCCTGTGACCTCGTTGTCGAGGCGGTGGTGGAGGATCCGCAGGTGAAGGCGGGGATTCTGGCCGAACTGGCCGCGGCAGCCTCTCCCGGCACACTGATCGCCAGCAACACGTCGACCATCGCCATCGATCGACTGGCGCATTCCGTCTCCGATCCTGGCCGCTTTCTCGGTCTGCACTTCTTCAACCCGGTCACGGCGATGCCGCTGGTCGAGGTCATCCGCGGTGCCGCCACGCGGGACGACGTGGTGTCACGGGCGGTGGCCTTCGTGCTTCGTCTTCGCAAGCACCCGGTGGTCGTGCGAGATTGCCCCGGCTTCCTCGTCAATCGCGTGTTGTTTCCCTACCTGAACGCCTTCGAGCGGCTGGTACACGACGGAGTCGACTTCGCGCGCATCGATCGCACCATGCAGTCCTTCGGCTGGCCCATGGGGCCCGCGCGGCTGCTCGACGTGGTGGGCCTGGACACCAGCGTGTTTGCCGCGCGCGTCATGGCCGAGGGGTATCCGGATCGCATGGCGCCGGACTTCCCGACGCCGAGCGAACGCCTGGCGGCGGCCGGGCGGCTGGGCGAGAAGACTGGCGCGGGATACTATGCCTACCCGCTGGTCGATGGCGAGCGCCCGCGACCGGTCGACGATCCCGGTGTGCGCGAGATCGTCGGCACCGGTGACGCGGACATCGCCGACGTCGAGATCGTCAACCGCCTGATGGTACCCATGTGCATCGAGCTGACGCGCTGTCTCGAGGAAGGCATCGTCGACAGTCCGCAAGCGGCCGACATGGCGCTGGTGCGTGGCATAGGTTTTCCGCGCCATCTCGGCGGTGCGCTGCGCTATATCGATCGCCTGGGCGCCGCCGGATTCTGCGACATGGCGGACCGGCTTGCCTCCCTCGACGCTGCCTGCGATCCCACCGCGGTCCTGCGACGGATGGCGGAAGACGGCACGACATTTTTTCATTGACGCCGGTTGGCGGGAGCACGCATTGGACATCATCTTTCTCCACGACCTGCGCATCGACTGCGTCATCGGCGTGTTCGAATGGGAGCGGCGCATCACGCAGCGGGTGCACGTCGACCTCGACATGGCGTTCGACATCGCCGCGGCCGCGGCCAGCGACGCGCTCGAGGACACGCTGAGCTACAAGGACGTTGCGAAGCGCATCACCGCGCTGGTCCAGGAAGGGAAGTTCAACCTCGTCGAAACCATGGCCGAGCGTATTGCCGCCGTGCTTGCCGACGAGTTCGGCGTGAGCTGGTGCCGGGTGCGTGTCAACAAGAAGGGCGCGGTCAGCGGCGCCGCCGACGTCGGCGTCCTCATCGAGCGCGGTGCCAGGGCGGACGGATCCGGCTGATGCACCGCGTCCGCCTGGTGCTGGGGATCGGCAGCAACATCGATCGTCGCCGTCACATCGCATCCGGCGTCGCCGCCCTGCGCGAACGTTTCGGCGACCTGGTGCTCTCCCCGGTCTACGAATCACCGTCCGCCGGCTTCGCGGGTCCGGATTTCTACAACCTCGTCGCGGTGCTCGAGACGGACCGGCCCATCGAGGCCGTGCTCGAGTCTCTTCGCGACGTCGAGCAGGCCGAGGGACGCACGCGCGGCGACGATGCCTTCGCCTCGCGCACACTGGACATCGATGTCCTGCTCTACGGTGATGCCGTGCTGCGCGCCGACGGCTACGATATCCCGCGCGACGAGATCCTGCGCTACGCCTTCGTGCTCAAGCCCCTCGCCGACGTGCTTCCGCACGGGAGGCATCCGGGATCGGGGCGCGAGTTCGCCAGGCTGTGGGCGGACTTTAGCGCGAACCACGACGTCTCCTCGTTGTCCAAGGTGGCGTGGAATCCGTAACCCAGGAGATCGATGATGAACATGCTGCCACCGCTACCGGCACGTGCCGCTCTTGTCGCGCTGCTGTTCCTCGTCGCGATCACGGCGTTCGCCGATGAGAGCCGCGAGGCCAGGCTCGAGCGCCTGTTCGACGAACTGGGCGCCGCCACCGACGAGCAGAGCGCCCGGCGCATCGAGGACCAGATCTGGCTCACCTGGCTCGATCACCACGAGCCGCGCGTGAACGACATGATCGCTGAGGCCATGCAACGGCGCCGCGAGCAGGATCTTGCCGGCGCCCTGGACGTCCTGAACCGACTCGCCGACCTTGCCCCGGACTATGCCGAGGTATGGAACCAGCGCGCCTACATCAATTTCCTGCTGCAGGACTACGAGAGCGCGCTGTCCGACGTCGCCGAGACCCTGCGCCTGGAACCAAGGCACTTTGCCGCACTCGCCGGACGCGGCGTGATCCGTCTGCAACAAGGCAAAACGGCGCTCGGCTACCAAAGCATTCTCGCGGCGCTGGAGATTCATCCCTACATCCGGGAACGCAACCTGGTGCCCGAATCACTGCGCGAAGGCGTGACCGACCCGTCGGCGAACTGATCCGACGTCCCCTGCCTGTCGCCCGCCATACCACCCGGCCCACGCCGGTCGGCCGATTCTTACCGTCGGTCGGGAGCGCTTTCCAACGGGTCGCGCGGTTGCTATAAAGCACTCAGAATCTTGGAGAATATCTGAACAAGAAGGGATTTGAAGTGACCAGGAAGATTCCAGGGATGGCGCCGTTCCCCGCCCCAGTTTTGCCCCCTCAATCATTCGGCCCCGGTGCCGGCGGCCGCCACGGCGCGGCGCGATCTCCTGTGGTTCGGGAGGGACCTGATCCGGTATAGCGTCGCGGCGCTGTCGCCAGCAGTGTGTTACGCGGTCGACGGACACTCTCACACATTCTTCGACTCCATCGCAAACGACTCAGGGAGAGGCTTGAACACGATGGCAACCGGCGTGATTTCCCGTTACGGATTGACCGCGATCTGCGCGGCCACCTCGAAGACGTTCCTGAGCCTTAAACCCCGGGTGGCCACATCGGGCACGGGCGCACGGGCACGGGAATACGTGGCGCTGCTCAACGTATTCGATTACCTGTGCAACCTCAACGGCAGGGACAGGGCATTGGCCAACGAGGGACTGTCGATTCTTCATCACGGCGCGTTGCCCGGGTCGTTTCCGGCCATTTTCCATGGCCTCGCGGCGTGGGGGGACGGGCGATTGTCCGATGCGCGGGCCCACTTCGCCGAACACCTGGATAGGCATGCGCACGACTACGTCGCCCTGTTCATGCTCCACCTGTTCGATTTTCTTCATGGAAAATCCGACTGCTACGAATCGTACCTGTGCGCCGACTCGCGCTGCGAGGACGAACGATTCGGCGGCTACTACCAGGGGATGCTGGCATTTGCCCTGTGTGAACGGGGGCAGGTCGAGGCCGGGCTGGCCACGGCCCTCGCAGCCTGCGACCGAGGTGACCCGGACGACATCTACACCGTTCACGCTCTCATCCACTGTTGGCATGCGCTCGGTGAACATGAGCAGATAGTCGACTATCTTGAGTCACGACGTACCTGGTGGGAAGCCAACCCCGGGATGAACATCCACATAGGCTGGCACCTGGCCATCTCGCTGCTGGCCATCGGACGCACGGCCGAATCGGGACATGCGTATGGTCAGCTGAGGGCCTATTCGGCCGGCCATCATGCGGAGCAGGACCTCGATGCGGTCAACTACTGTATTCGCCGTTACCTTGCGCTCGCTCCCGACCCTGCCTTTCTTCGCGAAGTTCGAGATCTGGCCAGGAACTGGGCGCCGTCCATCTACAACTCGCTTTCCTATTTCAACGATGCACATGCCGCATGTGCCTTCCTGCTGGCCGGCGACCGTGCGTTGATGAGGAAACTCGTCGAGCGTCCGAAGATCGCGTCGCTGGCGCCGGAAACGGTCAATGCCGGGCAGGCAATTCTCGACGCCATCAACAGCCTCATGAACGGCGACCATACCGACTGCGTGCAGCGACTGGAGGACACACGGGGCGACTGGTTTCGAATAGGCGGTAGCGTCGCTCAAAGAGAGATCTTCGATAACCTGATCGCCGTCGCGACGATGATGAACGAGCGACAACGTCCACAACTCGAGTTGCCCTGACCACGCACGGATTCAAGAACCAACAGTCTGGAGAGAGCGATATGGATAGTCACGCGACGCCTTCGACGTGTAGCTTTTCGACAATGGATGCCATCGTTCGGCACCTGTCGAACAGCCCGGAATGTGAGGCGGTGTGGCGCCTTCTCTCGGGC
>JAUIDF010000130.1 GCA_030429125.1 Gammaproteobacteria bacterium | reverse complement strand
TCATCATCGCCGGCGGCCAGGAGAACATGAGCGCGGCGCCCCACGTGCTCCCCAAGTCCCGCAGCGGGCAGAAGATGGGCGACTGGAAGATGATCGACACCATGATCGTCGACGGCCTGTGGGATGCCTTCAACAACTACCACATGGGCACCACCGCCGAGAACGTCGCCACCAAGTATCAATTGGGCCGCGAGGCGCAGGACGCCTTCGCCGCCGCCTCGCAGGCCAAGACCAGGGCCGCGCAGGAGGCCGGCAAGTTCGACGACGAGATCGTCCCGGTTACCATCCCGCAACGCAAGGGCGACCCCGTCGTGTTTGCTAAGGACGAGCATCCGCGCGGCAGCACCACCGCCGAGGGGCTGGCCGGCCTGCGGCCCGCATTCAGCAAGGACGGCACCGTGACCGCCGGCAATGCCTCGGGCATCAACGACGGTGCCGCCGTGGTGCTGGTCATGAGCGCCGAGAAGGCCAAGGCGCTGGGCCTCGAGCCGATGGCGCGGGTGAAGGCCTATGCCAGCGCCGGCGTCGACCCGGCCATCATGGGCACGGGTCCCATTCCGGCTTCGCGCAAGTGCCTGGAGAAGGCCGGCTGGACGGTCGGTGATCTCGACCTGATCGAGTCAAACGAGGCCTTCGCCGCGCAGTCCCTGTCCGTCACCTGCGATCTCGAGTGGGACACCGACAAGGTCAACGTCAACGGCGGCGCCATCGCCCTCGGCCATCCCATCGGCGCCTCGGGTTGCCGGATTTTCGTCACGCTGCTGCACGAGATGAAGCGCCGCGACGCGAAGAAGGGCCTCGCCACCCTGTGCATCGGCGGCGGCCAGGGCGTGGCGCTGGCGGTGGAGCGGTAGGTCGGCGACGACGCCGGCTGGTCGATGTCGGGTTACGCTTCGCTAACCCGACCTACAAAGTGCCGCCGCTGCAAAGCTACTACACTTTGTAGGTCGGATTAGCCGAAGGCGTAATCCGACGACCGGCCTGCAGCGTGCCGGCGCGTCACGGCGACTGCACCTCGTAGGTCGGATTAGCCGAAGGCGTAATCCGACGAGCGGCCGGACACCACGGCACCCGAACGAAATCGTTCACAACACAAGACATCACAGGAGAGAGAAGACCATGAGCAACACGCAACGCGTCGCCATCGTCACCGGCGGCACCCGGGGTATCGGCGAAGCCATCTCTGTCGCGCTGAAGAACGCCGGTCACAAGGTGGCTGCCACCTATGCCGGCAACGAGGAAGCCGCGAAGCAGTTCACCGAGCGCACCGACATTCCCACCTACAAGTTCGACGTCGCCGACTTCGATGCCTGCGCGGCGGCGGTGAAACAGATCAACGCCGACCTCGGGCCGGTGGAGATCCTGATCAACAATGCCGGTATCACCCGCGACGGCACCATGCACAAGATGAACTTCGAGCAGTGGAACGCGGTCATCCAGACCAACCTGTCCTCGTGCTTCAACATGGGCCGCGCGGTGATCGACGGCATGCGCTCGCGCGGTTACGGGCGCATCGTGAACATCGGTTCGGTGAACGGCCAGGCCGGCCAGTACGGCCAGGTGAACTATGCCGCCGCCAAGTCCGGCATCCACGGCTTCACCAAGGCGCTGGCCAAGGAGAACGCGGCCAAGGGCATCACCGTGAACGCGGTGGCGCCCGGCTACGTGGAGACGGACATGGTGCGCGCCGTGCCCGAGAACGTGCTCGAGAAGATCATCGCCACGATCCCGGTGGGACGGCTCGGCCGCGCCGAGGACATTGCCCACGCGGTCATGTACCTGGTCGACGAGCAGGCGAGTTTCATCACCGGTTCGACCATCTCCATCAACGGCGGCCAGCACATGTACTAGACGCCGGTCGCACCGCCTTTGCAACGACAACAGCACATGACCGGGTCATCCGGCAAACACCGCATCGTGGTCGTCGGCGGCGGCGCCGGCGGTCTCGAACTGGTCACGCGCCTCGGCCGGAAGCTGGGTCGCAAGGGCCGCGCCGAGGTCACCCTGGTGGACCGGGCCTGGACGCACATGTGGAAGCCGCTGCTGCACGAGGTGGCGGCCGGCACGCTGGACGTGCACGAGGACGAGCTCGAGTACCTCGCCCAGGCGCACCATAACGGGTTTCGTTTTCGGCTCGGCCGCATGATCGGCCTCGATCGCGAAGCGCGGGAGATCGCCATCGCGGCGACGCTCGACGAACACGGTGCCGAACTCATCCCCGAGCGTCGCCTCGGCTACGACACGCTGGTCATCGCCGTGGGCAGCGTCAGCAACGACTTCGGCGTGCCGGGGGTCAGGGAGCACTGCCTGTTTCTCGACACCACCGAGCAGGCCGAGCGCTTCCAGGAACGGCTACTCGCCACCTACCTCAAGGCGCACTCCCATGGCGGACCGCAGCAGCACGCGCAGCTGCACGTCGCCATCGTCGGCGGCGGCGCGACGGGCGTGGAGCTGGCGGCCCAGCTGTACGCCATCAGCCGGGCGCTCACGGCCTATGGCCTGCACGAGATCGTGCCCGAGCGCGACATTGCCATCACGCTGGTGGAAGCGGCGCCACGCATCCTGCCGGCCCTGCCGGCGCACCTCGCCGAGGCGACCACGAAGCAACTGGAACGCCTCGGGGTGAAAGTGATGACCGGCGAGCAGGTGACGTCGGTCGACGACACCGGCATTCACACCAAGAGCGGCGCCCACGTACCCGCCGGTACCCGGGTGTGGGCGGCGGGTATTCGCGCGCCGGCCTTTCTCGCCGATCTCGACGGTCTTGAAAGCAACCGGCTCGGACAACTCGTGGTGAACGACACCCTGCAGACGACGCACGACGACAACGTCTTCGCCATTGGCGACTGCGCGGCCTGCGCCTGGTCCGGCCACGAGGGCAACGTGCCGCCGCGCGCGCAGGCGGCGCACCAGCAGGCGTCGTGCGTGGCGCGCAGCGTCATGGCCCGCGTGCGGGGCGAATCGCCGCGCCGGTTTGTCTACAGCGACTACGGCTCGCTGGTGTCGCTCGGTCGCTACAGTACCGTGGGCAGCCTCATGGGCAACCTGTTCGGCAGCGTCAGCGTCGAGGGCGCCGTGGCACGGCTGTTCTACCTGTCGCTGTACAAGATGCACCAGGTGGCGCTGTTCGGTGTGCCGCGGGTCGCCTTCCTCACCGTCGCCAACATCTTCCGCCGCGCGGTGCATCCGCGCATCAAGCTGCACTAGGATCGGTTCACACGACGCGTTCGCGGCGAACCTTCGGGCCTTTTTGCCCCGACGGCGCTGCATCGCGTCGCCATGCAGCCGCCGGGGCGCCTCGATGCGCCTTGTCCGATGCGAAAAACCGCACGACATCTCGCTCGCCCGGCGCCGTATCATCGGGCCCCGGGCGCCGCCGCGCGGCCGCGGCTAGGTACCGTCGGGTGGTGGGGGTTCGCTGCGCGTGCGGAAGTAATAGGCCACTTTTTCCGAGCGCAGCAGGTAGGCCATGGCGTATCCCACCAGCAGTGCCTCGATGACCACGCGATTGAGCGCGTCGACACCCTCGACCCAGCCAATCCGGGCCAGTACGGCGAACTGCACGGCGCAGGTGGCCACCGCGATGGCGCGGCCGTGTTTCAGCAGGAGGCGCGCCCAGGGCTTCTCCGCCGCCTTGCGGCCGACCAGCACGGCGGCAAGCACCAGCACCGCCGGGATACTGGCGGCGAGGGCGTCGGCGGGAGGCAGGCCGAGGCCCTCGAACTTCACCCCCCGGCGTCCCAGCATGAAGGAGGACAGGCCGCCGAGGGCGAGGATCACCGGGTAGCGGGAGAGAAATGCCAGCACGACCACCAGCAGTTTCGGCGTCTTCAGCTCACCGCGATGATCGAAATCCGACAGGTCGAAGCCGGTCGACTTCGGCCGTCGCGCCTTGTGGCGATTCGGTGAAGGGCGATTGCCGTCAGCGGTCATCGGTGGGGTTTGTCTTGTCCGGTTGATCACGCCACGCGAACCGGGCGGGTCCTTTTCCGCGCTGTCGTTCGCGGGCGCATGATACCAGTACTCACGCCACATCCAACGTCGCGCCGTCGATGCGGTATCATCGATTCCCCGCTGCCGCGCCGGTGGCGGCGCCGTTATACCGGATAGGTTTTTCCTGTTTGCCTGTCGCCATGAATCGATCCTATTCCCGTTTCGTACAGCGCCTGGGCGGCCGCGGCGCCGGCGCATGGGCGATTCACGGCCGTGCGCTGGCCGCGCGCGCGGCGGGACAGGATGTCGTCGTGATGAGTGTCGGCGACCCGGAGTTCGACACGCCGGCGGTGGTCGGCAACGCCGCGGCGACGGCGATTGCCGCGGGCGACACCCATTACACCGACATGCGTGGCCGCGAGGCATTGCGCTCGCTGATTGCCGGGCGACACCGGGCGCGCACCGGCCAGTCGGTGAACGCGGACAACGTGGTGGTGGTGCCGGGTGCGCAGGCGGGCCTGTTCTGCGCCTCGATGTGCCTCGGCAACCCGGGTGACGACGTCGTCACCACGGATCCCGTCTACACCACCTACGAGGCCACGCTGCGCGCCAGCGGCGCCAATGTGGTGACGGTGCCGCTCGATGCGTCGAGGCACTTTCGCCTCGATGTCGGGCGCCTGGTCTCCGCCGTCGGAGACACCACCCGCGCCATCTTCCTCGCCAATCCGAACAACCCGACGGGTACGGTCCTGGCGGAGGACGACATGCACGCCATCGTCGACGCGGCGCGTCGCCACGATGCCTGGATCGTGGCCGACGAGGTCTATGCCGAGCAGGTCTTCGACGCGCCCTTTCTGCATTTCGCCTCGCTGGCCGATGCCCGCGACCGCCTCGTCACGGTGTCCAGCCTGTCGAAGTCCCACGCCATGACCGGCTGGCGGCTCGGCTGGATGGTGGTGCCGTCGGACATGGCCGCGCATCTCGAGAACATGATGCTGGCGATGCTGTATGGCATGCCCGGCTTCGTACAGGCGGCGGCGTTCGCCGCGCTGAATGAATGCGAGGCCGACGTCGCCCGCATGCGCGAGGCCTACCGGCGCCGCCGGGACCTCGTCTTGGCGCGCCTGGCAGGCTGCGATGCGATCGCCTGCGTGCGCCCAGACGCCGGCATGTTCATGCTGCTGGACGTCTCGGCCACTGGCCTCGCGGGCGGCGAGTTCGCCGCCCGCCTGTTCGACGAGCAGGGCGTGTCGGTGCTGGACGCTGCCGCCTTCGGCGAAGGCGGCAGCGGCTACGTGCGAATCTCGTTCGCGGGTGCCGACGAGCGTCTCGAGGAAGGCTGCCGGCGCATCCTCGACTTCGTCGGTTCACTCGGCAGCGACGCCTCGCGGGCGGCGCTGCGCTGAGCTGTCCTTGATGCCATCCATCGCCACCGGGAGCGCTCCATGACCGCCGCTTTTAGACGACACCTCGACGATAGCCTCGCCCGGGTACGCGAAGACGGCCTGTTCAAGGCCGAGCGCGTGATCACCTCGGCCCAGCGCGGCGAGATCGTGACCCGCGAGGCGGGTGCGGTGCTGAACTTCTGCGCCAACAACTACCTGGGACTCGCCGATCATCCGGACCTGGTCGAGGCCGCCGGCGCCGCCATGCGCGACCACGGCTTCGGCATGGCGTCGGTGCGGTTCATCTGCGGCACCCAGGACATCCACAAGCAACTGGAGCGCCGGCTCGCGGAGTTTCTCGGCACCGAGGACGCCATCCTTTATTCGAGCTGCTTCGACGCCAATGCCGGGTTGTTCGAGACGCTGCTCGGCGAGGAGGACGCGATCATCTCCGACGCCCTCAACCATGCGTCCATCATCGACGGCGTTCGGTTATGCAAGGCGCGCCGCTATCGCTATGCCAACAACGACATGGGCGAACTCGAGGCGCGCCTGAAGGAAGCCGCCGGTGCGCGCTTTCGGTTGATTGCCACCGACGGCGTGTTCTCCATGGATGGCGTGGTCGCCAACCTGCCGGCCATTTGCGATCTCGCCGAGGCGCATGACGCCATGGTCATGGTGGACGACTCCCACGCGGTGGGCTTCATGGGCGCGAACGGGCGCGGCACCCACGAACATCACGGCGTCATCGACCGCGTCGACATCGTCACCGGCACCCTGGGCAAGGCCATGGGCGGCGCCTCCGGCGGCTTCACCGCGGCGCGCGGCGAGGTGGTCGAGTGGCTGCGGCAGCGTTCGCGGCCCTACCTGTTCTCGAACTCCCTCGCGCCGGGTATCGTCGGCGCCAGCCTGCGCGTGCTGGACATGCTGGCCGAGGGCGGTGAATTGCGCGACGCGCTGTGGCGCAACGCGGCGCGCTTTCGCGAGCGCATGACGAAGGCCGGCTTCACCCTCGCGGGTGCGGATCATCCCATCATCCCGGTGATGATCGGCGATGCCGCCACCGCGGCTCGCTTCGCCGACGCCCTGCTCGCCGAGGGCATCTACGTCATCGGCTTTTCCTTCCCGGTGGTGCCGCGCGGGCAGGCGCGCATCCGCACGCAGATGAGCGCGGCGCACTCGGAAGACCACATCGATATCGCCGTCGACGCCTTCATCCGCGTCGGGCGCGAGCTTCGAATCATTTGAACGCAAAGCGCGAGGGAACGACATGAAGGCATTGTCCAAGCTCAAGGCGGAGCCGGGCATCTGGCTCACCGACGTGGCCGAGCCGGCGCTCGGTCACAACGATCTCAAGATCCGCATCCGCAAGACGGCGATCTGCGGCACCGACGTGCATATCTACAACTGGGACGAGTGGGCCAGCGACACCATCGACGTGCCCATGGTCGTGGGTCACGAGTACGTCGGCGAGGTGGTGGACATCGGCGAAGAGGTGCGCGGCTTCACGGTCGGCGACCGTGTTTCCGGCGAGGGCCACATCACCTGCGGACATTGCCGCAACTGCCGCGCCGGACGGCGGCACCTGTGCCGCAACAGTTTCGGCGTCGGCGTCAATCGCCAGGGCGCCTTCGCCGAATACCTGGTGATCCCCGCCTTCAACGCCTTCCGCCTGCCGAAGGAGATCACAGACGACATTGCCGCCATCTTCGATCCCTTCGGCAATGCCGTGCACACCGCGCTCACCTATGATCTCGTCGGCGAGGACGTACTGATCACCGGCGCGGGCCCCATCGGCATCATGGCCGTCGCCGTGGCCCGGCACGCCGGCGCGCGCCACGTGGTCATCACCGACGTCAACGACTACCGGCTCGACCTCGCCGCGAAGATGGGCGCGACGCGTACCGTCAACGTCAAGCGCGACGACATCCGCGCGGTGATGAAGGAACTCGGCATGACCGAGGGCTTCGACGTGGCGCTGGAAATGTCCGGCGTGCCGAGCGCCTTCGACACGCTGCTGTCCACCATCAACCACGGCGGGCGCATCGCCCTGCTCGGCATCCCGCCGTCGCACATGGAGATCGACTGGAACCAGGTGATCTTCAAGGGTCTGACCATCAAGGGTATCTATGGCCGGGAGATGTTCGAGACCTGGTACAAGATGGCCGCCCTGGTGCAGTCGGGCCTGGACCTGTCGCCGATCATTACCCACCGGTTCGGCGTTCACGACTTCCAGCAGGGGTTCGACGTGATGCGCTCGGGGCAGTCGGGAAAGGTTATCCTCGATTGGTCGGACGAACACGTTGCCGCGGCTTGAGTACAGGCATGTCCCGGATCATGCGTCGACCGTCGTCCGCTCATTGACGGGCGGTGGTTTTGATCGACGCCTACGGTGCCCCGAATTGAAACCGCGGCGAAGTGTAGGTCGGATTAGCCGCAGGCGTAATCCGACGAGGAACGGGCGGTGAATTCGTTCGACGCCGCGTCGGATTACGTCCCCGCTGTCGCGGGGTCTAATCCGACCTACGGGAGCCCGGATTTGAAACCATGGCGACTTGTAGGTCGGATTAGCCGAAGGCGTAATCCGACGAGGAACGGGCGGTGAATTCGTTCGACGCCGCGTCGGATTACGTCCCCGCTGTCGCGGGGTCTAATCCGACCTACGGTGCTGGTAGCGACTTGTAGGTCGGATTAGCCGAAGGCGTAATCCGACGACGGACGGGCTGGTGGCGGGACCGAAATCAACTTATCGCAACGTAAACCATGCAAAGAATCAAGCAGGTCATCGTCATCCGCCGGGACCTTCGCATGCGGCGCGGTAAAGAGATTGCCCAGGGTTCGCACGCCTCGCTGGCCTTTGTCGTCTCGCGGCTTCGCGCGGCGACGATTGACGGGGCGGGCGCCGTGGACGGCCTGTCGCTGACGCCGATGCAGCGCGCCTGGCTCGATAGCGGCACCGCCAAGGTGTGCGTGCGCGTGAACTCCGAGACCGAGTTGCTCGATTGTTATCAGCGCGCGCGTGAGGCGAACCTCGAGGCGCACCTCGTGCGCGACAGCGGGCGTACCGAGTTCGGCGGCACGCCGACCCTAACCGCCTGTGCCATCGGACCGGACGACGCCGCGCGCATTGACGCCGTGACCGGCGACTTGGAACTCTACTGAGCGATCGGGCCGGCTATTCGTCCGTCAGGCCCAGGCGCTCGTGCCAGGCGGCGATGGATTCCTCGGGATAGGCGTCGAATGTCCTGTCGTCCGGCCCGGCGTCGACCGGAACCCACGCCGCCTTGAACGCCAGCATCAGGTGCGTGCGCTCGGGCGCGGCGGGCAGGGGCGTGTCAATGGCCGAGGCGAAGGGATGGATGAGCGCCGGCCAGCGCGGGTCCCACACCCACAGCGCGCTGCCGCACCGTGAGCAGAAACGGCGCTCGGCGGGGCTTTCGCGTATCGTACCGTCCTCGTCCACGAGCTTGGCCCGGTACACGGTCACGTATTCCTCGCCGGAGACTTCGAGGCTGTCGGACTCTCCACCGAGGTTGATGGCGAACCCGCCGCCGCCCGCCGTCTTGCGGCAGATGCCGCAGTAGCAGAGATTGAACGGGTAGGGGTGACCCGACACGAGTGCGAATCGCACCGCACCGCAGTGGCATGATCCTTCGAGTTTCATCTCGATACGCTCCTTCTCGCCGGGCCGGGCGAGTCCAAGGGTTGTCGTTGTCCCGCGGGCGCTTCGTCCCGCGTTGAGCAACCGCTGCCCCACGCGGTCATCAACGCTCGTCGCCCCGCAATTCGCTCACCCGCGCGCGGAGGTCGGCCGCGTTGACTTCTTCCGGGGCCAGCGGCGCGGCGGCGAGCACCGTGATGCGGGCGAACAGCTTGCGCGGCAGTCCGCGCATGGCGCGGCCGCCCGCATAGCTGAAGAAACTGCCCCACAGGCCGCGCAGTGCCACGGGAATCACCGGCACGGGGGTTCGCTGGATGATCTTGGCGATGCCGTTCTTGAACTTGCCGATCTCGCCGTCGCGGGTGATGCCGCCCTCGGGAAAGATGCATACGAGGTCCCCGTTCTCCAGGGCCTCGGCGATGCGGTCATAGCCCGACCGGACGAGGTGTCGATCCACGCGGGGATCGGTCACGGGAATGGCGCCGACGGCGCGAAACAGCCAGTTGAGTACCGGCGTGCGATAAATGTCGGCGTCGATCACGAAGCGCAGGTGGCGCGGGCAGATCGCGTGCAGGATGACGGCGTCGACGAAACTGACGTGGTTGGATACCAGCAGCGCCGGACCTTGCGCGGGAATGTGGGAGAGATCCTGCTTGCGGATGCGGTAGAGGCTGTGCACCAGCAGCCAGCCGATCATGCGAAACAGGAACTCCGGTGCCTTGCCGAAGATGAAGATCGCCACGCCGACATTGAGGATCGAGACCAGCAGGAACAGCTCGACGATGGAAAAACCCGCGCCCAGGACCGCCATCGCCAACAGCGACGCGACGACCATGAACAGCGCGTTGATCACGTTGTTGGCGGCGATGACGCGGGCA
>JAUIDF010000129.1 GCA_030429125.1 Gammaproteobacteria bacterium | reverse complement strand
CCCGATTTGAAACCATGGCAACTTGTAGGTCGGATTAGCCGAAGCCGTAATCCGACGAGGAACGGGCGGTGGCTTCGTTCAACGACGCGTCGGATTACGTCCCCGCTGGCGCGGGGTCTAATCCGACCTACGGTGGACGATGCCCCGATTTGAAACCATGGCAACTTGTAGGTCGGATTAGCCGAAGGCGTAATCCGACGAAGAACGGGCGGTGGCCTCGCTCGACGACGCGTCGGATTACGCCGCCGCTTCGCGGTGGCTAATCCGACCTACGGTGCAAATCCGATCGACGGTGCCCCGAAGTCGGATGAGCCGAAGGCGTTTTCCGACGAGGGACGGGGCGTGCTTACCCCTGAAGGGTGAGGCCGTAGGCGACGGCGTAGCGGTGGCCGAGGTGGCCGGCCACGTTGGCGCGGCCGCAGGCCGACACCGCGTCGAGCCGGGCAATGGCTGGCAGCAGTTCCTCGTCGCCGGCCGGCCCACCGACGATGACCACGTCGTGCGCCTCGTTACCGCCGTGCGACACCCGGTAGGTCGCCAGCACGCGGGCGACGTTCTTCGCGATCACGTCCAGCTTCAAAGACTGCCGGATGATCCGCCATTCGGCCGGCTGCAGCGCGCCGCCGAAACTCGTGAAGCCGCCGGGGCCCCGGGCGACGAGGGCGCCGACCAGGCGCGGCGATACCGACGGCTCGCCGGCGGCGGCGAAGTGACGCGAGCCGTCCTCGTTGAGCAGCACCTGGGGCGACTCCACCCGGCGCGCCGGTCCGCGCTTGATCCAGTCGGCCGCGCCGCGCGGCACGTCGAGCACGCGCGAGACGGCCGCGGTCAGCATTTCCCCGGCGCCGGCCGCGGTGACGCCCGACTCACCGACGAGATCGATGGTGCCGCCGCCAATGTCGAGTATGAGCGCGGCCCGGTTCAGTCCCGGCGTGGTGCGCGCGCCGTGCGAAGCCGCCGCGGCCTCGGAGCACGCGACCGTGACGGGCACGCCGAAGACCTCGTCCAGGTCGATGGCGTCGGACGCCTCCGCGTCGGCCAGGCTGGCCAGCACCACGTCGCGACTGTGCCCGGCCGAGCGGACGCCCCGCGCCTGCATCGCGCTGCTGATATCGACGCCCCACAGGTCCAGGGTTTGTCTCGCTTCGGCCAAGGCGAACTCGCGAACGGCGCCGACCGGGAGCCCAGCGAGCCGGTCGATCGCGCCGAACAGGTCGCCGCTCCCGCCTTCGCGCCAGGTCAGCGTGAATCGGCTGCCCGTATACGCCGGTGCCCGCCGCTCGTCGCACAGGCCGATGACTGCGGCCCGCTCGTCCCGGACCCAGCGCGACACGAGCGACAGCGCGTCCGTGTCCGCGTCGCTGGCCGCCAGCAGCGACTTCAAGGCCCAGACGTCGGACGCCGTACTAACGCAATGACCCGCCGGGCGCACTTCGACGAACAAGGTCTCGCAGCGGAGGGCGGCCGCGGTGTCGACGCCGTCCAGCACCGGCACCGCGACCCCCAGTCGGGCGGCAATGAGGACGGCCTCGTCGCGGGCTGCGAGGACGGCGGCCACCGGACACCCCCGCGCGGCCGCCGCGTCGACTCGGGCCACCGCGTCGCGGTAACCGGTATCGGCGGACACCACCGCGATCACCGACGGCGCGTCGGGCGGTTCCTGTCGAATGTCCCACGGCACGCCGGCCACCGCGTCGTCGCCGGACACGCTGTGGCCGGCGCAGTCGACGACGCGAATCCGACCGGTATCCGGCGGCGGCTCCGCAACGCAGGCGACCTCGGTGGTGACCGGCCGCCAGGGCGCGACCACGACGCGATCGGCTTTGATCCCGTGTGCCGACTCGATGGCTCGCAGCAGCGCGGCGGCCGCGCGGATGGAACCGGGAGAGCCCTTCGGGCCGCGGGTCGGGCGGCGCTGCCACGCGATCGGCCGTCCATGCGCCTGCACCACGATCTCCGTGGTGGAGTTGCCGATATCAACCCCGGCGACCCGTGCCATGCGCGGCTACTTTTTCAGCAATCCGCGGCGCTCGTAGACCTCGGCCGCCTCCCTGAACAACGACGCGTTCAGCGTCGCCCCACGACCCTCGAGTCCCGCCGCGATGTCGCGCAACTCGGCGGCCGAGGATCGATGCGGGCGCAGGGCGTCGTAAAGCCGCATGATCTCGTCCTCGGGCAGGGCGGTCAGCTCCGCCGCACGCCGGAAGTTGGCGGCAAGCTGCGGATTGCCGTGCGCCTCGGCAACGCGGGCCTGGTGTTCGAGCGTCTCCGGGTGGATACGCACGTCATCCGGCGAGACCTCGCCGCGGCCGATGGCGTCGACGCTGATGTCTTCAAGCGGCTTGCCCGAGTATCCGCGCGTCATCGGTCGATCTCCATCAGTTCAGGGTCGAGGTCGCGACAGCAGGACCGCTCCATCGCCACCAGCGACACCACGCGGGTGTGATACCGCGCCTCGATGGCCTCGTCCGAGTAGGGGTTGCGTACCGGCTCGGGCGTCATGCCCTTGGCGTGCCGTCCGGCGTTGATTCCCATCAGTCGGTAGAGGTCGCGGGTGATGGTGGGCGCGACCGAGTACAGCTCGAGGTTGGCCAGCGTCGCGAGATCGCGGCGGTGGATGAGCGCCGTGCCCTTGGCCTGGAAGCCGATGCCGATGCCGGACCCGGACAGGCGCGCCGCGCCGAGGCCGATCATGCCGAGATCGATGGAACGGTTGAAACGCACCAGGCGGCCGACGCAGCCCTCCTCTTCCAGGCCGGCGAGGAGTTCGTCGATCACGTCCGTCACCGGCAGCCCGGACAGCGTGACCCACACGTCCCGACCGGTGGCCGGCGAGACGCCGATCACCACGTCGCGGGGATCGTGATCCGGCGCGGCGATTCCGGCGACCCGGATTGCAGACGTCTGGTGGGCGCGCTGCGCGGCGCGCAGATCGGCTACGGATACCTGCTGGCGGATGTTGTCGATTTCGCCCTGGCGCGCTGCCGACGGGCGGTAGCCGGTGCCGGGCCCGGCGTACCGATTGGGATCGGTAACGAGCGAGAGCACGTTCATCTGCTCGTCGAAGATGGCGGCCGTCTGCAGGTAGTCGCCGGTGACCCGCGCCTTGAGCATATCGAGACAGCGCGCCGCCTCGACGCCGAAGCCGTTCTCCTCGAGCGCCGCGATCACGTCCAGCATGGTGATGCCGGTGTCCATGATCGTGCGCGAGGCATTCATCGGCAGCACGAGGTCGGCGGCGCTGACATCCTTCGAGCCGGCGGCATCCACCGCCTGCGCCGCCCACTCGGCGCTGAAGTCGCCGAGACCGAGCCAGCGGTAGACCGCCGTCACCGCCTCCGCGGCGCGCTCGCGCAGCGCCGCCACGTCCGGCTCGGCAGCCGTTCTCAATCCGCCGTCCACGCCCCAGTCGCGTTGCATGGCGAGGAAGTCGTCGATGTCCTCGGCATTCCACTGGCTCGGACCGAACATGTTGTCGTAGCGCTGGATCGAGCCGAAGCCGCTGCAGATGAAGTCCGAGCCGGCAATGAAGATCGGGTGCGTGCGCGAGGTGCGGCGCACGTCGGACTCGCTCATCAGCGCGTCGTTGCCGGTGCAGGCCTCGAGGTTGCGCAGCATGACCATGGCGTTCTCCGCCATCAACGAGCGCACGCCGCCGGGCACGGCGCCGGCGACGGCGGCGGAATCGATGCCGCCGTTTTGCACGCCCTGGGCGCCCATCGCCCGCGCCAGCGCCACGCAACGCGCCTCGAGGTAGAACATGCTGCAACCCTCGGCGCCGCCCATCAATGCCTCGGCGCCGCCGCCCGAGGTGACACGCATCTTCACCCCGCGCGAAGCGTAGGCGCTGGCGAGGAAGGCCTTCGACCACGGCGTGTCGTCGCCGTCGACGAAGATCGGCTCGGTGCCGTACAGCGAAACCGTCTCGGCATAGGACACCAGGCCGCGCATGCCGAGGTCCAGTTCGATGGCTTCCTCCACCGAGCACTGCACCAGCATGCCCGGCGAGGCCACGGCGGCGCCGATGGTCACCGCCACCGCGTTGGACGGCGCGTCCGCCAGCACCGGCACCGTAGTCTCGATCTCGCGAAAGCCGAACGCCGCCGCGGTGGCCGCGTCCGCCGCCAGCAGCAGCGGGTCGTCCGAGCGGTTGGTCACATGCGCCTGGTTGCTCGGCGTGCGCCGCGCCCGAAGCTTGGTCATGGCCATGACGAGCTCGGCGGCGTTGAGCCGTGACAGCACGTCGGCCAGCTTCGCCGGCGTCATTCCCGCGGCGTCGCGCACCAGCGTCTCGCGCGGCACGTCCGGATGCACCAGCCGGCGCGCGAACTCGAGGCTGTCGATGGCCATCGCCTGCTCGGCCATGCCGGTGTCGATGCCGTAACGGGCGATGAAGGCATCGATGGTGTCGAATTCCGCCTCGGCGCGGCCGTCGAGTTCCACCACGCGGCCGTCGATCACCCTGATGGACGGCGCCGGGTCGTTCGGCCCGTCGAAGGCCACCAGTCCGAGTTCGGGCGCCGGCGTCGCGAAGCCGTCGAGGTTCACGCGCTGTTCGTTCATGAAGCGGAACCGGCCGATCGGCCCGCCTGTTTCGCTTTTCATGTCCAAGGACGAACCCCTCCCGTCGGTTGTGCTACCGGGCCGATAGTATACGGGCGCCGCCCCGCTACCCGAGGCATTCGCCGCCGTCGACCACCAGCGCCTGGCCGGTCATGAAGGAGGAACGGTCCGAGGCCAGGAACAGCAGCGCCTCGGCGATCTCGTCGGCGCTGGCCCAGCGCCCCATCGGGATCTGCTCGCGGACGTACTGCTCGAGCGCCTCGCGACCGCCCATCTGCCGGGTAAACGGGTCGTTGAACGGCGTATCCACCCAGCCCGGACACAACGCGTTGATGCGGATATTCTCGCTCGCGTAGTCCAGCGCCATCTGCCGCACCATGGCCACCGCCGCGTGCTTGGACGTGGCATAGGCGACCATTTCGCGGTCGTACAGGACGCCCGAATTCGACGCGGTGACGACGATGGCGCCGCCGCCCTGGCGGCGCATGTGAGGGATCGTCCGCCGCACGGCAACGAAATGCGCGCGCACGTTCACGGCCCAGGAATCGTCCATGCCTCGTGGCGACGCCTGCTCGACATTGCCCTCCACCTGGATGCCGGCATGCGAGTGCAATATGTCGATGCGGCCGTGATCGTCGACGACGCCGTCGATGAAGGCCTCGAGTTCGCCGTCGTCGGCGACGTTGACGCCGAATCCCTTCGCGCGACCACCGCCGGCCACGATGTGCCGCGCGGTTTCCTCGGCCCTCGCGCCATCGAGATCGGAGACCGCCACGTACGCCCCCTCGCGCGCGAGCATCAGGGCGCCCGCACGACCGATGCCTGAACCCGCCGCCGTCACCGCTGCCACCCGTCCTTCGAGAATCATGTCGCCCGTCTCTCCCGGTCAATGCACCCGGTCGCGACGATGGACGCGCCGGGACCGTCAAAACCGGCGAGTATACCCGGCACGCAGATCCGCGTCGGCCAGCGACGACGGCAAGACCCGGCCGGCATTCGTGATATCGTCGCGCGGGAACGGAGGATGATTGCACGCGCACGTCGGCACGTTGTGCGCGAGCATGATCGCTTTCGCGTCCCCGTGAACGAACAACCGGCACGACATTCAATGATCAGAGTCTACGCCGACATGGTGGCCGACCTGTTCCACGTCGGTCACGTCGCGTTTCTCGAGAAGGCACGCGCCGAGGGCGATTACCTTCTCGTCGGCATCCATTCGGACCAGGACGCCGCCCGCTACAAGCGAATGCCGATCATGACCATGGCGGAGAGAATGGGCGTTGTGCGTGCCTGTCGATACGTCGACGAGGTGATCGGCGAGGCACCGCTGGTGATCTCGCGCGAGTTCATGGTCGCGCACGCCATCGATCTCGTGGTTCACGCCCATCCGCGGTCGGAGCAACAGGCTTTCGCGGCCTTCTACGAGGTTCCCGCCGGCATGGGCCGATTCAAGCGCCTCGACTACAGCCCATTGGTCTGTACCCGGGACATCATTCGTCGAATTTCCGCGCCCGGCGATGCATGATCATCGGTCGGTACGATGGCACTCGCGGTTTTTCCAGTCCAGGGAACGCGGGTGGTTGCATGGCGTCGTTGCGCTCGCTCGCCCTTCGTGCGGGAATCGACTGGCTGGCGGCGGCAACTGCTTGAAATCGGGATACGCCCTCGATATCACCGATTCCGGGTATCGCGGACTCATCGGGAAGAAATCCTCGAAGCACAAGCGGCTGACGGGGTAGACGTCGCGCACCGGCTGTCGCGCCGCGGGGGCCTCGATCGGAACGAGCCACCCGCCCCGGGCCTCGTGCACGGCGATATCCAGTTGAAGACCGTGATGCCACGCCTGTTGCGGATACGTCGCGGCATAGGCCACGTAGCAGCTGTAGCGGTCCCGGATCTTGACGATGTGATCCGAGGGATAGGCCGGGTCGGTGTCGCGATTTTGCAGAAACATGTCCGCCGGAAGGTGTCTCGCGCCCTCGTCGGCAAAGCGCCGATAGTCCTCCCGGATCATTCCCACATCGATATCACCGTCGAAGGGAATGAAACCCCGGTGCCGCAGGGCGCCCAGCAACGTACCGTCCATGATGAAGTATTCGATGCCGAGAGCGGTGCATATGGCGTCGAAGCACTTCAACATCCGGATCATCACGGCCTGGCACTGTCGCATCGAATCCTCGTGCTGCCCACGCAGGTCGGGGAATGCACGCGCCATCGCGAGGCTCGACATCTCCTGCTCACGAAGCCCTTGTGCAGCGCCCGCTGCCGGTGCGTCCCGCTGCTCGAAATCGACGATCCCCAGTGCCCGCAACCGGTCAACGACCGCGCGAACATCGTCGACTATCGCCGCCTTCGACCCGTCGTAGACGTCGGCGACGAGTTCGGCAATCTCGTCGAGCGTCCGTTCGCCGTCGACGAGTTGCCAGATCAGCAGGGCGGTCTCGTTCAGCCGGCACGTGACCGGCGGCGAGCCGCCCGAGAGCACGAAACCGTCGTCACCGGAATCCACCACGCGCCATCCGGCGACCTGCTCGGGTGTCGTGTACCATCGGGGCGGCTCGTTGGCAGGGCCAGGTAACATGGGTCGTGCTGCGTTGCTATTGGTGGCGATTCCCGGTGGTCTTGCCGTGCTTCGCGTCTCGACCCGCCCGAGATCGCCGCCGCGCCCTCAGGTCGCGCGTGCGGTCGCACCTCTGAGGAGTCGATGAACGAATTCGATCTTCTCGAGGATGCCGGCGGTGTAGACCTCGGGAACCAGGTCGATCAGACCCATGGACCGATTCATCTCGTTCAGCAACAGGCCGAGTCGCGCGTACTGGTTCGCCATCGCGCCGAAATCGGCCTGCACCGGGTCGACGGTGTCGGCCAGGGGTGAATGAAAAGCCACGTCCACGACGCTCACCATGTCGAGATACGCGGCGAAACTTTCTGCAAAATCCTCCCATGGGTGCATGGTGGCATAGGCGCTGATGTAGCTCGACTGCCAGCCGGGTTCGGCGCCGTTCTCGTAATACCGTTGCAGCGCGGTCCCGTAGTCCGGGTTCTCGTGGTCGCCGAACAGGGCGATGCAATCGCTTTCGCAAGTGCCCTTCACCAGCACGTCCCAGAAGTAGTGCCCCATCTCGTGCCTGAAGTGACCGATGAGCGTGCGATGCGCCTCGCCGAACGACACCCGCGCCTTCTCCCGCTCGACGTCGTCTGCCTCGCGAATGTTGATGGTGACCTTGCCATTGGCGTGACCGGTGTACACCTGTTCGTGTTCACCGACGTTGAACCACAGGAAACGCCTCGGTTCGCGGTCACCCTTGAAATCGAAGGACAGGGGCGTACCGAACCCGTCCTCGGCACTTCCGTAGGGCAGGCCAAGCAGGTCGAAGGTATAAAAGACCCGGCGCTTGGCGCGCTCGATCTCGCGCCATTTCGCCAGGTTGCCGTCCACCGAGAGATCGGGGATCGTGTCGTTGAAACGACAGTAATCGCACAACGCATCGGCGCCCTGCGTTACCTGCAATGTCGGCAGGCAGCGATTGCATACCTGCTCCACGGCGTAGTTGTGGCAACGGGTCAACGGCGTGGCACAGGCCGCATCGCCGCAATGATACTGTTCGTTCCCGTCATTGACGATGGTGCGAATGGCGCGGCAGCACGGGCACCAGCCGAGTTCGCTGCCGCAGGCGACGCACATCGTGTTCTCGAAAAAGACGACCGCGCCGCAGTTGCAATGGAATGTCTTCATTCGACGTCGCCCCGAATCAGAAAACGGACTTGCCCGTCCGTGTCGTGAACAGCTCGAGCACCTTGATACCCAGTACCGAGTTTCCATAGCGGTTCAGCTCGGGACTCCACACCGCGATCGCGAGCAGGCCCGGAATCACGGCCACGATGCCGCCGCCGACACCGCTCTTGCCGGGCAACCCCACGTGGTAGGCAAACGATCCGGCTTCGTCGTAGAAACCACAGGTCAGCATGATCGCATTGACCCGCTTCGCCTGGCTGGCCGTCAGGACTCGCATTCCCGTTCCGGGCACGACGCCGCCATTGGCGAGGAACAGGAACGATGTCGCCAGCCCGACGCAGCTCATCTCGATGGCGCACTGGTGATAGTAGGCGTCGAGCACCGCCTCGACATCATGGGTGATGTTCCCGTGCGCTTTCATGAAATTACCAAGCGCCTTGTTGACAAACCCGCACGCTTTTTCCGATTCGACGACCGACTCGTCGTAGCGCACGTCGTCGCAGCGCAGTTTGCCGACGAAGGCGAGCATCTCCTCGTTGGGCCGGTCAAGATGATCGAGCAGGATGTCGGCGATCACGAGCGCCCCGGCATTGATGAATGGATTGCGCGGGATGCCCTTTTCTTGCTCGAGCTGCACGAGCGAGTTGAACGGGTTTCCGGACGGTTCGACGCCGACGCGCCCGAAGACCTCGTCGCCTACGATCCGCATTGCCAACGCGAGGTTGAATACCTTGGATATGCTCTGGATGGAGAACCGTTCCCGGGAGTCGCCGGCCTCGACGCACTCGCCGTCGAGGGTATGCACCGCGATGCCAAGCTTTCTTGCGTCGACGCCGGCCAGCGCGGGTATGTAGTCCGCTACGTTGCCACGGCCGAACAGGTACTGCACTTCGGCGTGGATCTCGTCAATGATGGCTTGGTACTTCATCGGATGAATCGAGCGATCGAGGGAACGACGCCTGTACGGGATGAAGGCACCAACGGATATTTGCAGACAAGCGCCGAGAAGCGCAACTGGAAATAGACGCGTGCAGGCCGATTCGCTGCCGTCATCCGCCAGGGCGCGGCGCCGCGCAACCTGCGTCTGTCGATTACGGGCGACGCCGGTGGGTCAATTCAGCGGTTTTCCAGTATGAGATGACCGACGGCCGTGTTCGAGGCCGGTACGTGATAAAAGCGTGCGACATTGGGCGCTTTGCCGCCGGCAATATCGTCCATGGCGCCCCGGGCGATGAGCCACATCACCAATTCGATGCCTTCGGAACCCGCTTCGCGGACATACTCGATGTGTGGGACCTCGGCAAGCGCGGCGGGATCCGAGATCAGCCGGTCCAGGAACCTGTTGTCCCAGTCGCGATTGATCAATCCGGCACGGGCGCCCTGCAACTGGTGGCTCATGCCGCCAGTGCCCCATATCTGGATGTCCAGGGGTCGGTCGTAGGTTTCGATAGCGCGTCGCAGGGCTTTCCCCAATTCGAAGCAGCGTCGGCCGGATGGAACCGGGTATTGAACGACGTTGACGGCGAACGGGATCACCGGACACGGCCACGCTTCGGGTTGGCCGAACA
>JAUIDF010000128.1 GCA_030429125.1 Gammaproteobacteria bacterium | reverse complement strand
GCATCAAGCGCCGAATTGACCGCTTCCACCAGTGCCGCAATGTCGCCCCCGGCGCGCTGCAGCAGTGGGCGCGCAGAGCCGCCGGATTGGTCCACCAGCGCGCTCAGCAGATGCACTGGCTCGATAAAATTGTGATCCCGGCCCAAAGCCAGAGACTGGGCGTCCGCCAGTGCGGCCTGCAGCTGGTTGGTCAGTTTGTCCATTCGCATAGGTGATTACCGCCAGGAATCTCGTGGGCAGACACGCCGCAAGGGCATGCCGATTACTGCACGGATAGTGGGGGCAAGCGCGAAGGATTCAACTCGGGCGCCGGTCGCCGTGGCGCCCGCTGGAGGGGACTAGCCGGCAACCTCGTTGTCGCGAAAAAACGTCGGCAGCTTGTGTAGCGCCACCTTGCCGAGCGGGGTGCGCGGCAGTTCGTCGATGAGCGCATAGCGCCCGATCTGGTTGTGCCCCGACACGCGCCGGTTGAACTCGCGCACGACGCTGCGAGCCTGGGCGCGGGCGTCCTCGCCCTCGACCACCAGCACCGCCACCGGTCGCATGTCGAGTTCGAGCACCGCCGCTTCCTTGACGCGCGGATCGCGCTCCAGCAGGGTCTCGAGTTCCTCCGGATACACGTTCTTGCCGCTCTCGGTCACGATGAGCCGCTTGCTCCTGCCGGTGAGCACGATATGGCCGTCATCGTCGATTCGGGCAATGTCGCCGGTGTGAAACCAGCCGTCGCGAATGGCGTCCGCGGTATAGCCCTCGTCGGTATAGCCGAGCATGACGTTGGGACCGCGCACCAGGAGCTCGCCGCAGCCGGCCTCGTCGGGCTCGTCGATCCTCACTTCGACGCCGTCGATGGGTTGACCGACACTGTCCATGGTCTGGTCGAAGTGACGCTGCGCGGACACGACGGGCGATGTCTCGGTCAGCCCGTAACCCTGTCGCAGCGAGATACCGAGATCCAGGAAGTACTTCTTGATCTCCGGATCCAGCCGTGAACCGCCACTCATCCAGCAGTTCAGATTGCCGCCGAACTGCTTGCGGATCGGCGCGTTCAGACGCCGCCGCAGGGCCAGCGGCGCCGCGCGCACCACGGCGACGTAGGCGCGCAGCAGCGGGCTGCCCTGCTCGATGCGCTTCTCGAGTCCGAGCATGATGTTTCTGAACAGCCGCGGCACCGCGACCAGGATACTGATGCGGTTCTCGCGCATGGCCTCCAGAATCTCGGCTGCCGCCAGCACCCGCGGCGCGACCATGCTCGATCCGACGTGCAGCGACAGCAGCATCACGCCGGTCAGGCCCATGGCATGGGAGAACGGCAGCAAGGCGAGGAATCGATCCTCGCGGGTGGGCGAGGCGAGCTTCGCGGACGACACGACGTTGGTTACGATGTTGCGGTGGGACAGGCGCACGATCTTGGGGTTGCCGGTGCTGCCGGAGGTGTAGATCGCCACCGCCTCGTCGTGGCCGCGGCGGGCCGGTTCGCGCTCGGCCTCGCGCTCGTTCACCGGGCCGTCGGCGTCGATGCTGATCGGCACGTCGTCTTCCGAGAAATTTCGAAGATGGCTGAGGATCAATCGTGGCGCCGTGGCTTCGACCTGCACCGCGATCTCGTGATCGCTGTTGCCGACGTGTACCGGGGTCAAGACCGCGTCGACCTTCCACACCGCCAGCGCGGCCACGGTCCACTCCGGGCCATTGGGCGCCATCACGCCGACGCGGTCTCCCGGCTCCACGCCCAGCTCGCGGAGCTGCGCGGCCAGGTTCAACGCGCCGCGATAAAGCTCGTCGTAGGTGACGGTTCGTTGCCGGCCCTTGCCGAGACGACAGATCCATGCCGTCTGGTCGCGGTCTGCCAGCAGCGCGTCGCGAATCAATTCCCAGATGTTCTCGCTCATGTTCTCCTTCTTCCCTGCCTACCCGGCCATGGATGGCCGAACTTTACTCCAGCGCAGCGCAGCAATACCACGATCATTCGCGCGCTCCGTGATCGTCGGCGTCAGTCGAAATCACCGCCTCGATCCACGCGCGATCGATCTCTCCGAGATGCGCCGCCGCCACCCGCCCCGCGGGCGACACCAGGAACGTCGACGGCAGTCCGTCGAGCGGCTCGAACGGCACCAGCGGCGCGTCGCCCGCCCTGACCACCGGGTAATCGATGTCCAGTCCGGCCAGGAAGTCGCGCAACGCCTGCTCCCCGATCTGCTCGAAATTGACTCCGACCACGACAACGTCGCTGCGCGAGCGGTGCAACTCTCGCAACATGGGCATCTCGCGAACGCACGGAATGCACCAGCTGGCCCAGAAGTTGACCACGACCCACCGACCCCGAAACGCCGAGAGCTGAAGCGCGCGTCCGTCGATGTCGTGGCGGAGGAAATCGACGCGGCGCCCGATGGCGTCGCCGGCGGCCGCCGCGGGCACCGACAGCGCCAGTACGACGACGAGCACAGGCGTCAGCGACGCCAGGCGGATTAACACGATTTAATGGCGCCCGCACGCGCCGCCGCCACTGCCCGTGGACGATCGCCTCGCTCATGCACCACTGACGGATATCGATTCATGGCGAGATGATAACCCTCTCGCGGCCCGCGGTTACAATCCACTTGTACAGCCGCGCGCCTTCGCGCTAGGCTTGATTCATTCGTCGACAATGGTTCAGCGAACCGGAGAGAAAATCATGATCGCCAAGCCGCCCGGCGCCGCCCTGATCGCCGCACTCGCCGTCCTGGCATTGGCGTTTACGTCGCCGGTTCTTGCCCAGGACGAATCGGAGAAGCCCGACACCGGCACGGACACCGAGCAGGCGCCGCCGCCGCCCGAACCCGAGTGCTGACACCGGCGACCGGTTCCCGCGCACGCCGCCGCCGAGCCGGCACGGAGTGCGCGACTCCCACGATCGTCAACAACTGATACCAACACAGGAGCGAGCGATGAATACGAAACACACCCTGAGCATCGCGGCGCTGGTCGCCGTCACTTTCCTGCCCGCGGCCGCCATGGCCGAACCGGTAGGCATTACCCCCGAAATCGACAAGGTCACCGTCAAGCACAACGGCGAAAACGTCGACATCATGCGCAACCAGGACAACGAGGCCACCGTGAATCCGGCCTTTGCCAAGACCTCGCGCCCCTGCCCGCCATTCTGCATTCAGCCCGCTTCGCTGGCGCCGGGGGTCGAGACCATCGGCGAGGTCGAGCTGATCGACTACGCCAAGCGCATGAGCGACGGCGACGACACCATCATCCTGGTGGACTCGCGCACGCCGGACTGGGTCAGCCGCGGCACCATTCCCGGCGCCGTCAACATTCCCTGGACGCAGCTCAATCCTGCCCAGGGCGCCACCCCCTTCGATATCGCCGCGATCATGAACGAGCGTTTCGGCGTCACGGAAAGCGAGGGGCTGTTCAACTTCGACGGCGCCAAGACCGCGGTCATGTTCTGCAACGGCATGTGGTGCGGACAGTCGCCGAACAACATCATGAACCTGCTGCGCTTCGGCTACCCGGCCCACAAGATCAAGTGGTATCGCGGCGGCATGCAGGACTGGGAGATTCTCGGCCTGACCACGGCCAAGTAATCCGCCGGCGTCGATCGCGACGGACCGAAAGGCGGCCCCGCGGGGCCGCCTTTTTTATTCCCCCGCGTCGCGCAGCCGGGCCAGCAGCGCCTCGAAATCCGCCGGCAGGGGCGAATCGAAGCTGACTGTCTTGCCGTCGCGCGGATGCTCGAACTGCAGTCGCACCGCGTGCAGGGCCTGGCGCGGGAACGTCGACACGGCATCACGAACCGCATCGCTCACGCCGGCCGGCAATCGCGATCGGCCCGCGTACAGGCCGTCGCCCACCAGGGCGTGGCCGATATGCGCCATGTGCACGCGAATCTGGTGGGTGCGCCCCGTTTCCAGTTCGACCTCGACATGGGTATGCGCCGTGAATCGCTCCATGACCCGATAATGGCTGACGGCTTCGCGACCGGCCGACGTCACCGCCATGCGCAACCGGTTCACGCGATGACGGCCGATGGGTGCGTCGACGGTACCGCCGGCGATCATCCGCCCGGCGCACACCGCCCGGTAGCTTCGATGCACCTGTCGCGCACCGAGAGCGTCGACCAGGGTGCGGCGGGCCGCCTCGTTTCGCGCGACCACCATGACGCCGCTGGTATCCTTGTCCAGCCGGTGTACGATGCCTGCGCGCGGCAAGGCGCCGAGCCGCCGATCGTGGTGCAGCAAGGCGTTCATCAGCGTGCCGTCGGCATTGCCCGCGCCCGGGTGGACCACGAGGCCGGCGGGCTTGTCCAGCACGATGACGTCCTCGTCCTGGTGGAGAATGTCGAGCGCGATGGCCTCGGCGAGGTCCTCGCGGGCGCGCACGGCGGGAAAGTTCACGCGCACCGCGTCGCCGACCGACACCTTCGTCTTCTGCGATACCGCGGCGCCGTTCAGCGCCACCCGGCCGTCGCGGATGAGTCCCTGCAGCGCGGCCCGGGAAGACTGCGGCAGGAGCCGGGCCAGGGCCTGGTCGAGGCGCCGCCCGTGCAGGTCCTCGCCGATCGCCAGGTCCACCGTGCGCGGGCCGGCCAGCTCGTCGTTCATCCGGACCGAGTCGTCCGTCGCCGGCGGCGCGGTAGGCCGGGACCCGGCGCGGGGTTTATAATGGCGCGTCGCACTTTCCACATTTCACTGTCAATTTTCGGGTATCCAAGGCATGGTGACACGTTCAGTCCGCATCGTCCTTCTGCTGGTGCTGCCGCTGCTCGCCGGCGCATGCGCCTCCACCGACCCGGAGGACGAGTTTGCCAACGTTCCCGCGGCCACCCTGATCGAGTACGCACGCGGCGCCCTCGAGGAAGGCAGCTACGCCGAGGCGATCGAACTCTACAAGCAGCTCGAGTCACGTTTTCCCTACGGCCGTCCGGCCGAGCAGGCGCAGCTCGATATCGCCTATGCCTATTACAAGAACGCCGACCCGGAGCTCGCCGTGGCGGCCGCCGATCGCTTCATCCGCCTGCACCCGACACACGAGCGCGTGGACTATGCCTACTACCTCAAGGGCATCGCCAGCTACCGCGAACGCGAGGGATTCTTCGCCCGGTTGACCGGTTCGGACGACCTGAGCGACCGCGATACGAGGCCGGCTCGCGAAGCCTATACCACCTTCGGCGAACTGGTGTCGCGCTTTCCGGACAGTCCCTACGCCGCCGACGCGCGGCAGCGCATGATACATCTGGTCAATGTGCTGGCCAAACACGACGTCAGCGTGGCCCGGTACTACCTCGCGCACGGCGCCTATGTCGCGGTCGTGAACCGCGCCAAGAAGGTGCTGGAGGAGTATCAGCGAACGCCGTCGGTCGAGGACGCGCTCGGCCTGATGGCGATTGCCTACCGCGAGATGGGCCTGACCGACCTGATGCAGGACACGGTGCGAATCCTCGAGCACAATTTCCCCGCCAGCAACTATCTGGCCGAGTTGGGCGAGTCGCCCTCGTAGCGTCCTGCCCGATCGACCGCTCGTCGTTATCGACGAGGGGCGTATCGTTCGCGCTGGCGCCGGCTCAGTCGCCGTCCTGCCCGCCCGGCACGGACGCATCGAAGCGAAATCCCGACGTCAGCGGATAGCGCCGATCGCGACCGAACGCCCGCCGGCTGATCCGCACGCCGGGAGGTGCCTGGCGGCGCTTGTACTCGTTGCGGTTGATCATCCGCACCACCCGCGTCACCACGTCGGCGTCGTGACCGCGCTCGACGATCGTACCGGGCGACAGGTCTTCCTCGACGTAGGCCTCGATGATCGGATCGAGCTCGTCGTAGGGCGGCAGGCTGTCGGCGTCGAGCTGGTCGGGCGCGAGTTCGGCCGAGGGCGGCCGCTCGATGACTCGCAGCGGAATCACCTCCGAGCGCGTGTTGCGGTATCGGGCCAGGCGGTACACCCACGTCTTCGGCACGTCCTTGATCGCCGCGAAGCCCCCTGCCATGTCGCCGTAGAGGGTGGCGTAGCCGACTGCCATCTCGCTCTTGTTGCCGGTCGTCAACACCATCTTGCCGGTCTTGTTCGACAACGCCATGAGCAGCGTGCCGCGACAACGCGCCTGGATGTTTTCCTCGGTGGCGTCGACCGCACGGCCGGCGAACAGCGGCTCGAGGCTGTCGAGGAAGGACTGGAACACGGTGTCGATGTCGATGCGATGGCACGGTACGCCCAGGCGACGGCACTGGTCTTCGGCATCGAGAATGCTGATCTCGCGCGTGTATCGCGATGGCATGGTGACCGCCTCGACCCGGTCGGCACCGAGTGCGTCGACCGCGATGGCCAGGGTCAGCGCCGAGTCGATGCCGCCCGACAAACCGACCACGACACCGGGAAAACCGTTCTTGTCCACGTAGTCGCCGACACCGGAAACGAGCGCGCGGTAGACGGTCTCCTCGTCCGACGGCGGCGCCTCGACGGTGGCCGACTCGACGAACACCGTGCCATCGCCGTCGCGGGCGAAGGTCACGGCGGATACGCTTTCGACGAAGTTCGACACCCGGTGCACGACGTGGCCCCGCGCATCGACGACGAAGGATGCGCCGTCGAATACGAGCTCGTCCTGGCCGCCCACCAGGTTCGTATAGACGATGGGCGCGCGAATGCGCCTCGCCACGTCGCCGACGACCACGGTCTCGCGTTCCACCGACTTGTGCAAGTGAAACGGGGAGGCGTTCAGGTTCAGCAGGATCTCGGCGCCCGCCGTGGCACTCGCCGCCGCCGGCGCGAAGTCCCACACGTCCTCGCAGATGGTAATACCGAGCCGGAAATCGCCGGCGCCGAAAACAATCGGCAGTTCGCCGGCATTGAAGTATCGCTTCTCGTCGAATACGCCGTAGTTCGGCAGCGCGCTCTTGTAGTAGCTGGCCAGCACCTTGCCGTCGCGAATGGCGGAGGCCGCGTTGTAGAGCAGCCCCTGGCGTCGCTCCGGATGGCCGACCAGGCAGGTAATGCCGCCGACGCGCTCGCGCACAGCGGCGACCCCCTGCTCCGCCGCGCGCAGGAAATCGTCCCGCAGCAGTAGATCTTCGGGCGGGTAACCCGTGATCGTCAACTCGGGGAAAACGATGACGTCCGCGCCCAGTCGATCGCGGGCGTCGGCGGCCGCTTCCGCCACACGCACGACGTTGCCGGCGATGTCGCCGACCACGAGATTCAGCTGCGCCAGGGCGACTGTCAGGGATCCGTTCATGTTCGATGCCGGGAATGTTTCCGCCAACTGGCGGGGCTGGAAATTTGTCGCGAGGCGGCCACATAATGGTTCGCTGCAACAGCGGCCGACAGGCCGATTCTACCTTGCGCCGGCCGTGCCGGCGCGCCACCGCCGATGCAAATGCAACGAATCGATTCCGCCGACACCGCCACGCCCGGGGCCCGCGTGGTCGGGCGAACCGCCGACGTTCCGCGCCCGGACTGGAATGCCCTGCCCGGGTGCGCACACTCTCCGTTTGCGCGGCACGAGTTTCTCTCGCTGCTCGAGGATACCGGGTGCGTGGGGGGCGACAGCGGCTGGATGCCCTGCCACGCCGTGCTCGACAACGCCGACGGCGGCGTGCGCGGCATCATGCCCCAGTACCTGAAGATGCACTCCTACGGCGAGTATGTCTTCGACTGGGCCTGGGCGCGCGCCTACCACCAGCATGGACTCGACTACTATCCCAAGCTCGTCAGCGCGATCCCTTTTACACCGGTCAGTGCGCCGAAGTTGCTCGTGCGCGACGACGACGACGCCTTGCGCCTGATCGAGACGGCGGAGCGGTTCGCACGCGACTCGAACGTTTCGTCGATTCACGCGCTGTTTCTCTCACCGCAGGAAACCGCGCGATTTGCCGAGGCCGGTTTTCTCGTTCGTCATGACAGCCAGTTTCACTGGATCAACGAAGAATACCGGGACTTCGATGACTACCTCGCGCGATTCACGTCCAGGCGGCGCAAGACCATTCGCGCCGAGCGACGCAAGGTGCGCGAGGCGGGCATCGGCTATCACTGGCTGGCCGGTGGCGAGGCCGGGGAAGCCGACTGGCTGGCGATGTACCGGCTTTATTGCCAGACCATTGCCGATCACGGCGGCATGCCCTACCTGACGCGCGAGTTTTTTCTCGGCCTGGCCGATGCCATGGGCGAACAGGTCCTGCTGCTGCAGGGTCGGCGCGACAAAGAACTGGTGTGCAGCGCGCTGTACTTCGAGAGTGAGTCGACCTTGTTCGGCCGCTACTGGGGCGCCGCCGGTTTTTTCGACGCCCTGCATTTCGAGACCTGCTACTACCAGCCCATCGAGCGGGCCATCGAGCGCGGCCTGCGGTGCTTCGAGGCCGGGGCCCAGGGCCTGCACAAGCTGAGCCGGGGCCTCGCGCCGACGACGACCCGCTCGGCCCACTGGCTCAAGCACCCGGGATTCTACGACGCCGTCGAGCGTTACCTGGCGATCGAACGAGGCGAACAGGCGCGCCACGCCAGGCTGTTGAACGAATCCTTGCCCTTTCGTCGCGAATCGCCCCGCGATTGATCTCCGCGGGCTCGCCGCTTTACGAAGCCGGGCCATCTGACGATACAATGACGGTGTATGCGACAGCACCGCCACACCGCGAGCGACTTCCCGCCGCTGGAGCACGCCACCCCCGAGGGCCTGCTCGCCATCGGCGGCGACCTGTCGCCCGAACGCCTGATCGAAGCGTACAGTCGCGGCATTTTTCCATGGTACAACCCGGGACAGCCGATTCTCTGGTGGTCGCCGGATCCGCGCGCGGTGCTCTATCCCGGCGAACTCAAGGTCAGCCGGAGCCTCGGAAAATCTCTGCGTAATCGCGGCTTTCAGTTCACCATGGATACCGCCTTCGAGCCGGTGATCGACGCCTGCGCCGCGCCGCGCGGCACCGACACCCGGGCGTCATGGATTACGCCGCAGATGCGCGCCGCCTATCTGCAACTTCACCACCTGCGCATCGCGCACAGCGTCGAGGTATGGCGGGACGATGCGCTCGTCGGCGGTCTCTACGGCGTTGCCATGGGCGGCGTGTTCTTCGGCGAGAGCATGTTCAGCCGCATGCCGGACGCCTCCAAGTGCGCGCTGGTGGCGTTGACGGGCCTGCTGCTCGACCGCAACTTCAGGGTCATAGACTGCCAGATTGAGTCCCCGCACCTGTCGTCGCTGGGGGCGCGGCCGGTGCCGAGACGCACGTTCGTCGACACCCTCGAGTCGGGGTTGAAGATTCCGACCCGTTGCGACGCCTGGCGGTTCGAACCCCGTTACCTGGAGCCGTACCTGTGACGCGTGAAGTCCAGTTTCCGACCCTGTATCAGACGGCACCGCACCCGTGCCCGTACATCGAGGCCAACACGGCGGTCAACCTGATCCTCGACCCCCATTATCCGGTGAACACCGGACTGTACGGCCGGCTGCTGCAACACGGATTCAGGCGCAATGGCGGCCTGTACTATCGCCCGTTCTGCAACGAGTGTTCAGCGTGCGTGTCGGTCAGGCTGCCGGCCGCGCGCTTCGCGCCCAACCGAGCGCAGCGTCGCACTCGCCGCCGCAACGCCGACCTGACCACGCGCCAGACGCCGGCGCGCTTCACACAGGAACACTTCGAGCTCTACCTGCGCTACCAGTCGGCACGCCATACCGGCGACAGCATGGACGATCCGGATCCGGACAAGTATCGACGCTTCCTCGTCGAGTCCGAGGTCGATACCTCGTTCATCGAGTTTCGCGAGGGCGATCGATTGATGGGCGTGTCCATCATCGACCGCGTCGACGACGGGCTGTCGGCCATTTACACCTTCTTCGAGCCCGACCAGCCTCGGCGCAGCCTCGGCACCTTCGCCATCCTCAAGCAGATCGATCTCGCACGCGCCGAGGGACTCGACTGGGTCT
>JAUIDF010000386.1 GCA_030429125.1 Gammaproteobacteria bacterium | reverse complement strand
GCGGGACGTCCGCTGGCACGAACCACCATCCGGCCCGCTGCTGGAAGTGACGGTGACGCCCACCTACAGCGGCTGCCCGGCCACCGAGGTCATCACCGCGTCGATCCGCGAAGCGCTTCGGCATCGAGGCATCGAATCGCTGCGCATCGTCAATCGGGTCGCGCCGCCGTGGACCACCGACTGGATCAGCGAGTCTGGCCGGCGCAAGCTGGAACGCTACGGCATCGCCCCGCCCCGCCCTCTGTCGCCGGGCGCGACGCCGCCATGCCCGCGTTGCGGCGCCGAGGACACCGAGTGTATCGCCCGATTCGGTTCGACGCCGTGCAAGGCGCTGTATCGCTGTCGCGAGTGCCTGGAGCCGTTCGACTACTTCAAATGCCACTGATTCGCGTCGCGACATGCCCCGCTTCTACCCGTTGACCGTCGCCGACGTGCGCCCGGAGACACGCGACGCGGTGGTCGTTACCTTCGACGTCCCGACCCGACACGCCGACGCATTCCGTTTCACGCAGGGTCAGTACCTGACCCTGCGCGCCATCATCGACTGCGAGGAAGTGCGGCGCTCGTATTCCATCTGTACCGGAGTGAACGACGACCGCCTGCAGGTGGGCATCAAGCGCGTGGAAGGTGGCCTGTTCTCCAACTGGGCGGCGGACCACCTTGCGGCGGGAGACGTCGTCGAGTCCATGCCACCGGCCGGCAGCTTCTTCGTGGCGCTCGATCCTGACGCGCGGCGCCACTACGTGGCGTTTGCCGGCGGCAGCGGCATCACACCCGTGCTCGGCATTCTGCGCACCACCCTCGACACCGAACCGGGCAGCGTCTTCACCCTGTTCTACGGCAATCGGGCGTCTTCAACGATCATGTTCCGCGAGGTACTCGAGGACCTCAAGAACCGCCACATGCAGCGGCTCCAGGTGGTCCACGTGCTCGAACGCGAGCAACAGGACATCGATCTGTTCAACGGCATTCTCGACCGCGACAAGTGCGACGCGCTGCTTGAACACTGGGTGGATCCGGGCGATATCGACGTGGCGTTCCTGTGCGGACCGGAGGCCATGATGCTGCAGGCGTCCGAGTCGCTGCAGGCCTCGGGCGTTGAACGGCGCCGCATCAAGTTCGAACTGTTCGCCAGCCCCGGCCAGGCGCGACGGCGCGCACCCGCGGCGCCCGCGGCGCGGCAGCAGCCGGACTGCGAGGCCACCATCGTCATCGACGGCCGCCGCCGCACGCTGGCAATGCACAAGGGTCGCCAGTCGGTGCTCGACGCCGCCCTGGCCGAGGGCATCGAGTTACCGTTTGCTTGCAAGGGCGGCGTGTGTTCGACGTGCCGGGCGTTGTTGGCCGAGGGCGAGGTGGAAATGGACGCGAATTTCGCGCTGGAAGATTACGAGGTCGCGCGCGGCTACATTCTGACCTGCCAAAGCTACCCGGTCACGGACCGGGTGGTCATCGATTTCGACCAGTAAGGAGACGGCATGAGCGGCGAGACGGGCATCGAGGAATATATCGCCGGCGGCGGCAGGTTGAGCGCGCCGGAAAACGCGCCGCCGCGCTACCGCGGCGAGATCATGCGATTGATCGCCACCTTCGTGGATTCGGAAATGGCCGGCGCGGCGGGATTCGCCGACGCCATCAACTTCGCGCCGGGCCTCGCCGAGCGCATCCACGCCGCCCGCATCGTGCTCGAGAAATTTACCCATGCACGCATGGCGCTGTCGCTGATGGCGTCGTTCGGCGCCAACACCGATCGCTACGTCGACCAACATCCGTGGTCGGCTCGGCTCGGGCGCGATGCCGAGCTGGGCACCCGGCGACAACCCGGCGACATGCGGTTGAACGTATTTCACTACCCGCTTTCCGGCTGGGACGACGCGGTTACCATGAACACGCTGATGGGTTCGGCCACGGTCGTCCAGCTCGGCGAGCTTGCGGAGTGCTCCTACCAACCGCTGTGCGACGTCATGGCGGACGTCGTCCCGACGGAGGAACGCCACGCCGAGC
>JAUIDF010000385.1 GCA_030429125.1 Gammaproteobacteria bacterium | reverse complement strand
GTGCACGATGACCAGTTCGCGCTCGCTGAAGGTCTGCCGGCTGAAGCAGCGCAGGCTCTGCGACAACTGCGCCAGCCTGCCGGGTCGGCTCACGGTGAGGCAACTTACGAGCATGTCTCGTCGCGCGATAGCATGCGTCGAGGCGGTCGTGTCGCGGCAAAACCGGCGGTGACGGCCGCCCCGCGGTTTACAGGTCCTTGCGTTGCGCCGGCGGGTCCCGGCACGGTCACTCGCTGAAACACGCGGTGACCGCGAGATCGTTGCCGTCGAAGATGGCGCGGTACTTCTCGTAGTAGGACCGATCGCCGCAGCGATTCGGCGACCTGGCCCGTGCGGTAGCGACGCAGGTGACCGGGTCCGCCGTTGTAGGCGGCGTAGGCGGCCCGAGGCAGGTTCCTGGCGCCGCCCTCGTGCTGGTGCTCGCCGCGCGCGATGGCGTAGTCCACCAGGTAGTGCATGAGAATCTCGCTGCCGGCAGCGGCGTTGTAGGCGATGTCGCGAGTCAGGCCCCTGGCGTCGTAGAAACCCCGCCACACGCTGGGAATGACCTGCATCATGCCGACCGCCCCGCCGGCCGAGCGAACCGGCACCACCTTGCCGCCGTCGCGAATGAACTGGCGCCAGCAGGTTTCCTGCCAAGCGGTGGCCAGCACCATGGCACGAAACATGCGGTGGAACGTGGGATCGAGCTCGGATTCGCCGGCGACCTTCTCGGCGGTAAGGACGAGCAGGTCTCGAACCAGCGGCAGGTAGTCGGAGATCTCGGCCGGTTCGGGCACCCATCGGTTGAGACGCGCGACCAGCCGTTCGTCGGGGCCGACATTCGCGAAGGCGTCGTGCATGAGCAGGCCGGGAAGAAAACCGAGAGGCTCCTGGTCCGCGTCGTCGACGGGGACGTCGTCCAGCCCGGGATGCTCCGGTATCTCGCGCGGCACGGGCGACGACCGGAAGTCGAACATCTCGCGCATCCGGGGATCGACGCCCTCGTCGTAGAGAAGCGGATCGACGTTCGATTCGGGGGCGAGAACCCGCGCCATGCGCCGCAGCCCATCGGCGGTCAACTCGAGTTCCAGTCGCGGCCCGATGGCGTCCAGCGCCGACAGGGCGTCGGCGGCGGCGATGAAACTCAGGAGATTGAGGCCCTGTTGGCCGGGCGTCGTCGGGCTCAATTGGCGCAGTACCGGCGACAGGCGCGACCAGGTGCGCAGGAACAGGTCGCGCACGGGATCGGGTCCGACGGTATCCAGCTCATCGCCAAGTATTCGCAAGATGTCGTAACGCGCCTCGATCAGCACGTACAGCAGGTCGCGACGCACGTTCACGTCGACCGCGGTGGCGGCCAGGTACTTCACGATGAACGTGATGAAACTGTCCCAGGACCGCGTTGCCTCCTGGAAGCGCGCCATCTCCTCGGCGTCGAGTGCCGGCTCGGGCGCCGACGGGGCTTGCGGCACCGCGTCGGCGGCCTGTACGCTGAAGCCGAGCACGACCTCGAGGCCGCCCTCGTTCACCACCACGGACTTGACGGAAACCGACTCGATAATGTCGGCGACCACCGCGGGATCGCCGGGCAGCAACAGAGGCAGCACCGCCTTGAGCTCGGCCAGCGGCGGCATGAGGTCGATGCGCACCGCGCCGATCCGCGGATGCACGTGATCCTTGACCAGGTTCCAGAACGTTCCGCCCAGCGTGCCGCCATCCACCAGGCTCGAGTCCACCACCTCGAAACGTACCGCCGCGCCGCCGGGTTCCACGGAGACCGATTGCAGGGTCTGCAACGTCCCCGCCCAGTCCACCACCAGCACGCAACGCTCGCCGAATGCCTTGCCGATCCTCGCCTCGCCGCGCGTTTGCAGTTGAACCCGTTCTTCCACCGTGGCGACAAGCGGTTCGCTGAGGATCATGTGATTGCAGCCGGACCCGTCGTCCCACACCCGCGCGCTTTCGCCGGCGTCGGTATAGACCTGACTGACCACGGCCTCGCGCAGGTAGCCGGCATCGAGC
>JAUIDF010000127.1 GCA_030429125.1 Gammaproteobacteria bacterium | reverse complement strand
CGCGTCGGATTACGCCCCCGCTTGCGCGGGGTCTAATCCGACCTACGGAGCGACGGTGCCCCGATTTGAAACCACGGCAACAGGTAGGTCGGATTAGCCGAAGGCGTAATCCGACGAATGACGGGCGGGGGTTTCGTTCGATGCCGCGTCGGATTACGTCCCCGCTGGCGCGGGGTCTAATCCGACCTACGGTGCTCCGATTTGAAACCACGGCGACGTGTAGGTCGGATTAGCCGCAGGCGTAATCCGACGAGGTACGGCCGATGCCTTCATCCGACGCCGCGTCGAATCCCGACCGCATGCCATCGACGACGTCATGGATGTCGGCGGAGTAGCCGCTGACCAACAGCGCACTACCGACCCGCCATGGCGTCGGGCAGGTAGGTGGCGATGGAAGGGAACAACGACAGGATGCCCACCGCCAGCACCATGATGGCGAACATGGGTGCCGCGGCTCTTGCGATGAAGGCCATGTCCCTGCCCGTCATGCCCTGCAGTACGAACAGGTTGAAGCCGACCGGCGGTGTAATCTGCGCCATCTCCACCACCACCATCAGGAAGATGCCGAACCAGATCATGTCGAAGCCCGCCTGGCGCACCAGCGGCTCGATCACCGCCATGGTCAGCACCACCGAAGAGATGCCGTCGAGAAAGCAGCCGAGAATGATGTAGAACCCCGTCAGCGCCAGGATCAGCATCCACGGCGTGAGGCCCATGTCCCCGATCCAGGTTGCGAGCGTGCGCGGCAGGCCGGTGAAACCCATGGCCAGCGAGAGAAAGGTCGATCCCGCCAGTATGAAGGCGATCATCGCCGATGTGCGCGTCGCGCCGAGCAGTGCGTCGACGAAGCTGGCGCGGGTCAGCGAACCCTGCAGGGCGGACAGGATCAGGGCGCCGATGACGCCCAGCACCGCGGCCTCGGTGGCGGTGGCGATACCCGTGTAGATTGAACTCATGACCGCGGCGATGAGCGCGATCACGGGGATCAGCCCGAGCACGTCGCGCCAGCGACCCGGATCGGGTTTCATCGGCTGGTCTTCGCGCTTGCGATGCAGGAGCGACCAGGCCACGACGTAGCCCATGAACAGGGTCGCCAGCATCAGCCCCGGCAGGATGCCGGCGATGAATAGCTGGGCGATGGATTCGTTGACCGCGACGCCGTAGATGATCAGCGTGATCGATGGCGGGATCAACAGTCCCAGCGTGCCGGCGCCGGCGAGCGTGCCGATGATCATGCGCTCGGGATAGCCTCGTCTGCGCAGTTCCGGGATCGACATCTTGCCGACCGTGGCCACGGTGGCGGCGGACGATCCCGAGATGGCGGCGAAAATCGTGCATCCGCCGATATTGACGTGCAGCAGGCCGCCGGGCAGGCGGTGGGTGAGCGGTGTGAGTCCCTTGAACAGGCTCTCCGACAATCGTGTCCGGAACAGGATCTCTCCCATCCAGATGAACAGCGGCAGCGCGGTCAGGGTCCAGCTCGAGGCCGCGCCCCAGATGGTCGTGGCCATGGCGTCGCCGACCGGCCGGCTGGTGAACAGCATCATGCCCACGGTCGCCACGGCAATGAGGCTGATCGCCACCCACACGCCGCTGCCGAGCAGCACGAACAGCACCGTGAGAAAGACCAGGGTCAGGGCGAGTTCGGTCATCGCGGCGCGTAGTCCCTGCGCGCGAGGCACTTGACGAAGTGGTGAATCATGGCGATTGCGAGCACGATGGCGCCTGTCATTGCCGCGAGCTGGGGCTTGTAGAGCAGGATGGCGTCGGCGCCTTCGCTGTACTCTCGGAACTGCCACGAAAACCAGGTCAGTCGGGTCATGTACCAGGCGAGAAAGATCGACACGGCGACGGCCACGCCGAGACACCAGATCTCGGCGGCGCGACGCGCCCGCGGGGGCAGCCGCCCGAGGACCAGCTCGACGCGGATATGCCCGCCCTCGACGAAGGTATAGGCGAGGGCGAAGAAACTGCCGGCGGCCATGGCGTAGCCCGAGTACTCCGTCAGCCCGGGCACGTACAGGCCGGTGAGTCTGGTGACGATACTCGTCGTCACGAGAACGCCGATGGCGACCATGCACAGCGCCGCGATGTAGCCGCAGAGGCGGTACAGGCGGTCGAGGGCGCCGTCGAGGCGTCTCAGGAACGTGGACAAGGGAGACGGCCGGGGCGCTGCGCGTGCCTGCACCCCGGCCAGGGCGCTAGTTGGCGCGGTACGCGTCGATGACGGCCTGGCCGGCCTCACCGGCCTTCTCCACCCACTCGCTGGTCATGGTCTCGCCGATTTTCATGAAGTCGGCGCGCAGGGCATCGCTCGGCGCTTCGACGTTCATTCCCTGCGCCGCGAGCTGTTCCTTGTACCAGTTGGCGAGTTCCTCGGCCTTGGCCCAGCCGGCCTCCTCGGCCGTGGCGGCGGCGTCACGCACGATATCGCGCGTCGCCTCGTCGAGGCCTTCGAAGGCAGCCTTGTTGACGATGACCATGTTCTTGGGCAGCCAGGCCTGCACGTCGTACCAGTAGTCGACGTGCTCCCACATCTTCTGGTCGTAGCCGGTGGCCCCCGAGGAGATCATGCTTTCCGCGACGCCGGTCGCGAAGGCCTGGCTCAGTTCGGCCGCCTCGATCTTGGTGGGCACGGCGCCCATCAACTCGGCCAGTCGGGAAGTGGCGGCGTTGTAGGCACGGAACTTGACGCCCTGCATATCCGCCGCGCTGCCGACCGCCTTGACGGCATACAGACCCTGCGGAGGCCACGGCACCGCATAAAGCAGCATCATGCCTTTTTCATCCAGCGATTGCTCGATGGCGGGTTTCGATGCCTCGTACAGCTTCCTCGCGTCCTCGAAGCTGGTGGCGAGGAAGGGCAGGGCGTCCACCTCGAACACCGGGTCCTCGTTGCCCAGCGCCGAGATCAGTCGTTCGCCGATGGGCGCCTGGCCGGTGCGAACGGCGCGGAAAATTTCGTCGCCCTTGTAGAGTGAACCTCCCGGATGGGTGACGATTTCCAGTTCGCCGCCGGTGGCCGAGGTGACGGCCGCGGCGAAACTCGCGGCATTCTCGGAGTGGTAGTTCGTTGCCGAGTACGCCAACGGCATGTCCCATTTCTCGGCCTGGGCGGATGCTGCCAGCATCAGCGCGGAGATGGCCGTTGCGGCCGCGATCGATCGTTTCGTCGTCATGGTCTCCCCTCGTCGTGTTCAAGGATGGACGGTCTTGGTGGCCGCGACAGTTTACGGTATGTTGCCGACGACGCGTCAACGGGTTGGGGAAATTCTGCATGGCCGCCGCGCAAATCGGGGCCGGGGACGCGGCGCCGCCAGGGGCTGCCGCCGGCCTGGAAATCGACAGATCACGTTTCCTGGTCGGCGCCGCCATTGGCTCCGGCATCACGGCGCTGGCGGCCGAGCACGGCGGTGCCGATCTCCTGCTCGCCATCAACGCCGGGCGATTTCGCAGCATGGGCGCGCCGTCCATCGCCTGCATGCTGCCGATCCTCGATGCCGCCACGCTGACCGGCACTTTCGCCCGCGGCGAAGTGCTCACGCAGTGCAAGGCGCCCGTGCTGGTGGGTGTCAACGTGTGGGGCGAGCGCTTCAACCCGGCCGCGCAGGCCATCGCGGTGCGCGACGCCGGATTCGCCGGGGCGGTGAATTTTCCGAGTTGTATGCACTATTCGCGGCCGATGCAGCAGATCCTGTCCCGCGCCGGGCGGGGAATCGAGCAGGAGGTGGAGATGCTGCGCGCCGTGCAGGCGCTCGGCCTCACCGCCATGTTCTACTGCGCGACGCGAACCCAGGCCCGGCTGGCGGCGGATGCCGGCATCGATTTCGTCTGTCTCAACCTCGGCTGGAACGTGGGCGGCTCATTCGGTCACCGGCGGCGCGCGTCCATCGAGGAAGTGGCGACGGTCGCCCGCGAGATTGGCCGGTTGATCAAGCGCATCAGCCCGGGCACCCGGTTCCTGCTCGAAGGCGGTCCCATCGAGACCGCCGAGGATCTCGGACGGGTCGTCGCCCTGGCGCCGATCGACGGCTACGTCGGTGGTTCCACCATCGAGCGCATTCCGCTGGAGGAGTCGGTGGCCGACCGCATCGACCGGTTTCGTCGTGCCGGGACGCAGCGTGCCGCGCTCGACGCCCACAGCGCACGCCTGGTGCAATGGTCGTCTGGCTTCGGATTCGTCGGCGAGAGCCCCGGACTGCTCGATTATCTGCGCCGGCTGCGCGCCCTGGCGCGTGCGGCCGAGCCGGTACTCGTGGTCGTCGAGCAGGGCGGCGATGCCGGCCCGTCACTGGCGGCGCTCGCGCCGGATGGCGCGAGGACACGGACATCCGTCGTGCACGTGGACGTCGCCGCCGAGGAGTTCCCGGGGCGGGCCCGACGCATCCTGTTCGGACATCGCGACACCCTGGATCGTGAGCGTCCGGCGCTTGCGGACCCCGCCGTGGGCCTGCTCGCCGTCGACGCGCCGGAGCGCCTGCCGGCGGCGACCCAGGCGCGGCTGCTGGGCGCGGTGAAGGAGCGCGCGTTCCGGGTTACCGGGACCCGTACCACCCTCGACCTGTCGACGCGGGTGGTACTCGTCTGCCGGGTACCGGTATTGACCCGCGACCTGGCGGGAGACCTCGCCGGTATCGGGGTTTCCCCGGCCCTGGTCGAGTACTTTCGTGGCTGGACGCTTCGCGTGCCGCCGTTGCGCGAGCGAATCGATGACCTGGCTGCCGTCGTCAGGCATATCGAGGCCGTGGCGTTCGGCACCGACGAGCCGGGGCGCGGGTTCTCGACCGACGCCATGAAGCTCATGACGGCGCACCGTTGGCCGGGAAACGAAGAAGAAGTCCGTGCCGTGCTTGGCGCGCTCGCCGAGCGGGCATCCGTTCAACCGGTTCAGTCGCGCGAACTGGCGCCGCTGCTTTCGCACGATGCCATTCGCGAGGCCGACCGTCGTTCCGAGCGCGACCTGATCGTCGATGCGCTGTGGCGTCACGGCTTCAACCGGACCCGGACGGCCGCCGCCCTGGGGGTGACGCGCAAAACACTGTACAACAAGATTCGCAAGTACGGCTTGTCGGGTTAGGACATATCGTTTTTCGATTGCCACGGCGCGCGGCGATTCGCCACGATGGCTCCATGGCTCCATGGCATCGAGGCGCGACGCCGGCGGGGCGAGAAGGGAAGCCAGGGTCCACCGCGAACGAGTCGTGTCAACGAGCCCTAGCGCGCGGTCCGTGACGATTCGTTCCCCGCGCGGCACAGGAGGCCATCGGCGCGCGGTGGCCACAAACCCTCGCTGTCGGCGTCGCGCGGCTCGCCGAGACCGATGAGCAGCCCGGACCAGCCCGTATCGGCCATCGCGTCACGCACCGACTGCAGCGCGCTGGCCCGCTGGCGCAGGGAGGGAAAGCCGGCGGCGTAGTCGGCAACGCGTGGCATCACGATGATCATTTCGGGCGCAATGGGGGCCGCCGCGCGTGCGCCATCGACATCGCTGACGGCGGCGGCGACGCAGAACCCCAGGCGGCGCAATTGCCCCAGGTTGGCGAACTCTCGGCCGGCGTCGAGTCCGACGTCGACGAGTTGCCGCGCGAACTCCTCGTCCTGCTGGCAGACACTGGGCAGGTTGGCGATCCACGTCACGCCGGCGCGCGCCAACCGTTCCGCGGTAATGGCGACGTTGATCAGCGGGCTCGCGAGAAACAGGCCCAACACCGCGTCGCTCGCGACCTGCGGATGCGCGGCGACTTCGTCGACGAGTTCCGTCGGACCGTCGCCTGACGGCAGCAGCATGGCGATCTCCGCCGGCATGTTCTCGTGGCTGAAGGGGCCGGCACGGGTCAGCAGCCGGGTAGGCGGCGCAGGCGAGGGAGAGACGTCGTGGCGCAGGACGATCCGCCAGGCAAGCATCGACGTCGGCGACTTGCTGGCCCGCGCGCCGCTCATTCGCCGAGCAGGTGGCGGCGTACCTCGGCAAGATGGGTACGGATGGCGTCGCGCGTCTTGTCGCGGTCGCGCTTCTTGATCGCAGCGACGATGGTGCGGTGCTGCTCCTGGTAGGTACGGCGCACGGTCTGGGTAAGCGTGCGCTTCTTCAGGTTGATCCAGGCCGGCTGGTTGCGCTGCACGTTGATCGATTCCATCAGCGCGATCAAGCCGTTGTTCTTGGTGCAGCGCGCCAGCGTGCGGTGTAGCGCCTCGTCCCACTTTTCGTACTCGTCGTGGGACCGGGCCATCTCGCTCTTGTGGATGCACTGGTCGAGTGCCTCGATGTCGCCGGCGGTGGCGCGCAGCACGATCAGGTCGGCCATCTGCGGTTCCACCAGCAACCTCAGTTCCATGACGTCGGCGGGGCTCGCGTCTACCTGGCGCCGATCGATGGGCTCGGCGTCATCGCTGCCGGCGACGAAACTGCCGCGCCCGACCTGGCGCACGATGAGGTGCTCGCGTTCGAGTCGTTCGAGGGTGCGCCGCACCGTGTTGCGGGCAATGCCGAACTCGCCCGACAGGTCGCGATCGGTCGGCAGCTTGTGCCCGGGCTTCCACGCGCCCGACCGGATTTTCTCGCGAATGTGCGTGTCGATGCGGGCCGACTGGCGTCGCGCCCGCTCACGCACGTTGACGGCGCCTTCGCGCTCAGCCATGACAACCGAGACGACGACGGCCGGCCAAGGGCGGGCGACACCGAGTGTTGGTCCAATAAGATCTCATGTGCTACATTATACCTTAATGGATTACAATTGGATCAATATTGATCCATGACTGAATATCGGCGCCGAGCCAATGACCGGATCGATCCGGGCAGACGACGGTCGCGGCGCCGACCGGTGATTGTATCGTGATCGCCTGGCGAGCTGCGCGAATGTCGATGATCGCGGATTACCCGGTCGAATTTACCCGAATTTACCCAATATGGACTGTTCCCGTCGTTGCACGGTGATTCGGGCAAGAGTAGGCTTTTTCGGCCGTGAGCGGCGCGATCAGACAGGAAACCGGAGATTTCCGTCGTCAATTGCGCAGCGGCACAAAATAAATGCTTGATCGCGCCGCCCGGCGGCGAGCGAATTCGGCAGGAGGAACGGGTTGAATCAAAGATTGCCGCGTGACGCGGCGACCATCAGCACGCGATACGCGGTCGGGGGCGTGGCGTGAGGCAGTTCATCGAACGCCACACGTTCTGGGCGATCGTCATTCTGCTTGCCGTCGCGGTGTTCCTGTGGTTGATCTTCGCGGTCTGGCCCGAATGGCTCATCGACCTCATGGGCCGCAAGAAGACCTTCGTCAATACCCTGCTCAACGGCCTCACCCTCGGCGGTCTGTACTTCCTGGTTGCCAGCGGATTCACGTTGATCTTCGGGCTGATGCGAAACGTGAATCTCGCGCACGGCTCCATGTACCTGCTCGGCGCCTACATCGGCTACGAGGTGGCCGATGCCAGCGGCAGCTGGTTTCTCGGCCTGGCCGTCGCGTTCATTGCCATCGCCTTCAGCGGCGTCGTGATGCAGGTACTGGTGTTCCGGCGCATGGAGGGCGACGACCTGCGCCAGACGCTGGTGACCATTGCCATCTCCATTATCGCGGCCGACCTGATGCTGGCCGTCTGGACCGGCACCACCTACCAGTTCGCGCCGCCGGAATGGTTGTTCGGCGCTACCCAGTTGCCGGTCGTCTCGGTCATTCGCTCCAGCGGTGATGCCGTCTATATCGTCTATCCCATTTACCGGCTGGCGGTGCTGGGCGTTGCCGTGGCGGTCGGTATCGGCCTGTGGCTGTTCCTGAACCGCACCCGCATCGGCATGATGATCCGGGCGGGCGTCAACGATCGCGAAATGCTGGCGGCGTCCGGCGTCAACGTGCAGCTGGTCTTTGCCCTGGTGTTCGGCATCGGGGCGGGCCTGGCCGGCTTCGCGGGCGTCATTGGCGGCACCGCGTTGTCCATCGCGCCGGGCGAAGACATCCGATACCTGCTCGCCTCGTTGATCGTGGTGATCGTCGGCGGCCTTGGTTCGGTCACGGGGGCTGCCATTGGTGCGGTGCTGATCGGGCTGGCCGAGCAGTTCGGGCTGGCTTACTTCCCGACCTACGGCGTCGTGCTGACCTTCCTGATCATGGTCGTGGTGCTGGCGCTGCGACCACAGGGAATCATGGGGGGACGGTAGGTGGATTCCCGGCGTTTCTTCTCCGGCAACTTTTCGATCGCCGAACTGCATCCGGCGGTCGCGATCACGGTCCTGTTCCTGCTGGCCTACCCGTCATTCACGTCGGATTTCTTCACCTTCCAGATCGGCGCCTACGCGCTGATCCTCGGCACCATCGCGCTGTCGCTGATGATGCTGGCGGGCTATGGAGGCATGGTGAGCCTGTCGCAAATGACGGTCGCCGGTCTCGCCGGTTATCTGATGGCCATCCTCGGCGACAACAGCGTCGGCGTCATGGGGCTTGGCTGGCCGTGGTGGCTGACGGTCATGGTCGCCATCGGCGCCGCCGCATTGTTCAGCGCCTTCATCGGCGCCATCTCGGTTCGCACCGAGGGCATCTACACGATCATGATCACGCTGGCCATCGCCGTGGCCTTTTTCTACTTCGTGCGCCAGAACTACACCGTGTTCAACGGCTTCACCGGGTTCGCCGGCATCGAGCCGCCGACCCTGTTCGGCGTGTACTGGCGCGATCCCGTGCCGTTCTACTACCTCGCGCTTACCGTTGCCGCGGGCTTCCTGTTGACCGTGTTCTACGCCTCGCGCTCGACCTTCGGCCTCGGCCTGCAGGCGATTCGCGACAACCCGCGACGGATGCGCGCCCTCGGCTACAACGTCACCCTGCATCGCATCGCCGCCTACTTTCTGTCCGGCATCATCGCCGGCACCGCGGGCGTGCTGATGGTCTGGTTCAACGGCCGCATCTCGCCCGGATCGGTTGGCGTGGACGTGGTCATAGACATTCTCGTCATCGCCGTGGTCGGCGGCATGCGCCACCCGCTGGGGCCGTTCCTGGGCGCCATCGGCTTCGTGCTGCTGGAAAATTTCGCCATCGACCTCATCGACCGCGAGCGATTCAACACCGTCATCGGGCTGGCCTTCCTGCTGGTCGTGCTGTTCTCGCCCGATGGCCTGCTGGGTCTTTGGAACCGGTTCCGGGATCGGATCCGCAGCCAGAGAAACGCGCGGCTCGAATCGGGTCGCACGAGTGACAGAATCGAAACGACTCCATCCGGATCGTTCGACAACCCGTAAACGCCAATGAGGAGGTTACGACATGTTGGGAATTGGTAAGAAGACGATACTGGCCGCCGCGCTGGTATCGCTGGGAGGCACTGCCGCGGCCCAGGACACCATCAAGATGGGCGCGCTGGCGACCCTCGAGGGTGCGTTCACCGTGCTCGGCGAGGACGGCATGCGTGGTGTACGAATGGCCCTGGCCGAGTTCGACAACATGGCCGGCGGCAAGAAGATCGAGCTCGTCACGGGCTCGTCCGATGCCTCGCCGGACAGTGCCGTTCGCGCGGCGCGCAAGCTGGTCGAGCAGGACGGCGTGCAAGTGCTGGTCGGACCCCTCTCGGGCTCCGAGGGGCTGGCGGTGAAGGACTATGCCAAGACGCAGCCGGACGTCACGTTCCTGAATGGCTCCTCGGCCGCCCAGGATACGACGCTGCGCGAGCCGGCCGAGAATTTCTTCCGCTTCAGCACCGACGGCGCGCAGTGGATGGCCGGTCTCGGCGAGTACGTTTACAACGAAAAGGGCTACCGCAAGGTCGCGGTCCTCGCCGAGGACTACTCCTTCCCGTACACGCAGGTGTTCGGCTTCCTCGAGCCGTTTTGCCGACTGGGCGGCGAGGCGCCGATCGATGCACGATTCTGGGTGCCTATCGGCAACAAGGACTATTCCTCGGTGATCGCTGCTCTGCCCGATGACGTCGATGCCATCTACGTCGCCCTCGGCGGCGCCG
>JAUIDF010000126.1 GCA_030429125.1 Gammaproteobacteria bacterium | reverse complement strand
GGGATCATCTCGAGGCTGAACGCGGTGGCGTGGTCGTTGTAGACCAGGAAGATGACGTCCGGCATGTTGTCCGCCATCCATTGCTTGCTGAATTCATAACCTTCGAACAGCCTCTGCCAATACGGCTCGTGATCCTTGCCGAGATCGAGGGCGGCGCCAATGGCCGGCACGTGGGAGGTATAGACCGAGGCGGTAATCCGTGCCATGTCAGGCGTCCCTCCGGCCCTGGGGCTGGTGATGGGCCTGGGCGTCACCGTCTTCGCCCAGGAAGCGGTTTCCCTCCACGGATCGGCCGCCGTTCAGCATCATGTCGCGGTACTCTGCCTCGCTCATCCCGGTCATGCTGCCGGCCATCTGCTGGAAGCTCCGTCCGTCCGTCGCGCCGATCTTGGCGAGGAAGTAAATGTTGCCGCCCAGCTCGATGCAGCGATTCAGGTCCCGGTCGAGGACGGCCTGTTTCTGTGCCTCGGTCATGTTCCACTGGTCGAGATAGGCGCGCTCGTCGGCCTTGAAGCGTTCGCGGTTCTCTGCCCGCATGAGCGACATGCAGAACTGGTTCAGCCAGTAGCCCTTGCGGGACTGATCGGTGTCGAAGATCGTCGTGCCGGGGATGTCCGTGTAGGGTTTGTCTATCGACATGGCGATTCCTGTTAAGGCATGGCAGCGGGGAGTCGGAAAGTGTACTCGATGGCCGCGAACGGGGCGAGGCGGTCGCGAACCGCCGGCCTCAGAATCCGGGTCGTCCGGTGCCCCGATCCAGCCTGCCGGGTGCACGAAGGTTCTGCAACCGTCGCTCCGCGCGTGCGCTGGCGGACGAATCGTCCCGACGCGAGGGCAGTGCCGGACGGAATCGCTGGGTCGAGTGCTCGAGACGTTGTTGCCGCAGCGTGTCGAGTTCGCGACTGGCGGCGCCGGGGTCGCGCACCCGGTCGTGGGCCGGGTGGCGCGCCGGTGCGTCGGGTTCGGGTACGGGAATGTCGAGGGATTGGCCGGCGCCCGTTCCCGGCACGGTCTGTGTTCGCGCGTCGGGGGACGACAGCTGGGCGAAGGCGTTGGCGCTGAATATCAGTGCGAACAGCAGGACGAGGCGTTGGGTCATGAAGCGCTGGATGTCGGGTGTGGGCAGGGGATGTTATGCCCTTGGATCGGGAGCGGCGCCGAAAGTTGCTTTCGAGTGTCGGTTGATCGCATCGCCCGCTCGAAACAGCGTCAAGTCGCGGATTTCGCGTGAGAAAAAAGAATGGTTGACAAATGTATGCGCATACAAAAAAATGTATGCGCATACATCATCGGCAACAGACCGGTGAGACTCACGAAATATCACAGAGGTATCACCACGGTGAGCGAGGAACGGGGCGTTTGAAACGCCTGGATCACGAAGGTTCCGCGCGTCGGCTCCCCAGCCAGGCGGATATCGCGGCCGCCGCGCAGGTGTCGACGGCGACCGTGTCGCGCGTGGTGAACAACTCCTCCCTGGTTTCCCCGGCACTGCGCGACCGCGTGCTGGCGGAAATGGACCGTCTCGGCTACTACCCGCACGGCGCGGCGCGCGCGCTTGCCTACAACAAGTCGTGGACCATCGGCGCGGTGATCCCCACCATCGACAACGACCTGTTCGCGCGCGGCGTCGGCGCACTGATGAAGCGACTGCGCGAGATGGACTACTCGCTGATGGTGGTGTCGTCCGACTATTCGCTGGCCGACGAGGCCAACCTGGTTCGCAGGCTGCTCGAGCGCGGGGTCGACGGCTTGTTCCTGATCGGCCAGGAACGGCTGCCCGAAACGCGCAAGCTGCTCGAACGGTCGGGCCGGCCCTACGTCGAGTCCTACATCTCGGACGACGTAGAGCGCGAGAACAATATCGGCTTCAGCAACTTCGATACCGGATTCGTTGGCACCAAACACCTGGTCGAACTCGGCCACCGTCGCATCGGTATGCTGGCGGGTATCGTCGAGGGCAACGACCGCGCGCGCCAGCGACTGGCGGGATACCGCGCCTGCCACGCCGAATACGGGCTGCCGGTAGACGAGTCCCTGATTCGCGAAGTGCCCTACGACATCGATGCGTCGCGGACCGTGTTCGGCTCCCTGGCCGAGCAGGCCGATCCGCCGACGGCGCTGATGTGCGGCAACGATCTCATCGCCATGGGCGTCCTGTTCGAGGCCCGTGCACGCGGTATCGCCATACCCGAGCGATTGTCGGTCGTCGGTGTCGACAACCATCCCTTGTCGCGCCACGCCTGGCCACCGTTGACGACGATCGATATTCCGGCAGTCGACATCGGTCGCCTGGCGGCGGAGCGCCTGGTCGAGGCCATCGAACAGGGTGCATCGATCGGACGTCACGCGCTCGACGCACCGCTCATCGTTCGCGGTACCACGGCGCCACGGCGGACACAGACGCCGTGATCCACGAGACGCGAAACGAATCGCCCGGGCGGCGATTCCCCGTTTCCCCGCCGGCGGGTAACCCCGCCGGCTCACCTCGCCGTTTCCGGTCGACCGGGACGGCATTCCTGCGCATTGACCACACCACTACCCGAGGAGGTATTCGATGAAGTTCGAGTCCGATGCGAAGCGCAAAGAAGTCCGTGAAGTGCAGAACGAGAAGCGTCGCCGCTTTTTCGAGCTTTCCGGCAAGTACGGTTTTACCGCGGCCATCGCCGCCGCCGGCGCGGGCACGCTGCTCAGTCCCGAGGCGGCCGCCCAGACCGCCCAGGAGGAGCGCGAGCGCGAGGCCGCCGCGAAGTACCAGGCCATCATCGCCACGGCCTACCGTCTCGAACAGCAGATCGGTCTGCCGTACGCGGTGTCGGAGGCGAAGAACAATATCCAGAACATCACCAACGGCAAGGTGTATGTGAAGATCGCCGCCAACAAGGTACTCGGCGGCGGCACCGAGCTGGCCAAGAAGACCCAGGCCAACACCATCCAGATCGGCCAGCATTCCATTTCCAATCTCGCGCCCTATGCGAAGGAAGTGGACCTGATCAACCTGCCTTACTGGTGCGCCGACAACCAGCAGTTCAACAACCTCGTCCATTCGGACGTCTGGAAGGAACTCGTGGAGACGCCGGCGGCGTCGAACGGGTACAAGATCTTCAGCTACCTCACGTTCGATCCGCGCACGACCTCGGTGGGGAAGAAATTCGACCAGCCCATCAAGGTGCCGGCCGATCTTCAGGGCGTCAAGTTCCGCGTTCCCGGATCCAAGATCCTGGCCCAGCTCTACACGCTGCTCGGCGCCAACCCGACGCCGATCGCCTGGGGCGAAACGGCGCCGGCCATCAAGTCCGGCGTGGCGGACGCGCTGGACCCGTCCATCGAGGGCCTGTGGGTGTTCGGTTTCGGAGACATTCTCAACTGGGTGACGTTCTCCGCGCCGGTTCCCGACGGCAACGTGCTCACCATGTCCAAGCAGTGGTTCGATACCCTGGATGCTGAGACCCAGGCCGAGATCGACTTCGCCGCCGAAGTCACGACCCGCCAGCAGCTGGCCAACGTGCCCGCGGCCCGCGCCTACGCCATGGCCGACATGGCGAAGTCGGGCGTGCAGTTCTACGTGCCGACCGAGGACGAGAAGGCGCAGTGGGTCGAGGCGGCCGGCCACCAGCGCAAGGAATGGGAGCCGTTCAAGGTGGAACTGGCCGGTTCACTGAAGAACTTCGACCGACTGCTCGAAGCGGCCAACACGTTCTCGGGCTACTACGTCCACGACCTCAAAGCCTGATGAGAGACCGTCGGGACCGCGACGGAGCGCGGTCCCGACGGGACATGTCCATTCGACCGGCTGCTGGTGAACCGCTTTGAAACTCATACGCTTCCTTGATCGAAACGGGGAGAAGATCCTGGCCCTTTGGCTGTATCTCTTCATCGTCGTGGTGATCTTCAACGAGGTGCTACGGCGTTTCGTCCTGTCTTATTCGTCGCTCTGGGGCGAGGAAACGGCGCGGTATTCCTTTATCTACATGGTATGGATCGGGGCCGCGATGGCGGTCAAGGATCGCCTGCACATTCGCATCACGATCCTGGTCGATCGCCTCAACTATCGCCTTCAGAATTTCTTCAGCATGCTGGCATGGCTGCTCGGCATGGTTCTCGCCGTGATCGCGCTGCGCTATTCGCTCGAGCCGTTCATGTTGTCGATCAAGTATCAGTCGGTGACCGACGGCCTGCGGATCGTGCAGGCGTGGTACCTGTTCGCCGTGCCATTCGGGTTTTCGCTGATCATGATTCGCTTCACCCAGGCACTGGTCGAGGACGGCCGGCGGCTCGTGGCCAACCAGCCGCCTCGTGGGCGGGAAAAACTGTTTCAGTAGGGGGAGACGACGTGTACCAGTACACCAGCAGCTATGCGGAGTATGCGCTGACACCCGAAATCATCATGTCCCTGGTGGGACTGGTGGTGATGTTCCTGCTCGGTATCCCGGTGTGGATTTCGCTCGGCATCTCCGCGTTCGCGCTACTGTATTTTTCACAGGTGATTCCGCTCAGCCTCATCGGCGAGAGCCTGTTCGCGGGACTCGACGCGTTTCCGCTCATCGCGGTGCCCTTGTTCATCCTCACCGGTGACGCGCTGGTTCGCACCGGCCTTTCCAACAAGCTGCTCGACGTGGCGGAGGCGTTGATGGGCTGGGTGCGCAGCGGCTTCGGCAGCTCCACGGTTCTCGGCTGCGGCTTTTTCTCCTGTATTTCGGGATCCGACGCCGCCGGTGCGGCCGCCATGGGGCGCATTGCCACCGGACGCCTGGTCGAGAAGGGCTACCCGTTACCGTATGCATCGGCGCTGGTCGCGTCGGGATCCTGCACCGGTATCCTGATTCCTCCCTCCATCGGCTACATCATCATCGGACTCGTGCTGGGCCTGTCCGCGTCGACGCTGTTCATCGCCGCCATCATTCCCGGCGTGCTGGTGCTGGTGTCGATCATGGTCGCCAACGTGGTCATGAACCGGGCCATGGGCTATGAATCGAGCACCGAGCGATTCGATCCACGCCATCTCCTGTGGACGATGTGGGACGCCAAGTTCGCCTTGATGATCCCGTTCCTGATTCTCGGCGGCATTTACTCCGGCGTGTTCACGCCGACCGAAGCGGCCAGCGTGGCGGTCGTGCTGATCATCGTTATCGGGCTGGCCCAGCGGACCATCTCGGTGGCCGACCTGCCGGACATGCTGCTGTCCTCGGTGAAAGTCAACGGCGTGATCGTGCCTATCATCGCCCTGTCGTTGCCGCTGGCCCAGGCGTTGTCATTGCTCCAGATTCCGCAGTCGCTGGTAGCCGACCTGACGTCGATTTCCTCCGAACCTCTTTTCATCATCGGCGTCATGATCGTCATCTTCATGATCGCTGGGGCCTTCATGGAGGCGACGCCGAACATCGTCATTCTCGGTCCCCTGCTGCTGCCCCTGGCGCAGGAGATCGGCATGAACGACATCCACTTCTCGATCTTCATGCTGACGACCTTGGGGCTCGGTTTTATCACGCCGCCGCTCGGGCTGAACCTGTTCGTCCTCTCGGCGATTACCGGCGCTTCCTCGATGAGCATTTCCTATCGAGCCATCCCGTTCATGGTCAGCATGCTGCTGGCCGCCATCGCCATCGCCGTGTTCCCGCAGCTCTCCATGGTATTCCTGGATTGATCGACGTTGGATGATTTCGCCTGCCTGCCCGGCGGCACGGGCGGGCACGGGCTCTGCGCGTGCCGTGATTGACAACCGTTTGACTGGAACTTTCGATGCAAACCGAGAAACTGGCGTTGGAAACGCCCTGGCTGCGCATTGCAGCCGATGAATCCGACTGGAGCGAGATCGAACCGGCCGGCCACCTGCGAATGCTGGAACAGATGTTCCTGATTCGCGATTTCGAACAGAAGTTGCTCGACCTGGCGAAGGAGGGCGTCCTGCACGGCCCGGCACATTCCAGCATCGGCCAGGAAGCCGTCGCCGTCGGCTGCATGTCGATGCTCGGTTCGGCCGACAAGATCAATGGCACACATCGAATGCACCACCAGTTCCTGGCGAAGGCGCTGAATCACGTGTCGAGCGACGACTACGATCCGTCCCGGCACGCCTTCAGCGACGAGATGCAGGATGCGGTGATGCGAACCCTGGCTGAGATACTCGGACTCAGTCCCGGGTTCACCGGTGGGCGCGGTGGCTCCATGCACCTGAAGTGGGACGCCTGCGGCGTGTTCGGTTCCAATGCCATCGTCGGCGGCAATCCGCCGCACGCGGTCGGTTACGCCATGGCCGAGAAGCTGCGCGGCACGGACAACGTCGCGATGACTTTCTTCGGCGACGGTGCGATGCAGAACGGCGCCGCCTACGAGTCCATGAACCTGGCCGCGCTCTACGACCTGCCGGTGATCTTCGTCTGCGAAAACAATCTCTACGCCGTGTCGACGCGGGTGGACGAACAGACCCGCGAACGGCGGCTGGCGGCGCGTGCCACCGGGCTCGGTGTGCCGGGCCTCGAGGTGGACGGCATGGACCCGGTGTCGGTTCGTGCCGCCACCGCGTGGGCGCGACAGCGTATTCGCGAGGACGCCGGACCGGTGTTGATCGAGGCGCTGACCTATCGCTATTTTCACCAGTCCGGCCCGCTTACGGGCAGTGCATTCGGTTATCGGGAGAAGGACGAAGAGCAGTCGTGGACCGAACGCGATCCGTTGTCCGTCGTACCACGAAGGCTGGTGGAGCTGGGCGTGACCGACGAGCCGACGATCGAGTCGCTGCGAGAACGCGCCGCCCGCTCCGTGGACGCCGCCATCGATGCACTGGTGGAGCAGGACGAGACGAAGCGTTCACGGCGCGTGATTCCCGCCTTGTGGCCCGACCCGTCCAGTGTCGAACACGGCATTCGCGGTGACCTGTCGGAGCTCGCCGAGGTGCCGGTGCGGGAGACCGAGGACGTCGACGCCGACGCAATGAAGGAGATGAAGTACATCGAGGCGGTGTCCCTCGCGGCACGTACCGCCATGGAGCGCGACTCGTCCGTGATCATCCTCGGCGAGGACGTGCACCGTCTGCGCGGCGGCACGGCCGGCGCCACTCGCGGTGTCGGCGAGAAGTTTCCCGACCGCCTGATCGGAACGCCGATCTGCGAGAACGGTTTCACCGGGCTGGGTGTCGGTGCGGCGCTCAACGGGTTGCGCCCCGTGGTCGAGATCATGTATCCCGATTTCGCCCTGGTGGCGGCTGACCAGCTGTTCAACCAGGCGGCCAAGGTGCGGCACATGTTCGGCGGCGACCATCCATTGCCACTGGTCGTGCGCAGCCGCGTGTCGGCTGGCACCGGCTACGGCTCGCAGCACTCCATGGACGCGGTCGGACTGTTTGCATTGTATCCAGGCTGGCGCATCGTGGCGCCCACTACGCCGTTCGACTACGTGGGTCTGTTCAACGCGGCCATCCGCTGCGACGATCCGGTACTGGTGATCGAATACCAGAACCTGTTCGCGCAGCGCGGGCCGGTGCCGGTCGACGATCTCGACTACGTGGTCCCGATCGGCAAGGCCAAGGTGGTCCGTCCCGGCACGGCGTGCACTGTCGTCACCTACGGCGGCGTGCTGCCGACGGCATTGGAAGCGGTGTCCGGCAGCGGCATCGACGCCGAGGTGATCGATCTGCGAACGCTCGATCCGATGGGTATGGATTGGGAGACGATCGGAGACAGCGTTCGACGCACCAACCGACTGCTCGTTGCCGAGCAGACCACGCGCGGCACGTCGCTCGGCGCGCACATCGTCAAGGCCGCGCAGGAACGATTGTTCGACTGGCTCGACGGCGAGATCGTTCACGTCTCCGGTACACACTCGTCGCCGGTGGTTTCAAAGGTGCTGGAGCAGGCGGCACTGGCGGGGACCCGCGAGATCGCCGCGGGACTTGCCGAGGTGATGCGATGAGCGCGGCACCGGCATCGGGCGCAACCCCGCCGTCGCTTCTCGGCGACCTCGTCGTTCGACCGCACCACACCGCGGTGTGCGTGGAAGACTTCGACGCCGCGCAGGATTTCTTCTGCGACATTCTCGGCATGCGGGTTGAAGGCGCCATGGCGCGGCGTGACGAGGCCGGCCTGTCCGCCGTGGTCGGCCTGCCCGGCGCTGCCGCGCGCTGGGCCATGCTGGAGCGCGACGGCTACCGCATCGAGTTGTTCAAGTACTTCCAGCCCGAGGGCGTGACGGTGAATATCCGGCAGTGCGATCGCGGTATCACCCACGTCGCCTTCCAGGTGACGGACGCCGATGCCGCATACGAGAAGATCATCGCGGCCGGATTCGATACCTATTCGCCGCCCATCGATCTGCGCGGCGGTGCATCGAGGCCGTTCTACATCAAGGGACCGGAAGGTATCGTCGTCGAGCTCATCGAGATACGCTCATTAACGACAAAGCATCCGAAGGCCGCCGGGTCGTCGTCACCGGGGGCGCAAGCGGTATTGGCGAGGCCTGTGCCGCTCTGCTACGCAAGCGGGGCGCACGCGTGTTTCTGTTCGACATCGACGCCGAACGCGCCGCCGCGGCGGCGTCCCGCCTCGGCGATGATGTTTCCGCGCATCGTTGCGACGTGACCAGCGAAGCGGACTGCCAGGCCGCGTTCGATTCGATCATGGCCGATGGTCGAGTCGATGGACTCGTGTGCTGCGCCGGTCGTCCCGACGTGCCGGCGAAGGCGGAGGCGATCGACATGGATGCCTGGAACGCGGTGGTGGAATCGCACCTCAACGGTACCCTGATACCCTGCCGTATCGCCGGCCGTGCCATGCTCTCCGGGAACGGGGGCTCGATCGTGAACATCGCCTCGGTGCTGTCGTTCAACAGCGGTCCGGTCCTCGCCTACGGTGCGGCGAAGGCCGCTATCGTGAACCTGACCTCGTCGCTGGCCACGCAATGGGCGTCGCGGGGAGTGCGGGTCAACGCGGTCGCACCGGGCTGGACCGACACGCCGTTTCTGAGGCCGAAGGCGCGCGGCGGCGAACGCGACCTTTCGCCGATTCTTTCCGCCACGCCACTGCGTCGCCTGCTCGATCCGCGCGAAATTGCCGAAGTGGTCGCGTTCCTGCTCTCACCGCTGTCGAGTGCGATCGTGGGCACGACCGTGGCGGCCGATGGCGGCGTGCTCGCCGCCGCCGGGTGGCCGCCATATGGCGGCGTGCCGGGAGCGGAGTCATGACGGACGGCGTTCGATATCGCGTCGGCTTCATCGGGCTTGGCGTCATGGGTGCACCGATGGCGCGACGACTGGCGGCGGCGGGGCACGAGCTGCGTGTATACGACGTGGTGAAGGACTCTCGCCGCGCCTTTCACGGCGTCGACAACGTTCACGTCGCCGAGTCTCCCGCCGAGGCAGGGGAGGGCGTGGACTACCTCGTTACCATGCTGCCGGAATCGCGTCATGTCGAGGACGTGCTGTTCGGCGACGCCGGTACGGCGGCTACGCTGGCGGACGGCGCGCTGGTCATCGAGATGAGTACCGGCACACCCTCGGCGACGCTCGCCATCGAGCGGCGCCTGGCGGCGATGGGTCGACGTCTGATCGACGCCCCCGTCGGACGTACGCCCGCCGATGCCGCGACCGGGCAGTTGCTGGTGCTGGTCGGTGGGCCGGCTGACATCCTCGACGAGGTGCGGCCGCTGCTGTCCTGCATGGGCAGCGACATCGAGCACATCGGCGAGCTCGGCAGCGCCATCAAGCTGAAACTGGTGAACAACTACATGTCCATGGTCGGCATGGTGATGACGGCGGAGACGCTGATGTTCGCGGGCAAACTCGGGCTCGACCGCGATACCGTGGTGCGTGTCACCGACCCGGTGGCGGGCGCCGTGGGCGTGGGCAACTGCCAGCCCATCGCCTACGGGCCGTGGCCGGACCTGGGCCTGGCGGACGACCCCTGGATGTGAGAGTGTCTATCCCGTGCAGCACAAGCGGAGACGAGCCATGAACCAACCCCT
>JAUIDF010000125.1 GCA_030429125.1 Gammaproteobacteria bacterium | reverse complement strand
GAGGCGAGAATCATCGCCGCGGATGTCCACTTGCGGCCCGCATTGCCGGATAATGGACCGCGTCTCGACACCCGCGACGGCCTCACCCGAATCAACGGCCTGTTCCGTCACGGCTACCTCCTCGCCCCGGCGCTGGTGGAGGATGCCCTGGCCCAGGCCCTGCCCAACCGGAGCGTGGCATGAACTCGACCGCCCACAACCGGCTTGCCATCGTCGTCAACGGCAGGCGCGCGCATATCGCGGCGCAGGACCTCGCGGCGACGCTCGAACAGCTCGGCTACGACCTGTCATGGGCCGCCGTGGCGCTCAACGAGGAGATCGTGCGCCGCGAGGACCTGGCCTCGACACCGGTCACCGACGGCGATCGCATCGAGGTGCTGTCGCCCATGTCGGGAGGTTGAGCATGTCCTGGCAACTGGCCGATGCCCGCCTCGACAGCCGCTTCCTGCTCGGCACCGCGGGCTACCCGTCCCCGGACGTCCTGTGCCGCGCCGTCGCCGCGGCCGGCGCCGAGGTCCTGACGGTGTCGCTGCGCCGGCAGATGGCGGGCGCGGGTCGCAACGATTTCTTCGACAGGGTGCGCGAGACCGGCTGTCGCATGCTGCCCAACACCGCGGGCTGCCATTCGGCGAAGGAAGTCATGCTCACCGCGCAGATGGCGCGCGAGGTCTTCGGGACGCACTGGATCAAGCTCGAGCTGATCGGCGACGACTACAACCTGCAGCCCGACCCCATCGCACTGGTCGACGCCGCCCGCGAACTGATCGACGACGGCTTCGAGGTCTTTGCCTACACCACCGACGACCTCGTGCTGTGCACGCGGCTGTTCGATGCCGGCTGCCGCGTGATCATGCCCTGGGCCTCGCCGATCGGCTCGGGACAGGGGATTCTCAACCCCTATGCGCTGGCGACCCTGCGCGCGCGCCTGCCGCAGGCAACGCTCATCGTCGACGCCGGCATCGGCAGCCCGGCCGACGCCGTGACCGCGATGCAGCTCGGCATGGACGGCTGCCTGATCAACAGCGCGGTGGCGCAGGCGGCCGACCCGGTCGGCATGGCGCGGGCCTTCGGCCTCGCCATCGAGGCCGGCCGACTCGCGCGCGAGTCCGGCATCATGGCGCGGCACGACAGCGCCCGGGCCAGCACGCCGGTGGTCGGGCAGCCCTTCTGGCACGCGTCATGAACGAGCACGCACGACCCGTCGCCTGGAGCATCGCCGGTTCGGATTCGGGCGGCGGCGCCGGCATCCAGGCCGACATCAAGACCCTGCACGGCCTCGACTGCCACCCGTGTACCGCGGTCACCGCGGTGACGGCACAGAACACCCTCGGCGTGCAGGCCATCCACCGGCTCGATCCCGCCGACCTGCGCGCCCAGCTCGATTCGCTCGCCGCCGACCTGCCGCCGGCGGCGGTGAAGATCGGCATGGTGCCGGACGTCGGCATGGCGCGCGTCATCCGCGAGGTGCTCGACACGCTCGACTGCCCGGTGGTGCTCGACCCGGTGCTGGTGTCCACCTCCGGCGCGGCACTGTCGAGCGACCCGGCCGGCGAGCCCGTGTGGACCATGGCGCCGCGCGCCGACATCGTCTGCCCCAACCACCACGAGATCGAGGCCTTGCTGGGACACCCGGTGACGTCCGATGCCGACGTCGAGGCCGCGGCGGGCGAGATGCTGGCGAAGGGCTGCCGCGCGGTGGTGATCAAGGGCGGCCACGGCGGCGGTGAACTGGCCATGGACTACGTGCACGACGGACGCCGCGGCGCCTGGATCAGCAACGAGCGCATCGACACCGCGCGTACGCACGGCACCGGCTGCACGCAGTCGAGCGCCATCGCCGCGGCGCTGGCCCACGGCTTCGGGCTGCTGGACGCGGTGGTCATCGCGCGCATGTTCGTTCACCGCGCGATTCGCGAGTCGCTCGATGTCGGCGCCGGGCCGGGTCCGGTCTGCCAGGGCGGCTGGCCGGACGCGCCCGAGGACCTGCCGTGGCTGACCGACGACGCCGACAGCGCGCGGCAGCGGCCGTGGTTCCCCGCGCCGGGCGACACGCCCATCGGCCTGTATCCGTGCGTGGAGACCGCCGAGTGGGTCGAGCGTCTGCTGGATCTCGGCGTGTCGACGATCCAGCTGCGCAACAAGACGCTGCACGGCGAGGCGCTGTTCGCCGAGATTCGCGCCGCCGTCGATGCCTCGCGGCGTCACGGCGCGCGCCTGTTCATCAACGATTACTGGGACTTCGCCATCGATGCCGGCGCCTACGGCGTGCACCTCGGCCAGGAGGACCTGGACGAGGCCGACATCCGCGCCATCGAGAAGGCGGGCGTGCGGCTCGGTGTCAGCACGCATTGCTATCGCGAGGTCGCCCGCGCCCATGCCCTGCGGCCGAGCTACATCGCCTGCGGGCCGATATTCGAGACGAAAATCAAGGAAATGGCGTTCGCGCCGCAGGGTGTCGAGGCGCTGGCGCGCTGGCGGCGCATCCTGCGCGACTATCCCCTGGTCGCCATCGGCGGCATCGACGTCGAGCGCGTCGCCCCGGTGCTTGCCGCCGGCGCCGACGGCGTGTCACTGATTCGCGCCATCACCCATGCCGACGACTACCAGGCGGCCACCAGCGACCTGCTCGGACGAATCGACGGCGCCGATTCGCCGCGGTGAAAACGACGCGACGCGACGCCTACCAGTAGCTGACCGCCGCGCTGTAGATCGACTCGATCTGCCCCAGGTCGGCGACCCGCGGCGCATTGGCGATGGCGCGCCGCTGGCGCACCACCGACGCGGCCATGGCGGCCGCGTCGGCGGCACCGAGACCGACGCCGGCGAGACCATTGGGTGCGCCGGTGGCCTTCATGAGCTGCACGAGACGTTCCGACAGCACCGCGCCCGCGTCCGCCGGCGTGGCGTCGCCGAGCGCGGCGCCGAGGTGTCCGGCGGCCTCGAGGTGACGCTCGGGTGCGCCCTCGGCGAGAAAGCCGAAGATGGCCGGCGCATTCACCACCACGCTGATGCCGTGGGGTACGAAGGGCGCGGCCACGGGATAGCCCTCGGTGGTGATGTCACGCATGTAGTGCGTCACGCCGTAGGACATGGCGTGGGGCAGGTGGGTGCCCGAGTTGCCGAAGGCCATGCCGGCCAGGCTCGCGCCCCACATCAGCTGGTCGCGCGCCTCGTGGTCGCCGGCGTCGCGTATGCCGCGCGCGAGATAGCGGTCGACGATGGCCAGCGCCTCGCGCGCGGCGAGGTCGCTCCACGGGTTCGCGCCCTGCAGCAGCGGACGCTTGAGCGGGTCCTCGATACGATCCCAGCGGGTGTAGGCGCGCGCCGTGTAGCATTCCAGCGCATGGCACATGAGATCGTAGCCGGTCGATGCCACCGCGTTGGCCGGCAGCGTGTCGGTGCAGGCCGGGTCCACCAGGGCCTCGTCCGGCAGCAGGTGGGGCGAGCCGAGAATGAACTTGCAGTTGTGTTCGTTGAGGCGGATCACCGACACCGACGTGCATTCCGACCCGGTGCCCGAGGTGGTCGGGCAGGCGATGTGCGCCAGCAACGGCCCCGGGATGGGACGGCCGGCACCGACCGGCGGCGCGAAGTAGTCCGTGATCGGCGCGGGATGCAGGGCATAGATCATGGCCGCCTTGGCCGTGTCCATGGACGAGCCGCCACCCACCGAGACCACGCCGTCGAAGTCGCCGTCGCGCAGGAACGCCGCCGCCGCCTCCACGGTGGCGTCGTCCGGTTCGATGCGAACGTCGGAGAACACGGCGACGTCGACGCCGGCCGCCTTCAGCGAGTCGAGCGCCGTGGCGACATACGGACCGTCGGCCAGGTAGGGGTCCGTGAACAGCGCCGCCCGGCGCATGCCGCGGCCCGCCGCCCGCGCGCCGACCTCGGCAAGGCAGCCGCGGCCGAAGGTGAACTTCGGCATGGCGACGGTGAAGGTGTCCGCGCCGTGGTCGCACGGCTCGAAATACTGGCAACCCATGGGGACTCCCGGCAGAAATTGGCAGGGCGGAAAGCTTATCACCGATGCCGTGGCGAACGCGGCCTGACGACGGCGTGCTCGCCCGGTAGACTCCGTTGCCCACGCCCCTGTCAGACAGTCGGTCGATGAAAGAACATTCCGTAATTCGCGATGCCTTGCCCGGCGACTTCGAGACCGTGGTCGCGCTGAACCTCGAATCCGAGCACTTTCTGAGCCCGATGGACCGGCCACGCCTCGAATGGCTGCACGGGCAATGCGCCATGCACCTCGTACGCGAGGACGCCGGCCGGGTGACGGCCTTCCTCATTGCCTTTCGCGAGGGCGCCGACTACGACAGCGTGAACTACCGCTGGTTCGACGATCGATACGACGAGTTCCTCTACGTCGATCGCATCGCGGTGTCGGCTGATGCGCGCGGTCGGGGTCATGCCGCCGCGCTGTACCGCGCCGTGTTCGACCGCGCGGCGCGCGACGGCGTGGCGATGGTGGCCTGCGAGTACGATGTCGATCCGCCCAACCAGGCGTCGCGGCGGTTCCACCAGCGCTTCGGCTTCCGGGAACTCGCCCGCCAGTCGGTGGCGGACGGCAGCAAGCAGGTGTCGTTGCAGTGCGCGCCGGTGCCGCGGCGGGACTGAGGACGCGCGGCGGGAACGAACGTGACAGCTTCCCTGGTCAGCCTGTTCGCGACGGCCTTCCTCGCCGCCACCGTCCTGCCGTTCTACTCGGAGGTGCTGCTGTTCGCCCTGCTCGAGGCCGGCGGCGACCCCGTGGTGCTCGTCGTCGTGGCCACGACCGGCAATACCCTGGGGGCGGTGGTCAACTGGGTGCTCGGCCGCTGCCTGCTCCGCTTCCAGGACCGGCGCTGGTTCTTCTTCAGCCGCGGCCAGATCGATCGCGCGCAGCACTGGTTCCGGCGCTACGGTGTCTGGACCCTGCTGCTGGCCTGGCTGCCGGTCGGCGGCGACGCGCTGACGCTGATCGCCGGTATCATGAAGGTGCGGCTCGACGTTTTCCTGGTGCTCGTGAGCATCGGCAAGGGCGTGCGATACGTGTCGGTGGCCTGGGTGTCGGGCCTGATCGGCTGAGCGGGGACGAGCGACGCGGCGGCCGCTACGACATGCCGAGCCGCCCGATGCCCGGCAGCTTCAGTGCTGGGCGCAGGAAGTCGACGCCGAAGGACAGGCCAAGCACGTTGAATTCGAGGCCTTCGTCGAGGGAGGCGATCAGTCCGAGCAATCCGTTGAGGCTCACCTGCACGCCGGTGCCGCTCAGGGCCGGTGCGATCCAGCCGCGCGCCAGGTAGTCCTTGCCGATGGCGGTGACCGGAAGCTCCACCTCCAGTCCCGCGACTTCGCGCACCACGTGGGCGACGAAAGTATTGCTGTTGGGGCCTGGCCAGATCCCGTACCGCCGTTCGAACGGGTAGCTCGCCACGGCGTCGCGGATGGGTTCGACGAGACGCGCCGCGTCCTCGCCGCGCAGGTCGAGCAGCACGTCGGGATCGGAACCGAACCAGCGCATGTCGGGCGCGCGGCGGCTGTTTCGCACCGCGGAGCCGCCGTAACGGGCGCGCCAGCCGAGCACTTCGAACACCTCGTAGGCAGGTGCGCCGGCCGCCTTCACGGCGATCCAGGTGTGCACCCCGAACACGCCGCGCCAGCTGAAGGCACGCGCCGCGTACACCTGCACGACGGCCTCGGGGTGCATCGCCGGCTCGGGCGCGATCGCGATCGAGTCGCGATTCGCCGTTCGCCAGTTGCCTTCGAGCGATGCCTGGCCAGTGGCCAGCACGAGGATCGGCCCGGCGGCGAGAAAGGCGACGAACGCGGCCAGTGTGACAACTATCATCTTCATGGGGGCGGCCTCGACGGCGACACGGCGGTGACGGTAACGCGCCGCTGCCGGCGCGCGGTCGGAAACGATATTTCCGGCGACCCGAAACAGGAGTATAAACGACCTCCCGCCTGGTCCCGGATGCACCTGTCTGAACACGCTGCCCGCCCTGCCCGATTCCGACCGCGAATGCATTTTCGACGTCGTCGCCGACGCCCTGGCGGACGACGGCTTCGTTGTCCTCGACGGCGCTGCCGGGGAGGCGGTGATCACGGCCCTGCTGGCGGGATCGCGCGCGATTCCCGACGCGCAATTCTCGCCCGCCGGCATCGGCCGCGAGTTCGATCATCGCGTCAACCGCTTCGTTCGAGGCGACCGGGTCGCTTGGGTGGGCGGCGGCGATCCGGCGACGACCGCCTACCTCGAGTGGATCGACGCGTTGCGCCTGGCGCTCAACCGTCGCCTGTTCCTCGGTTTGTTCGACTACGAGTGCCACTACGCCTGTTACCCGGTGGGCGCGTTCTACCGCCGCCACCTCGATGCGTTTCGCGGCACCGTCAATCGCGTGGTGTCCACCACGCTCTATCTCAATCCCGACTGGTCGCCGGACGATGGCGGCCAACTCGCGCTGTACCGGGCAAGGGCCAGGAAGCCGTGTGCCGTGGTCGAACCGCGCCTCGGGACGATGGTGCTTTTCCTGAGCAACGAGTTTCCCCACGAGGTATTGCCGGCGAGACGGATTCGCTACAGTATGACCGGTTGGTTCCGGGTGAACGGCAGCCGGACCGGCGCGGCGGATCCCGCGCGATAGTCCGGCCCGCTGCCGGCAAGCACGACCCTCACGAGTAGACCCCGCCTTGCCTGTGATCGAATCGTTCTGGTTGTTCGTTGCCGCCTCGGTGCTGTTGATCCTGACGCCGGGACAGGATCTGTACCTGGTCATGTCGCGCTCCCTCGGCCAGGGAATGCGTGCCGGCGTGGTCACCGCGGCGGGGATCAGCACCGGCCTGCTGGGGCACACGCTGCTGGTCGGGCTCGGTCTCGGTGCGGTGATTCGTGCCTCCGATATCTTGTTTCTCGCCCTGAAGCTGGCCGGCGCCGCCTACCTGGTGTGGCTCGGCGTCGGCCTGCTGCGCGCCGGCACGGCAGGGTTAGAGTCCGGAGCCGCGAAGCACGCTCGTACCGGGCGGCTGTTCGTTCACGGCGCGGTGACCAACCTGCTCAATCCCAAGATCGTCGTGTTCTATATCGCCTTCCTGCCCCAGTTCGTGCCCGTCGACGCGGCGTCGCCGACCGCGTCGCTGTTCGTTCTCGGCGCGACCTTCGCGCTGCTCACGTTCGTCATCAAGGCCCCCATCGGCTGCGTCGCCGGCGCCCTGTCGGCGGCGTTTCGGCGACGACCGGCGGTGGGTGCATGGCTGAATCGGGTCAGCGGCGCGCTGCTGATCGCCCTCGGCGTGCGGCTGCTGGTGGAGGATCCGGCGCGCTGACGGTGAGCATTCAGCCTCCTCCGCGGTCCGTCGCAGGCGCTGGCGACGGGCGTGCCGCCGGCTACGCGGGCGGGCTGAAGTCGCGCGCGAAGCCGGCGATGTCCTCGCCCGGAATCGGGCGGCTCATCAGGTAGCCCTGGGCGCGCTGGCATCCGAGCTCCTGCAGGTAGCGCCACGTGGGTAACGTCTCCACGCCCTCGGCGCAGACCACCATGCCGAGCTTGTGGCCGAGGGTGGTGATGATCTCGACGATGGTGCGCGCCTCGTCGTTGTTCTCGCAATCCATGACGAAGGACTTGTCGATCTTCAGTTCGTTGAACGGCATTCGGTACAGCTGAACGAGCGAGGAATGGCCGGTGCCGAAATCGTCGACCGACAGTTCGATGCCCTTGATGCGCAGGCGGGTGAGATTGGCCATGGCCGTCTCGGTGTTGGTCATGACGTCGCGCTCGGTGATCTCCAGCGTGAGCCGATCGGGCGGCAGCGCGAACTCGCTCAGCAGCGCGAAGACACGGTCCGGAAAGCGCGCGTCATTGACCATGCGTGCCGGGATGTTGACGCCGACGGTGAGGTCGAGTCCGCCGGCGCTCCATTCCACCATGCGCTCCATCGCCTGGCGCAGCACGATCTCGGTCAGCGGCAGGATCAGTCCGGATTTCTCGGCGGTGGGAATGAACTCGTCCGGAAACCGAAGTCCCGATTGGGGATGCTGCCAGCGAACCAGGGCCTCGACGCCGTGCAGTCGCGCGCCGCCGTCCGCCTGAAGGGTGAACTTGGGCTGGTAATGCAGGAGCAGCTGGTTGGTTTCGATGGCCAACGGCAGTTCACTGTCGATATCCACCACGTCCGGCGTCAGCGCACCGTTCAGCAGCGCCTCGAGTACGTCGATGTCGAATGGCTTTCTCAGGCTGCCGAGCATGTCCAGGCCCACCGAGCGGCCGAGTCTCTCGGCGCTCGACAACGTACGGTTGTCCACGCCACTGACGATGAGGATCTTCGCCCGGCTGTTGTTCTCGGCAATGAAGCGCAGGTGATCGATGCCGTCCGACCCCTTCAGGTTCAGGTCCAGCACGATGACGTCGGGTCGGAAGTTGCCGAACAGCTGGAAGAACTCATCGGAGCTGTTCACCGAGCGCGCGGTGTAGCCGACCGACGAGGCGATGTCCTCGACCAGCGAGCACATGCCCGGGTCGTCGTCGAACACCAGCAGGCGGTTGGTGGAATGGCTCATCGTGGCATGTTGCATCAGCTTTCGCAGTCCCGATCCGGCACGGGTGACGAATCCAGCAGGTTGACGATCTTGGTCTCCAGCTCATCGATGTCAACGGGTTTGTGAATCCACTCGCTGCGCGAGAAGGACGAACCGGAACGCCGCATGGCTTCTTCCGCGTATCCGGATGTAAAGAGTATCGGCATATCGGGCCAGCTGGCGCGAACGCGTTCGGCCAATTCCAGCCCGTTCAGGCCGCCGGGCATGACCATGTCAGTGTATACGAGGTCGATGGCTTCGCCGGATTCGAGAATCGAGAGCGCGCCGTCACCGTCCTTTGCCGTAACCACATGGTAGCCGAAACTGCGGATCAGTTCGGCGCCGGCCTCGAGGACTTCCGGATTGTCGTCCACGGCCAGGATTCTCGCCGATTCTCGCGCCTTTTGCGCGGTACGCCCGGGCCGTTTCGGCATCTCGGGCGTTCCGCCCGCTGTCGTCGACGGAAAGTACAGGCGCACGGTGGTTCCCGCGCCGGGCTCGCTGCTGATGGACGCGTGACCGCCGCACTGCTTGACGTAGCCGAACACCGAGGCAAGACCGAGGCCCGTGCCGCGTCCGGGTTCCTTGGTGGTAAAGAAGGGCTCGAAGGCGCGAGAGCGCACCGCGGGCTTCATGCCGATGCCGCTGTCGCGGACCTCGACCACGACGTAGTCACCCGCGGGCAGGTCGGCGTGGACGTCCGGGTCGCCGGCTTTCAGCACCGCCCGGCGCGCCTCGATGCAGAGACGGCCTCCGCGCGGCATGGCGTCGCGTGCGTTGACGGCCAGGTTCAGCACCGCGTTCTCGAACTGCGAGAGGTCGCCCTCGATACAGGGCAGGTCGTCTTCGATATGCGTGGTCACCGCGATCGGCTCGCCCACCGCGCGCTGCAACAGGACGTTCATGTCCGCCAGCTGGGCGGCGACGTCGATGACCGTGTTCTGCAATGGCTGACGCCGCGAGAAGGCCAGCAGCCGGTGCGTCAGGTCGGCACCGCGACCGACGGCGTCCAGCGCCGAGTTCACCCAGCGCCCCATGCCCGGGTTGCTGCCGATCTCCGGGCGACGCGAGAGCAACTGGAGATTGCCCTGGATCACCGACAGGAGATTGTTGAAGTCGTGGGCGACGCCGCCGGACAGCTTGCCGATGGATTCCATCCGCTGTGACTGGTTCAGGCGCGCGCGCACGTTCTCCCGCTCGGTGATGTCGATCACCATGGTGTAGTGACCGGCAAGATTACCGTCGGCATCCACGTGCGGGATGTGATGCACCTCGGTGGTACGGGTCACGCCGTCGGGGTAGGTATACCCGGATTCGAACTGGATCGCCTCCGTGGCGGACGCCGTGCTGGTACGATCGCGATATCGCTGTACGTGCCCGGTGTCCATGATGTCCGTGCTCAGTTTGCCGAGTATCTCCGCCGCCGGCCGTGCATACCACTGTTCGGCGGTGCGAT
>JAUIDF010000124.1 GCA_030429125.1 Gammaproteobacteria bacterium | reverse complement strand
CGACCGCGTCATGGTCTGCCTGTCCGGCGGCAAGGATTCGTACACCCTGCTCGACATGCTGCTCGCGCTCAGGAGCGCCGCCCCCATCGAGTTCGACCTGCTCGCGGTGAACCTCGACCAGAAGCAGCCGGGATTCCCGGACCACGTCCTGCCCGAATACCTCGACGGCCTCGGCGTGCCGTACCACGTCATCGAGCGCGACACGTACAGCGTGGTCAAGCGCGTGGTGCCCGAGGACAAGACGATGTGCGGCCTGTGTTCGCGGCTGCGCCGCGGCACGCTGTACGGGTTCGCCGAGGCCAACGGTATCGACAAGATCGCGCTCGGCCACCACCGCGACGACATCATCGAGACGTTGTTTCTGAACATGTTCTACAACGGCACGCTCAAGGCGATGCCGCCGTGGCTTCGAAGCGACGACGGAAAGAACGTGGTGATCCGGCCGCTCGCCTACTGCAGCGAGACAGACATCGAGCGCTACGCGGCGGCGCGGGCGTTTCCGATCATTCCCTGCAACCTGTGCGGCTCGCAGTCCAACCTCAAGCGCCAGGAAACGAAGGAGATGCTGCGCGAGTGGCAGGCAAGGCACCCGGGGCGCATCGAGAACATCTTCCGGTCGATTGCCCACGTGAAGCCGTCGCAACTCGCCGATCGCGACCTCTACCCGTTCTCCGGCGCGCGCCAGGGCGGCGACCCCTGGTTGCTGGACGGCGCCGACGACGCGGATCACACACCGTGACCCAGGAGAACTTCAACCACGAGCTGCTGCGCTTCCTGCATGCCTCGCCGACCCCGTTTCACTGCGTCCAGAACCTGGTAACCGCGCTCGAAGAGACGGGATTCACGCTGCTCGCCGAGGAAGACGCCTGGCACCTGGAACGCGGCGGTCGCTACATGGTCACCCGCGGCGACAGCACGTTTTGTGCCTTCATCGTCGGCGACGACGACCCGGACTCGGCGAGCCTGCGCATCGTCGGCGCACACACGGACAGCCCCTGCCTGCACGTGAAACCCGAGCCGGACATCGACCGGCAATCCTGCCGACAGCTCGCCGTGGAAATCTACGGCGGCGCCCTGCTCGGGCCCTGGTTCGATCGCGACCTGTCCATCGCGGGTCGCGTCAGTTACCGCGACGCCCACGGCGGCGTCAGCTCGGTGCTGATCAACTTTCAGAAACCGGTGGCGGTGATTCCCTCGCTCGCCATTCACCTCGACCGCGAGGCCAACGCCCGTCGCGAGATCAACGCCCAGCAGCACGTGGTACCGGTCCTGTCCCTGGCCGCCGAAGACGAGGAATTCAGCTTCGGCGACGCACTGCGCGAGCAGATCGAGGAGGAATACGGCAAGCTCGACATCGACCTGTTGCTCGACTTCGACCTCTGCCTCTACGACTGCCAGGCGCCGGCCATCGTCGGACTGGCCGACGAGTTCATCTGCTCCGCCCGGCTCGACAACCTGCTCAGCTGCTACACGGGCCTGAAGTCGCTGGAGAACGCCTCGCCCGGTGGCGCCACCTGCCTGCTCGTCTGTCACGACCACGAGGAGGTGGGCAGCACCTCGGCCAGCGGCGCGCAAAGCCCGTTCCTTGCCGACGTCATCGCGCGCCTGTTTCCCGAGCGGGAAACGAGGCAGCGGGCGGTGCAGCGCTCACTGATGATCTCGGCGGACAACGCCCACGCCGTGCACCCGAACTACGCCGACAAGCACGACCCGAATCACCGGCCGGTGATCGGCGGCGGACCGGTGATCAAGTTCAATGCGAACCAGCGCTATGCCACCAGCAGCGAGACCGCGGCCCTGTTTCGCAACCTCTGCATCGAAACCGGCGTGCCGGTGCAGGCCATGGCCATGCGCAACGACATGGCCTGCGGCAGCACCATCGGCCCGATCAGCGCCGCCGAGACCGGCATCGCGGTGGTCGACGTCGGCATCCCCCAGTGGGCCATGCACTCGGTACGCGAAACCGCCGGGGTGCGAGACGCCTACTACCTTCATCGGGTCCTGCAGGCCTTCTTCGCCTCCTAGGCGGCGCAACCCCTGCCCTGCCCTGGCCGAACGCCGACACGCCGTATCGGCCGAGGGCTTCGTCTCAGGACGTAGACCGCACCGCGCCCGGTTCACGCGCGATGCAGGCGCGGATGCGCGACGCGAACGTGGTCTCGTCGAGGCTGGCCAGCAGCTCGGCGGCGGAAAGCGGATCGTCCCGGTCGATGAGGCCGAGACCGAAGGCCAGCGTGCCGACCACCGCCTCGGGCGAATCGCCGCGCGCCTTGCGCGACTGAAGCGTCACCCCGCCGCGCCGCTTGGCCATGCGCCGACCGGCGGCATCGCGCTTCAATGGCACGTGCCAGTACGCAGGCGGCTCGGCGTCGAAGGCATCGTACAGCTCGAGTTGCGGAAACACCGACCACAGCAGGTCCTCGCCGCGCAACACGTCGGTAATGCCCATGTCGATGTCGTCCGCGACCACCGCCAGGTGGTAGGCGATGACGCCGTCGCGGCGGAAGACGACGAAATCGCCGACTTCGTGGGCCATGTCGCACTGCACGTCGCCGTGCAGTCGATCCGTCACGGCACGAATCCCGGGCCGGCAGCGGAAGCGGAAGGCATCGCGACCCGGCGCCGTGAAATTCGCCACCGGCATGTCGCGTCCGCGGCAGGTGCCGGGATAGACGGGACCCAGCGGGCCGTGCGGCGCACTGGCCAGTTCCGCCAGGTCGCGACGGCTGCAGGCGCAGGGGAACAGGTCGCCGCGGGCGGCGAGCCGCTCGAGCGCCGCGTGGTAGAGGCCGCTTCGCGCGCCCTGCCGGTACGTGACCGCCGCACCGCGCCCGGGTCCCACGTCCCAGTCGAGCCCGAGCCAGCGCAGGTCCTCGACCATGCCGTCGGCATACGAGGGGCGGCAGCGCGGCCGATCCAGGTCCTCGACCCTGAGAATGAACACGGCATGGGCCAGTCGCGCCTGCAGCCAGGCGGCAAGACCGGTCTGCAGGTTGCCAAGGTGCAGCGGACCGGTGGGACTGGGTGCGAAGCGGGCCCGGCGCTCAGACATGAACGCGCGCAAGACGATCGAGCGATGAAGACATGGCCGGAACAATCATACGGGCGCCACGCCCAACGAAAAAGGCCGGGCAACGCCCGGCCTTTTCGGCGTGAAACGCGAATCGCGTCACTGCGACTGCGCCACCATGTAATCGACCACGGCCTTGATGGCGTCGTCGCTCAGCGTCGACCCGCCGCGCGGCGGCATGTATCCCTTTTCGCCCTGGTAGCCTTCGATGGCATGCTTGTAGAGCGTGTCCATGCCCTGCTCGATGCGCGGGGCCCAGTTCCCGGTATCGCCGATCTTGGGCGATCCGGCAACCCCGGAATCGTGGCACGCAAAGCACGCCGTCTTGTAGTCGGACTCGCCGTCGGCGAAGGCGGTGGCTGACAGGCCGACCGTGATGGCGGCAAGGCTTGCGCCAAGGCATTTGACGACTGAATTCATGCATTGATCTCCGCAGGAAGTGTCTAGAGACACAGCGACATTCGATCGACAAACGGCAGCGAACGCCGCCGCGAAACCGTCAACTCGAATAGAACAGGTGGCTGCCGACCCGCGCGACGAAGCGCAACTCGCGGCTCCACAGGGGCCGAACCTGCTTGCTGTGATAAAAGAGCAGGTTATCGTATTCGGCCACCACGTCGCTGGCAAGAGAGGCCTCGGCGATTTTCATCGCCCGCTTCCACGCCTTCATGTCGGTCGGAAAGTAGCTGCGCAGCGTGTGCGTCCAGCTGAACTGCCGCGGCTGCCACACCACGGCGCACACCGAGGCGGGGAAGCGGGCGTCGCGCACGCGATTGAGCGTGACGGCGGCGACGGCGATCTGGCCCTGGCGGGTTTCGCCACGCGCCTCGTGATAGATGTTCAGCGCGAGGCAGCCGAGATCGGTTTTCTCGAGCGCCACGGTCTGCGCGGGCAGACAGGCGGCGATGCCGGCCGCCGCGGCGACAGGCAGGGCCAGCGCACGGACGACGCGCCGACCCAGGAGTCGAATGTTGAGCATGAGATGGCCTGCTGTTCGGTTCTGGGACGGGCAATCCGATCCCCCATCAAACTGGATTCCCCAGACCGTGACTAATATTTGGCGCGCGTATTATCGTGATTTCAGCACGACTTTGCCATAAGTTTTGCAGAAGTTTAACGATCAGCCGTCCCAGGTAACCCTTCCCGACCCGGGAGAATGCGGATTAACTAAATAATATCAATAATTTATTGGATAGTTTCACGCAGCGCGTCCTACAGTTCGCGCGTGGCGTTGAATCGCACGTCCGGCCAGCGCTCCTGGGTCAGTCTCAGGTTGGCGAGATTGGGGGCAAGGTAGGTCAGGGCGCCGGCGCCGTCCACGGCGAGATTGGCCTCGTTGCGGCGCTCGAACTCCGCCAGTTTCGCCCCCTTGTCCGACGAGACCCAGCGCGCCGTCACCACCGGCACCCCCTCGAAGGCGCAGTCGACGCCGTACTCGTTCTTCAACCGGTGGGCGACCACGTCGAACTGCAGCACGCCCACCGCACCGAGCACCAGGTCGTTGCCGATCCTGGGTTTGAATACCTGGGTCGCCCCTTCCTCGCTGAGCTGGACGAGGCCCTTCTGCAGTGCCTTGGCGCGCAGCGGATCGCGAAGCCGCACGCGGCGGAACAGTTCGGGTGCGAAGCTCGGAATGCCGATGAACTTCAGGTCCTCGCCCTCGGTGAACGTGTCGCCGATCTGGATGGTGCCATGATTGTGCAGGCCGAGGATGTCGCCGGCGAAGGCGTCTTCCGCGCTGTCCCGCCGCGAGGCCATGAACTGGATGGCATTGTGCACGGTGATGGAGCGCCCGGCGCGCACGTGGCGCAGTTTCATGCCGCGCGTAAACCGCCCGGAGATGATGCGCATGAAGGCGATACGGTCGTGGTGCGCGGGGTCCATGTTGGCCTGTATCTTGAACACGAGCCCGGTGCAGGTGCCTTCGTCGGCGGACACTGCGCGCGTTTCGGTTTCGCGTGCCCGCGGCGGCGGCGCGTGGGTGGCAAAGCCGTCCATGAGCTCGTCGGTGCCGAGCCGGTTGAGGGCCGAACCGAAATACACCGGCGTCTGCGCGCCACGCAGGTAGGCGTCGAGGTCGAACTCGTGGCTGGCGCCTCGCACCAGTTCCACTTCCTCGCGCAATGCGCCGGCGACGTCGGCGCCGAGGCGCGCATCGAGTGCCTTGTCGTGAAGTCCGCGGATGACGAGATCCTCGTCCAGGTCCCGGTTGCGCTCGGCGTAGAGCACCACGCTGTCGTCGAACATCCGGTAGATGCCCCGGAAACGCTGGCCCATGCCGACCGGCCAGGTCATCGGCGCGCACTGGATCCCGAGCACCTCCTCGACCTCGTCGAGCAGCTCGATGGGCTCGCGGCCCTCGCGGTCGAGCTTGTTGATGAAGGTCATGATGGGCGTGTCGCGCAGGCGGCACACCTCCATGAGCTTGATGGTGCGCTCCTCCACGCCCTTGGCCACGTCGATCACCATCAACGCCGAGTCCACCGCCGTAAGCGTGCGGTAGGTGTCCTCGGAAAAGTCCGCGTGCCCGGGCGTGTCGAGCAGGTTGAACACCCGGTTCTTGTAGGGAAACTGCATGACCGAGGAGGTCACGGAGATGCCGCGCTCCTTCTCCAGCTCCATCCAGTCCGAGGTCGCGTAGCGGCCGCTCTTGCGCGCCTTGACGGTGCCGGCGAGCTGGATGGCGCCACCGTACTGCAGCAGACGCTCGGTAAGCGTGGTCTTGCCGGCATCCGGGTGGGAGATGATGGCGAACGTTCGGCGGGCGTTGATGGCGTCGGTAAGCTGGGACATGACCTCGGATCGACGGAAGGGGTTCGGCGCGGGGCGCGGATTATATCGAAATTACCGCCTCGGGCCTGCTCGCACGACGTCCGGTGCGGGAGATTCGGGCAACGCGGGTACCCCTGGGACGGCGGATCGGGGCATAAACGTGGTTACACGACGACGAATAGCAACATCCCCGGATCGTTTCGACACCGTGGGACCGCCGCGGTCGATCCCGCGAGGAGACCGTCGTCCCCGGCGCGCGGGCCAATGGCCGTCACAAGTGGCGATTTCGTGGTATTTGACCGTTCGCGGTTCGCCCGCGCCGCGGGCGCCGCTAGAATCCTGACTCATACCAACACGCACGCGGCCATGCACGCGCAGGGCTCGACGCCTGTCCAGGGGGTTCACGAGGGGGACCGACAAGGTATCGTACCGCCATGAGCAAAAAAGCCAAGCAGTTCGGAGTGAACAAGCAGTCGAAGCGTCGCGCCAAGCGCAAACAGCGCGCTCACGCCCGCGAACCCGACGCCATCGTGCCGCGAAGCCACGCGGCGGTGGTCTACCAGCTGTTCGAGAACCGCACCGAGACCCCGGTGACGGTCGCCCCCTCCCTGAAGCGATTCATGGTCTAGCCGGCTAGCCGGCCGCGTTGCGCGGCCGGGCGACGAGATCGTGCTCGTCGGCGTCGACGATGGTGACGTCGACGAAATCCCCCACCTTGACGCCCTCGACGTAGTCCATGTAGACGCGGCCATCGATCTCGGGCGCGTCGGCATAGCTGCGCGCGACGATGGTGTCCGTCTCGACCACCTCGTCCACCAGCACCGTCTCGTCGCGGCCGATGCGTTCCTTGAGGCGCGCAGCGGAGATCTCCGCCTGCAGCGTCATGAGCCGTTCGTGCCGCTCTGCGCGGACGGTCTCGGGCACCTCGCCGGGCAGGCCGTTGGCGGCCGCACCCTGCACCGGCGAGTACTCGAAGCACCCGACACGGTCGAGCCGCGCCTCGGCAAGAAAATCCAGCAGCGTGTCGAAGTCCGCCTCCGTCTCGCCCGGGAAGCCGACGATGAAACTGCTGCGAATCGCGACGTCCGGACACACCTCGCGCCAGCGACGTATGCGCGCCAGGGTGTTTTCGGCGTTGGCCGGGCGGCGCATGGCCTTGAGGATGCGCGGCTCGGCATGCTGCAACGGCACGTCGAGGTACGGCAGGATGACGCCGTCGGCCATCAGCGGCAGCAGCGCGTCGACGTGAGGGTACGGGTAGACGTAGTGCAGTCGCACCCAGGCGCCGAGCCGGCCCATCTCGGCGGCGAGATCGGTCAGCCGCGTGTCGACCGCGCGGCCTTCGTACTCGACGGTGCGATAGCGAATATCCGCGCCGTAGGCGCTGGTGTCCTGGGAAATGACCAGGAGCTCGCGCACGCCGGCATCGACGAGCCTGGCCGCCTCGCGCAGCACGTCGTCCGCCGGGCGGCTGACAAGACGGCCGCGCATCGAGGGGATGATGCAGAAGGTGCACTTGTGGTTGCAGCCCTCGGAGATCTTCAGGTAGGCATAGTGACGCGGCGTCAGCTTGATGCCGCCCGGCGGTATCAGGCTGGTGAACGGATCGTGGGGCGGCGGCGACGCGGCGTGGATGGCGTCCATCACGGTATCGAAGGCCTGAGGTCCGGAGATCGACAACAGGTCCGGGTACCGCTCGCGAATTTCGCCGGCGCGCACCCCGAGGCAACCGGTGACGACGACGCGGCCGTTCTCGGCCATGGCCTCGCCGATGGCGTCGAGCGACTCTTCCACCGCCGACTCGATAAAACCGCAGGTGTTGACGACGACCACGTCCGAATCGGCGTAGCTGCCGCTGACGTCGTAGCCCTCGGCGCGCAGCCGCGTGAGGATGCGCTCGGAGTCCACCAGCGCCTTGGGACAGCCGAGGCTGACGAATCCCACCGCGGGACGGGTCGCACTCATCAGTAGATGTCCCGCTTGAGCCGCATCTGCTGCATGATGCGCGTGGCGATTTCCTCGATCGACAGCGAGGTGGTGTCTGCCGTCGGCAGGTGATTGCGCATGAAAATGCTCTCCCCTTGCGCCACCTCGTAGCGGCATTGCTGCATGCTGGCGTAATTGCTGCGGTTGCGACGCTCCTGGCGGATCTGCTGCAACCGCTCCGGTCGTATGGTCAGGCCGAACAGCCGTTCGCGGTAGTCCTTCAACGGCTTCGGCAGCTCGCTCCTCTCCAGGTCCCCGTCGGTGAGGGGATAGTTCGCGCAGTACACGCCGAACTGCATGGCGAGATACAGGCTGACGGGCGACTTTCCCGCCCGCGATACCCCCACCAGAATGACGTGCGCCTTGCCATAGTCGCGCGTGTTCAGGCCATCGTCGCAGTGCATGGCAAAGTTTACCGCGCCGATCCGGTTGGTGTATCGAACCGGGTCGACGATGCCATGGGACACGCCGATGCTGTGCGAGGAGCGCTCGTCGAGTTCCTGCTCGAGCGGGTCGAGAAAGGTGCCGAACAGGTCGAACAGGATGCCCTCGCACTCGTGCAGTCGACCGCGGTGCGCATCGTCGACGAAGGTGGTGAAGACCAGCGGCCGCACGCCGGATTCGCGCCCGGCGGCGTTGATTTGTCTAATCACGTCGCTGACCTTATCATCCGTGTCCACGAAGGGCAGCGTAGCCACGTCGAACGTCACGTTCGGGAACTGCGTCAGCAGGCTGTGGCTCATCATTTCCGCGGTTATTCCGGTCCGGTCGGAAACGACGAATACGGGGCGGGTGGTCATTGCGAGGTCTGGCCCGGGTAACACTGGGGCGCCGCGCCGGGGTGCGCGGCGGGGCGGTATTCTACCAGTTGGCCGCGCCCGCGCGCCCCCATTTTCATTGGAAATTCAATACCCATGAACGAAAACCTTCTCTGGTTCTCAGAGCTCGGCATGTCGGACGTGCCGCGCGTCGGCGGCAAGAATGCCTCGCTCGGCGAGATGATCGGCGGACTCGCCACGGCCGGCATCGACGTGCCCGACGGCTTCGCGACCACGGCCGACGCCTACCGCCGCTGCCTCGCCCACCAGGGGCTCGACACCCGCATCAACACGCTCCTCGAGACGCTCGACGTGGACGACGTCAACGCCCTCGCCGAGGCCGGCCGGCAGGTGCGGCAGTGGGTCGAGGAGACGCCGTTGCCGGACGACCTCGAGGCCGAGATCCGGGCGGCCTACGCCAAGCTCGGCAGCGGCGGCGTCGACCCGGCGGTCGCGGTGCGCTCCTCCGCCACCGCCGAGGACCTGCCGGAAGCATCCTTCGCCGGCCAGCAGGAGACGTTTCTCAACGTACGCGGCATCGACAACGTGCTTGCCGCCATCCGGCGCGTGTTCGCCTCGCTGTTCAACGATCGCGCTATTTCCTACCGCGTGCACCAGGGCTTCTCCCACGCCGAGGTGGCACTCTCTGCCGGCGTGCAGCACATGGTCCGCAGCGACATCGGCTCCAGCGGCGTGATGTTCACGCTGGATACCGAGTCCGGCTTCGACCAGGCAATTTTCATCACCTCGTCTTTCGGGCTCGGAGAATGCGTGGTTCAGGGTGCGGTAAACCCGGACGAATACTACGTCTACAAGCCGGCCCTCGAGGCCGGCCGGCCGGCCATTCTCAAGCGGGCCATGGGCTCGAAACTTCTGAAAATGGTCTTTGCCGACGCGGGCGACGAACCGGTACGCGTGGAAGACACCACGGCGCAGGAACGTCGACAGTTCTCACTGTCCGACGAGGACGTCACCGCGCTGGCCCGCATGGCGGTGACCATCGAGAAGCACTACGGCCGACCGATGGATATCGAGTGGGGTCGCGACGGGGAAACCGGACGGCTGTACATTCTGCAGGCACGGCCCGAGACCGTCGTCAGTCGCGGCAACGGCCAGGTGCTGGAACGGTTCGAATTGAAGGAACGCGGCACCGTGCTCGCCGAAGGGCGCGCCATCGGTCAGCGCATCGGTGCGGGCAAGGTGCGCATCGTGCCCGACATCGAACACCTGGCGAAGGTCGAGGCCGGCGACGTACTGGTCACCGACATGACCGATCCCGACTGGGAACCGGTGATGAAGCGGGCCAGCGCCATCGTCACCAACCGGGGCGGACGCACCTGTCACGCCGCCATCATCGCCCGCGAGCTGGGCGTGCCGGCGGTGGTCGGCTGCGGCGATGCCACGCACA
>JAUIDF010000123.1 GCA_030429125.1 Gammaproteobacteria bacterium | reverse complement strand
CAGCCGCTTGAGCTGGCCGTGGTTGCCGGCGCCGACATGATGGGCGGCAATCGGCGAAATGGACAGCACCATGCCGAGCGCACCGAGGTAAACGAGAATCCACAGGTTCGTGCCGATGCCGACCACGGCCAGGTCGACCGGGCCGACGCGCCCGACCATCACCGTGTCGGCGAAGCCGAGTCCCGCCTGCAGCAACTGGGCCAGGATCATCGGCCAGGCGAGCCGCAGCAGCGACCTCAGCTCCGGCCCGAGGGCCGGCGGCAGGTCCGGAACGGACAACCGCCTCATAGAATATCGTGCTGCTCGGCGCGTACGCTCTGGCTCACGCCGAGGTAGGCCGAGACGAGATCGCGCCGTGTCACCATGCCGCGGTAGACGCCGTCCTCGTCCCCGGCGACGCAGAATTGCTCGCCCGTCGCGTGGCTGACGAGGTGCATCGCGCGCCAGACCGGGGTGGCGGGATCGAGCACCAGTGCATCGCGGGCGACGAAGTCGCCCACCGGGTCCTCGGCCCCGCCGTCGATAATGTCGACCAGGCGCAGGGCGCCGACCAGTCGGCCGTCGGCATCGACGACCGCCGCCTCGGTGGCGTCACCGTCGCGCAGGACACGCCGGGCCTCTGCCACCGTGTCCGACTCGCCGACGCACGGCGCGTCCGGATTCGCCAGGTCCCGAACCGAGCGCACCGACAGCATCAGCTTCTCCCGCCCCATGGACAGGTCGTGTCCGCTTCGGGCCAGTTGCCAGTCGAAGAACGAGCGGCCGAACACGCGATAGGACACCAGGTTCGACATCACCGCGCACAGCATGGCGGCAGTCGCCACGTCGTAGCTTCGCGTCAGTTCGAAGGCGATGAGAATGGTGGTGAGCGGCGCGCCGATGACCGGGCTCACCACCGCCACCATGCCGCAGGCGGCGTAGACGACGAGGTCGCCGTGCCCGGCGCCGACCGCGAGGTCGAGGCTGCTGCCGACGAGGGCACCGAACATGACACCGATCAGCAGCGAGGGGCTGAACACGCCGCCGACGAAGCCGAATCCCAGGCACAGGGCGGTGGCAACGAGCTTGGCCACGAGAATCAGCCCGAGGTCGACCGGCGAGAACTCGCCTGCCAGCGCCGAGCCGAGCGTGCCAAAGCCTACGCCGAGCACGTTCGGCACGTAGTAGGCAATCAGGGCGACGGCGACACCGGCCGCGGCGGGGCGCAGCAACTCCGGGATGCGCGATGCGCGCGCCGCGCGTTCGCAGGCGATGATGGCGCGCATGTAGATGACCGCGACCAGGCCGCCGGCCATGCCGATCAACGCGAACGCGAGGTACTCCTGGGCGTACACCACGAGCGGACGGGACAGCTCGAACAACGGCTCGTGGGCTTCGACGAAGTGCGTGAACACGAAGCCGATGCTCGACGCGACCGTGACCGGGGCGAAGGCGCGCAGCGAGAAGTGTCGAAGTATCACCTCGTGGGCAAACACGATGCCGGCAATGGGCGCATTGAATGCCGTGGAAATCGCCGCCGCGGCGCCGCAGGCAATGCCGATGTTCCGCCGTCCCGCGTCGGCACCGGCCAGTTTTGCCGTCACGTGACCCAGCAGTGCGCCGAGATGGGCCAGCGGTCCGTACTGGCCGACGGACGCCCCCGAGCCGATCGACACCAGGGTCGCCAGCGTGGTTCTGAATCCCGGCGCTGCGGGCATCAGCCGTTCGAGTCCGTGCGCCGCCGCAATGGCATTGGCCGGACCCTGCATGGGCGCGGGACGGTTCCACCAGCGAATCAGGCCGACGACGCCACCGCCACCCACGAGCAGCGCGGCCAGCCACCACCATGACATCGGCCCGTGATCGCCGCGTGCCAGCGGCAGCACCAGCCAGTGTTCGGAGGCCACCACGAAGGCCACGAACAGGCTGGAGGCCGCGGTGGCGACGATGCCGACGCCGACGCCGAGAAAGGTGGCCACGCCGATGCTCCGGGCGATGGCATGCAGGGTTTGTGCGCCGTGGCTCACCGCATCACGTCCGGTCGAGAAGACGGAACCAGGCCAGCATGACGGCGAGCGCCGGCTTGAGCAGCCTGCGCGGCATCCGGATCGCCGGGTTGGGTATGCGCGCGAGCAGCCTCAGTCGATCATCGTCGCCCGCCACCGCCTCGGCCAGCACCTTCCCGGCAATGCCGCTCAGCACCATGCCGTGCCCGCTGTAGCCGTGGGCGAACAGGATGTTGCCGCGCAAGCGGCCCAGGTGCGGCGCGTGGCTGCGGGTCACCGCGACATGGCCGCCCCAGGCATGGTCGAGTTGGATGCCCTCGAGGGCCGGGAAAACCCGTGCGATGCGGCTGGCCATGACTGACCTCAGCTGCGCCGGCGTCGGATCGAGGAGTCCCACCCGGCCGCCGAACAGGAGTCGTCGATCGGCGCTGAGGCGATAGTAGTCGAGCACGCGCCGGGTGTCGGCGACCGCCGCGTTGCCCGGCAGAAGCGAGTTCGCCGTCGATTCGTCGAGCGGCCTGGTCGCCACGATATGCGATCCGACCGGGATGAAATGCCGAGCCAGCTTCGGCTCGAGACGGTCGAGATACGCATTCGCGCACAGCAGGACGTGATCGCAGGCGATCTCTCCGGCTTCGCATCGCACCCGGTGTGGTCCATCGCCGATGACTCGTTCGACGCGACAGCCGGCGAAGATCTTCACGCCGGCGGCACGGGCGATTTGCGCCACGCCCAGCGTGTAATTGAGCGGGTGCAGGTGGCCGCTTCGGTCGTCGTATAGTCCGCCATGATAGACCGTTGATCCGACCTGTTCGGCGAGGGCGCCGCCGTCGAGATAGCGAACCGGGTAGTCGTATCGGCGGTTCATCGACTCGGCCTCGCGCCGCAGCGACCGGGCGGCGCGACGGTTATGCGCGGCGACGAGGTGGCCGTCGACGAGGTCGCATTCAATGCCGTGGCTGGCGATGCGACGCCGCAGGTCGTCCATGCCCTGAAGCGCGATCGCGAACAATGCCCGCGCCACGTCGTCGCCGAGGCGACGGGCCAGCCAATCCATGTCGACGCCGAGACCGGCGATGACCTGTCCGCCGCTACGACCGGACGCGCCCCAGCCAATCGCGTGGCCTTCGAGCAAGCAGGCGCGAACACCTCGGCCGGCGAGTTCGATCGCCGCGTTGAGCCCGGTCAATCCGCCGCCGATCACGGCGACATCGAAGCGACCCGGCTCGAAGGCGTCGGACTCCCCGGCGCCGTGGCGGGTGGCCTCGTAGTAACTGTCGACGGCGTCGCTCATCGCGACGCCATCCATTCACCGAAGCGCGTGAAGAAACTTTCCACGTTTCGCGCCACCGCGCCACGAAGATAGTCGAGGCCGTATCCCGCGAGGCGGCCCGACACGGTGACACGGGCACGGTAGCCCAGCCACACCGCGTCGCCGTGTTCGATGAGGTCAACCCGGGCCTCGCCCTCGGCGTCGCCGAGCACCTTCAGCGCGAGGCGGCAGTTCAGGCGGTAACGGCGCGGCGGATCCTCGGGCAGCACGTCGAGATCGGCCGTTACCGGTACCTTGAGCGGGCCGACGCCGACCTTGAAGTGAGCGCGGAACGACTCGGGCGCGAGTCGTTCCATGCGACGACACTGGCGGATGCAAAATGCCAGTGCCTCGGGGTTGTTCAACTCGCGCCAGGTCGCTTCGATGCCTGCGTCGATTCGATGTCGGCCATCGATCTCGACATGGCGGGGGGCGGGACGGGACATGCCCGGATTAGATAGAAAAGGTGATCGGATCGCAACCGGTCGGCAGCCGCCGCAAGGCGGCTCGCTATCGTTGCATCGTGGAGTGCACCGCCGGTCACGACCGTCGTCCACGCGGCATGAACGCGGCGCGCGAGGACGCGCCGCGTTCCGCGCGGCGCTACGCCGCGTCGCGCATTGTCGCCCGGTGACGCAGGGCCTCGATGAGCCGCTCGCGCTCGGCACGTGCACGGGCGATATTATCGCGCTTCACCGGTCCATAGCCGCGCACCCGGCGCGACCAGTCGAGGGCCTCGACGGCGAGGTCGAGTCGCCCGGCGTCGAGTTGCGACAATACCGTGTCGACCGAATCCTCGTACTCGTCGATCAGGCGACGCTCCTCGCGGCGCTCGTGCTGGTAGCCGAACGGATCGAAGGCCGTACCACGCAGTCTGCGCATCTTTGCCAACAGGCGAAACACCGGCAATATCCAGGCGCCAAAGGCCCGCTTCTTCGGGCGGCCGGTGGCGTCGTCGCGGCCGGCGAGCACGGGCGGGGCCAGCTGGAACTCGAGTCGGTAACCCGGTTCGAACTGGTGCTTCAGCGAATCGATATAGTCAGTTTCGGTGAACAACCGCGCCACTTCGTACTCGTCCTTGTAAGCAAGCAGCTGGAAGTAGCGCTGGGCCGCCGTGTGCGCCAGTCGCGTGCTGCCAGGTACGGCGGCTTCCTCGGCCGCGGCCACGCGGTCCACCAGTGCGCGGAAACGCTCGGCGAGGGCGACGTCCTGGTAGCGCTCGAGAAAGGCGGCGCGGTGTGCCACCAGGTCCTGCAGGGTGTCAGGCACGGCCGACTCCGGCGATTCCTCCGACGGCATGGCGGCGAGCACCGCGTCGCGGTCATGGGCCAGGCGGCGTCCGAGATCGAACGCCTCGCGGTTGAAAGACACGGCGACGCCATTCAACTCGATGGCCCGCTGGATGGCCTCGAGGCTGATCGGCACCAGGCCCTTTTGCCAGGCGAAGCCGACCACCAGCAGGTTGGCGCCGATGCTGTTGCCGAGCAACTTCTCGGCGATGGTCGTCGCGTCGAAAAAGTCGCAGGCATCGGCCCCGGCCGCCTCGCCGAGCACGTCGTGAATCTCCCGGTGCGGAAAGGCGAGATCGGGTTGGCTGATGAACTGGGCCGTGGCGGAGCGATGGTCATTGACCACGGCACGTGTGTGGCCGGCCTCGACCTTGCTCAGGGCATCGAACGAGGCGGCGACCACCGAATCGCAGCCTAGCAGCAGGTCGGCGCCACCCGCCGCCACGCGCACCGCCTTGATCCCGCCGACCTCGGCCGACACCTGCACGTGGCTGGTCACCGCGCCGTATTTCTGCGCCAGGCCGGTCATGTCGAGCACGGTGGCGCCGTGCTGATCCAGGTGCGCGGCCATGCCCAGCAGCGCACTGACCGTGACCACGCCGGTGCCGCCGACGCCGGTGATGACGATGCGGTAGGGATGGTCCAGGCTGGGCAGCGTCGGCTCGGGGAGCGCGCCGCCCGGCACGTTCACGGACTGCTTCTGCGGCTTCTTCAGCTTGGCATCGTGCACCATGACGAAGCTCGGGCAAAAACCCTTCAGGCAGCTGAAGTCCTTGTTGCAGGCCGACTGGTCGATGGTCCGCTTGCGCCCGAGCTTCGTTTCCAGCGGCACCACGGAGAGGCAGTTGGACTGCACGCCGCAGTCACCGCACCCTTCGCAGACCTCGGGATGGATGACCACGCGCCTGGGCGGATCCTCCATCAGGCCGCGCTTTCGACGACGGCGCTTTTCCGCCGCGCAGACCTGCTCGTAGATGATGACGGTGGTTCCGGTCAGCTCGCGAAACTCGCGCTGCACCAGCGGCATGCGATCGCGGTGGTGAATCTCGACGCCCTTGGGCAGGTCGTCGATGTCTGCGTAGGCGTCCGGGTTCTCTGAAACGATGGCGATGCGCCTGACGCCCTCGGCCACCAGTTCGCGGGCAATCTGGGTGACGCCGAGCGAGCCCTCGACGGGCTGGCCGCCGGTCATCGCCACGGCGTCGTTCAACAGCAGCTTGTAGGTGATGTTGACCTTCGAGGCGACCGCGGCCCGAATCGCGAGGGAACCCGAATGATAGAACGTGCCGTCGCCGAGGTTGGCGAACACGTGCTTCGTCTGCGTGAACGGCGCCTGGCCGATCCAGGGCGCGCCCTCGCCGCCCATCTGTGTAAAGGTCTCGGTGTTGCGGTTCATCCACGTCGCCATGTAGTGGCAGCCGATGCCGGCCAGCGCGCGGCTGCCCTCGGGCACCTTGGTCGACGTGTTGTGCGGACAGCCCGAACAATAGTGCGGCGTGCGCTGCACGGAAAGCGTGGATCGTTCCAGTGCCGCTTCCTTGTTGGCGAGGAAGCCGAGGCGCTTCTCGATGCGCTCGCTCTTGTAGAAGGGCGCGATACGCGCGGCAATGACGCGAGCGATGCGCGCGGGCGTCAGTTCGCCCGGCGAGGGCAGCACCCAGTTGCGGTTCTCGTCGAACTTGCCGATGACGCGCGGCCGCACGTCCTCGCGCCAGTTGTAGAGCTGCTCCTTGAGCTGGTTTTCGATGATGGCGCGCTTCTCCTCCACCACCAGCACCTCTTCCAGGCCCTCGGCGAAGTGACGCACGCCCTCGCGTTCGAGGGGCCAGGGCATGCCGACCTTGTAGACACGGATGCCGATCTCGGCGGCATGTTTCTCGTCGATGCCGAGGTCCGACAGGGCCTGCATCACGTCCAGGTAGGACTTGCCGGTGGTGACGATGCCGAGTCGCGGGTTCGGGCTGTCGAGTACGACCCGGTTGAGTCGGTTGACGCGCGCGAAGGCCAGCGCGGCGTAGATCTTGTAGGCATGCAGCCGGTATTCCTGGGTCAGCGGCGGATCGGGCCAGCGAATGTGCACGCCGTCGGCCGGCAGCTCGAAGTCGTCGGGAAGGACGATGGCCGGACGGTCCGGATCGACGATGACCGTGGCCGAGGAATCCACCGTCTCGGCGATGGTCTTCATGGCCACCCAGCAGCCGCTGTAGCGGGACATTGCGAACGCATACAGGCCGTAGTCGAGGATTTCCTGCACGCCGGAGGGATGCAGCACCGGGATGCCCGCGTCGATAAAGGCGTACTCGGTCTGGTGGGGCAACGTCGAGGACTTGCACGTGTGGTCGTCGCCGGCGAGGGCGAGAACCCCGCCGTGACGCGACGTGCCCGCGGCATTGGCATGCTTGAACACGTCGCCGCTGCGGTCGACGCCCGGCCCCTTGCCGTACCAGATGCCGAACACGCCGTCGACCGTGGCCCCCTCGAACAGGTTGACCTGCTGGGTGCCCCACACCGCCGTCGCCGCGAGATCCTCGTTGATGCCGGGCTTGAAAACGACTCGATGCGACTCGAGGTGCTTGGCGGCCTTCCACAGGGCCTGGTCATAGCCGCCGAGCGGCGAGCCGCGGTAACCGGATACGAAGCCGGCGGTATTCAGTCCGAGCGCGGCATCGCGCTGGCGTTGCAGCATCGGCAGGCGAACCAGTGCCTGCACGCCGGACATGAAGGCCACACCCCGGTCGAGCGTGTACTTGTCGTCCAGGGTAACGTGGGAATTGATGGTCATGGATCGGTCCTCCGGAAGCATTCGATTGCCCGCCCGGCGGCACGCTGCCGGCGGCGCGGGATCAACGGCATTGGCTTTCGCCACTCGATTCGGGAATTCAATCGGCTTCCGTCGGTGACCTCTGACTCGTCGGATGGCAGGTCATTCGCATCGGGATTCTCCCAAAAACAGGATCGCTGTCTTTCGCTCGTCGCGAAACATTGGGGGGCGGGTTGGCCCTTTTGGGGATCCGCCCGTATCGTCGGTGACGGCGCAGTGGCTACAATGCCCGGCGCTCGACCACTTCGACCGCATTTATAACATATTCGTTCCCCATGACCGCACCGCTCCAACGCCTCACTCGCGACTTGCGCGAACGCCGACTGACGGCAAAAGCCCTGACTGAACAATGCCTTGAACGCATCGAGACCTCCGAGAATCGGCTTCGGGCCTACCGAATCGTCACCGCCGGTCGCGCCCGCGACGCCGCCGGTGCCGCCGACCTCGCCTTCGCCTGCGGCGCAGACCCCGGGCCGCTTGCCGGCATTCCGGTGTCGGTCAAGGACCTGTACGGCATCGAGGGTCTCGACACCTTTGCCGGCAGCGTGAAGGCGGTACCGCCCGCCTGGCACGCCGAGGGTCCGCTGGTGCGGCGGCTGAAGAACCAGCTCGCTGCCATCACCGGCAAGACGCACACCGTGGAGTTCGCCTTCGGCGGACTGGGCGTGAACAGCCATTTCGGCACGCCCATGAACCCGTGGGACGCCGTCAACCACCGGGTACCGGGCGGCTCCAGCGCGGGTGCGGGCGTCAGCCTGGTGCAGGGCGGCGCCCTGGTCGCCCTCGGCACCGACACGGCCGGCTCGGTGCGAATTCCCGCCAGCATGACCGGCACCGTTGGCATCAAGACCAGCATCGGCCGCTGGTCGACGGAAGGCATTTTTCCGCTCAGCCCGACCCTGGACACCCCGGGCGTGCTGGCGAGAAGTGTCGAGGACGCGGCCTTCGCCTTCGCCGCGCTCGATCCGTGGGTGGATGAAACGCCCTGGGAATTCGTCGACCGACTTCGGAACGATATCGGCGACCGGCCGGTGCTCGGACAGGGCGAGAAGTCGCTGTGGCAGGACTGCCAGGCCGGCATCACCGGCGTCGTCGAGACCGCCCTGGCGGAACTGGAGCGTGCCGGGGCGGTGCGCGTCGAGGCGTCGCTGCCCGAGGCCGCCGATGCCCAGGACCTGCTGCGGCTCGGTAACGTCGTATCGGCGGAGATTGCCGAATTGCTGGCGTCCGAAATGCCCGACTGGCTTGACCAGCTCGATCCGCTGGTCGGCTCGCGCATACGTGACGGCGGCACGATCAGTGCCGCCGAGTGGCTGGCGCGTCGGCGCCGGCTCGACCGCATGGCGGCGGCGGCAGCCGACCGCTTCGACGACTGCGATGTCATGGTATCGCCAACGGTGGCAATCGGGGTGCCGAAACTCGACGACGTGCGCGAACTGGCTGGCTACCGCAGCGCCAACCTGGCCTGCCTGCACAACACCTGCGTCGCCAATTCTCTGTCGTTGTGTGCACTGTCCCTGCCTGCCGGCCTGGATGCCGAGGGCATGCCGGTCGGCCTGCAGCTCATGGCCCCGCACGGCGAAGAGGAACACCTGCTGGCCGTGGCCCTGTGGATCGAAGACCGCCTCGGCACACCGGCGGCACGACTCGGCCAGGCGCCCGCGGTGTCGGCACCATGACGGACGCACCGGCGTTCGGCCGTGACGATGTACGCGTGATCAAACGAGAGGTGGCGTGGCGCGGATACTTCCGCATCGACCGCCTGGTACTGGACCACCCGTTGTTCGAGGGCGGACGCAGCGAAGCGCTGATCCGCGAGGTGTTCGAGCGCGGCGCGGTGGGCGCCGTACTGCCCTACGACCCGGTGCGCGACGAGGTGGTGCTGGTAGAGCAGTTCCGGCCCGGACCGTTCGCCGCCGGTGACGAATGCTGGCTGCTGGAAAGCGTGGCCGGCGTGCTGGAGACAGGCGAAAGCGCCGAGGCGCTGGCCCGGCGCGAGTCGCGCGAGGAAGCGGGCTGCACCCTGGACGCGCTGGAACCAATGTACCGTTTCTACACCTCGCCCGGCGCCTGCACCGAACACGTGGAAATGTTCTGCGGCCGCGTCGACACGAGCGGCATCGGTGGCGTTCACGGCCTCGCCGAGGAAGGCGAGGACATCCGTGTTCACGTGGTTCGGCGCGACGATGTCGCCTCGCTGCTGAACACCGGCCGCATCATCAACGCCAAGACCATCATCGCCCTGCAGTGGCTCATGCTCAACCATGACTGGCTGCGGAGGAAGTGGACGGCGTAGGCCGGATCAGGCGATAGACGGGCGATGCTCTCGTTCAGCGCCGCGTCGGATGACGCCCGCGCTTCGCGCTGGCTAATCCGACCTACGGGGCGCCGCGGTTTGAAACTTCCGTAGGTCGGATCAGGCGAAGCCGTAATCCGACGTTCGTCGGGCGATGATTTCGTTCAGCGCCGCGTCGGATTACGCCCGCGCTTCGCGCTGTCTATTCCGACCTACCGGGCACCGCGGTTTGAAACTTCCGTAGGTCGGATTAGGCGAAGCCGTAATCCGACGAGGAACGGGCGATGATTCCAGGCAACGCCGCGTCGGATTACGCCCGCGCTTCGCGCTGGCTAATCCGACCTACGGGGCGCCGCGGGTTGAAGTTTCCGTAGGT
>JAUIDF010000122.1 GCA_030429125.1 Gammaproteobacteria bacterium | reverse complement strand
GTAGTCGTCGCTGGTGCCGAGGGCGTCGACGAGACCGAGTTCCAGCGCGCGGCTGCCCATCCAGTGTTCGCCGGTGGCGACTGTCTCGAGATCGAGATGCGGACGATGTTCGCGAACGAACTCCTTGAACAGGGCGTGCGTTTCTTCCATGTCCTGCTTCATTTTTTCACGGTGACGATCGGTATTCTCGCCAAACAGTGTCAGCGTACGCTTGTACTCGCCCGCGGTGATCTGTTCGAACTCGATGTCGTGTCGCTTCAGCAGCTTGTTGAAATTGGGTAGTTGGGCGACGACGCCGATGGAACCGATGATGGAAAAGGGTGCGGCCACGAGACGGTTGGCGACGCAGGCCATCATGTAACCGCCGCTGGCGGCGACCTTGTCGACGCAGACGGTCAGCGGAATGCCACGAGTGCGCACGCGCTCCAGCTGCGATGCCGCCAGGCCGTAGGCGTGCACCATGCCGCCGCCGCTCTCGACCTTGACCACGACTTCGTCGTTCGGCCTGGCAATGGTCAGCACCGCGGTGATTTCCTCTCGCAGGCTCGCCACGTGGGTGCCGCGGATGTCGCCTTCGAAATTCACCACGAACATTCGACGCCGCTCCGTTGCCGCCTTGCGACGTTGCTTGTCTTCCCTTTTCTGCGCCTTGCGTTGCTTTTTCAGGACGTCCTTGGGAAGCGCCGCGCCCTCGAGCACGCGCGTCACGTGTCGCAGCCGGTCGTTCAGGCGCACTGCCTCGATGGCCGGCCTGCCTTGGGGACGCTGGCGCGTCGATATGGACACCACGGCGCCGACGACGATAATAACCAGTACCGCGAGGGTCACGGCCTTGGCAAGGAACAGGCCGTAGTCGAGAAGGAACGCCATCTTGAGGATCTCACGCGAAAGGGACCCGGGCATCTTATACTGCCGCATTCGCAGGTCAAGCCGCGACGATCTGCCGCCACCGGCAAGGCGAATGGCAACACGGTGCAAGACGCCCGAATTCGAACCCAGCATGGAGGAGTCTTGTCCGTGTCGAGCGCTGCACGCCTGAAATTTTTCTACGCCCTCGTATTCGCGTTCTACGCGGTTCACCTGGCCTATTGGCCGCTATGGCTCAAGCATGGCGGCCTGTCGGACGCAACCGTCGGTCAACTACTCGCCTTCGGCTTTCTCGCCAAGGTGGCGGTCAATCCCGCGTTCAGGAGCCTCGCGTCGCGCGCCAACGATACGCGACGTGCCCTCGGATGCACCCTGGCACTGGCCGGCGGCGTGTTCGCGCTGTTCGGACTCGGAGAGTCCACGAGCGTCCTGATCGCGGTCCAGATGGCCTTCTTCATTTTCTGGGTGCCGGTGCTGCCGACCACGGAGTTCCTGGCCTTGAGCCAGGCGCGGGAGCACGACTTCGACTACGGGCGCGTGCGCCTGTGGGGCTCGGTCGCCTTCCTCGTTTCCTCGGTGGTGATCGGCCGATGGCTGGAACGACGCGGCATTGCAGAGGCGTACTCCGTTCATCTCATGTTCCTCGCCCTGATCGCGCTGGCGGCGTGGGGAATGCCGGCCGGCGCCGGCGCCGGGACCCTGGCGCGCGGCTTCTCCCTCGCCCGACTGCTGTGCGTGCCGGGCCTGCCGCGGGTGTTGCTGACGGCCGGCCTGGTGCAGGGCAGCCATGCGATGTTCTATGGCTTCAGCTCGATTCACTGGAAGTCCATCGGCATCGGCGAGGCAGTCATTGGCCTGCTGTGGGCCGAAGGCATCGTGGTCGAGATCGCCATCTTTCTCGGTTCGGCCGGCATCGCGGCGCGACTGAGTCCGGTAGCCATGCTGGCGGTCGGCGGTGTGGCGGCCAGCATACGATGGTTGCTGATGCCGCTGGCGACCGTTGCCGAGACGCTGGCCGTGTTGCAGCTCCTGCATGGCGCCTCGTTCGCCCTGACGCACCTCGGCGCGGTCGGATTCGTCGCCGTGCGGGTGCCCCAGGCCGAAGGCGCCAATGCCATGGCGCTGTATTCGATGACCGCGATGGGGGTTTTCCTCGGCATTGCCGTGCTCGTGTCCGGTACGCTCTACTCGATTTTCGGCGGGCAGGCGTTCTGGTGCATGGCGCTGTTCGCCGGCGCGGGCGCCGGGCTTGCCATCCGCTTGTGCTGCCGCCAGACTGCGGACGCCACCGATTCGACCTTAGCACCATGAGCAGACCATACTGGGAAACACTGGCCCTCGAGGACATGTCCGATGCCGAGTGGGAGTCGTTATGCGACGGCTGCGGGCGCTGCTGCCTGTTGCGCTTCGAGGACGACTCGCCCGAGGGCGTGTTCTACACGCGCGCTGCCTGTCGGCTTCTCGACACGATGACCTGCCGCTGTACCGACTACGACAACCGTTTTGCCAGGGTTTCGGGCTGCCTCTCCATTCGCCGGCTGTCGCGGGACAACTATGGCTGGCTGCCATCGACCTGCGCCTACCGTTTGCTGGCCCAGGGGGGCTCGCTGCCGTGGTGGCATCCGCTGGTGTCCGGCGACCCTGCCACGGTCGTCGAAGCGGGTGTATCGGTGGCGGGGCGCGTGGTGTGCGAGGACAACGTGCACCCGGCCGAGCTCGAATGGCTGGTGTTGCGCGACTGAGTCCCGCGACCCGGGGCGGTGCACGCCTCTCGTCACCGGACAACTGGCGGGCGATGCAATCCGGCGATGTCCGGTGCCGATTGCCGGCTTCGTCCCGGATCGTCGCTGCGCCGGGGACGCGACCCGTTCACGAGGAGGCTACCGGGTCCGCGGCGAGGTACTCGCGCCCGTCGCGCTGAGGCGACCGCGCATCAGCTGTCCCTGCGATTCTCGAGGTTCCGGTCGACGAAGTCGCGGAACACGGTTTCGAACTCGGCGAACTCGCGGTCCAGCCGGTCGATGATCTCCTTGCCGCGGGTGGCGAGTTCGGCCGGTTTCAGTGCGCCAGCGAGATTGCAGGTTGCCGCGATCCGGTTGGCGCCGACGTTCGCCGCGCTGCCCTTGAGGGCGTGGGCTTCCTCGCGGAAGGCCTGGATACTACCTCGCGAAATCGCGTCGGCAAGCTGCTCGCGAAGCTCGCCGGCGTCATGACGAAACAAGCGGATCAGGTCGTTGAGCGCCTCGGGTCGTTTGCGGATCACGTCCAGTTCCATGAGTATCTCCGGGTCGAAGACCGCGTGACGGGGCTCGTCCTCGACCGGACCGGTACGCTTGCGCGGACGCCTATCCGGGTCGTGAATGTGAGTCAGTTCCGCCACGTGGTGCAGCAGCTGGGCGGCGTCCACGGGCTTGGTGAGATACGCGTCGGCCCCGGCTTCGCGGCACATGTCTCGTGCCTCCACGGTCGCGTTCGCGGTCAGCACGAGGAAGGGAACCAGGTTGGCCTTGAGGTGATTCACCATGCGGTAGGTCTTGATCGCGTCAAGCCCGCCCATGACGGGCATGTGCATGTCGACGATGGCGAGGTCGTAATCACGGATCTCCAGCGCCTCGAGGGCCTGGGCGCCGTTCGACACCATCTGCACGTGGTGGCCGGCGTTCTCGAGGATCATGGAGGTCACTTTCCGGTTCACCGCGTTGTCCTCGGCCACCAGCACGGAGAGCGAATGCTCGTGCCGCGCCGCCTTCGGCGACCGGTTGAACAGGACGACGTTGTCGGCTTCGGTCGGCGCACGCTCGACGTCCTCGCGGCCGCAGGCGCCGAAGTCGAGATCGAACCAGAAGCGTGATCCCTGGCCCGGTGAACTCTGCAGGCGCAGCTGCCCGCCCATGAGCACGATGAGTTGCTTGCTGATGGTGACGCCGAGCCCGGTGCCTTCGTGGCGCCGGGTCATGGAATTGTCGACCTGCTGGAAGCTTTCGAAAATCCGTTTCTGGTCTTCCTCCGCGATGCCGATGCCGGTGTCGATGATTTCGAAACGCACCCGGTAGTCTGACCCCTCGGGGGCAACCTTCATGACCCGCACCTCGACCTCGCCGTCGTCCGTGAACTTGACCGCGTTGCCGATCAGGTTGACGAGTACTTGTCGCAGGTGGTGATCGTCGCCCACCAGGTAGTCGGGCAGTGCCGGATCGATGGTGTGGCGCAGCGTGATGTCCTTTTCGCCCGCCTGGGGCTTGAGCATCTGCACCGTCGCGCCGGCGAGGGCGCGCAGGTCGAACTCCCGGCGCTTGCTCTCCGCCAGCCCGGCCTCGATCTTCGAGAAGTCGAGTATGTCGTTGACGAGATAGAGCAGGCTGTGAGCCGATGTCTGGATCGTGGACACCAGTTCCTGCTGCTCCTTGTCGAGGTCCGTGCTGCTGAGCAGGTCGCTGAGACCGATGACACCATTGAGCGGTGTGCGGATCTCGTGGCTCATGTTGGCGACGAAGTTGCTCTTGGCCTTGTTCGCCTGTTCGGCCCTGGCGCGGGCCTCCGCCAACCGGGCGATCAACTTGGCGGCATACAGCGGGATCACCAGCATGGACAGTCCGACGCCGGCGGCGAACGGCAGGTTGGCCTGCCAGTACTCGCCGAGCCAGACCACGGCCGAGAAGCCGGCCAGCCCAAGCCCCAGCGCCACGAACAGGTACGGGTTGCCGAAACGAAAACCGTTGCCGATGGTGACGAAGATGAAGGCGAAGAACACCGGCGCGCCGAGTGCGCCGCCGGTGTGCATCGCGTAGGTGATGCTCGCCATGTCGACCAGGATGCCGAGCACCCGGCGCGGCGCATTGGCGGCGGGGAAGAACAGGATCGATACGAAAATGCCGCCGGAGACGACCAGGAAGGCGGAGCCGAGCAGCTGGTCCTGCAGCGTGTCGAGCTGGCCGTGAAAAAAGAGCCAGGTGAGAATGCCGCCGCCTACGCCTAGCCTTAGCAGTGCCTGCTCGAGCTCGGCGAGGTTGGTGGCGAATACCGTCCGCAGGCGTCCAAGCGCGCCTGACAGGAGCGTCGTCAGAATTTGAGCCGCTTCACTCATTCGCCCGTCCCGTGGCGGGGCCGACCGGGCACGCGTCATGCCCAAGTGTCGGCGCAGTGATCTCAATAACTTGTGCCGTCATGTTCCAGTCGCATCATAGCACTTCAAGGGCTCGCGCGCGCCGATCGGACGGACGAAGCCGCGAGCCGTCGTCCAGTGCATGGTCATCGCCGATCACCCGCTGACGCATCGTCGCCGGGTCGTTTCAGCACCAGGCAGGCATTGTGTCCGCCGAAGGCGAATGACTGCGTCAGGGCCACGTCGATCCGGGCCGACTGCGCCTGTCGGGGGAAATTCAGCCGGCGGATGGGGGTGTCGAGGTTGCGGCACGGATGCACCCGGCCATCGCGAATGGACAGGGCGGTGACCACCGTTTCCATGGCGCCGCTGGCGCCGATGGCATGGCCGATCAGCCCCTTGGTCGAGTTGATCAGCGGACCTTCGCCAAGCAATTCGTCGAGCATGGCGAGCTCGATCCGGTCGTTCATTTCCGTGGCCGTGCCATGGGCGTTCACGTAATCGACTTGGGCCGCTTCGACGCCGGCCTGGTCCAGCGCGGACTCGACCATTGCGCGAATCCCGGTGCCGGTTTCGTCCATGGCGATCAGGTCGTGACCGTCGAACGATTCGCCGAACCCGCCGATTTCCGCCAACGGTTCCACGCCGCGCCGCGCCGCCGACGATCGGGACTCGAGAATCACCATCGCCGCACCACCCTCGCTGAACAGAAAGCCGCCGCGATCGGCATCGAATGGCCGGTTGGCTCGCGCCGGATCGTCGCTGCCGCGGGCGAGTGCGCCGGTAATGTCGTAGGCGCGAAAGATCGAGCCGTAGTCGTCGAAGAGGTACTCCGCGGCGCCGGCAATGGCGAGGTCCACGTGGCCCGCCGCGACTGCCCGCCACGCGTCTCCGATGGCCACCGTGCCCGATGCGCAGGCCAGCGTCGTGGTTCGGCACGGTCCCTTGACGCCGAAGCGTACCGCCGGCGCCGCGCTGACGGCGTTGGACATGAGCATGGTCACCGCCAGCGGGTTGAAACGGCGGTCGAGCCGGATGCGCTCGACAACGTCGCCGGGGCTGGCGTTGCCTGCGTCCGTCTCCAGGGCGGCGAGTTCGTCCCGGACCGGTTTCATCGCATGGTACAGGTGGGTTCGAAGCGTCGTGTTGATGCCGCCGATGCCGGTGCCGACAAATACGCCGATGCGACTGGCGTCGACTCCCTGGATGCGGAAAGTTCCCGTCCGGCCGTCGCCAGTGGCGAGGGGGAGCGCCGCGCTCTGCAGCGCCTCGTGGCACGCACCGATGGACAGCATCGATACGCGGTCGAGTTTCAACGTGTCTGCCCGACCGAGGCCGTAGCGAGAGAAGTCCAGCGCCGGCAGCGGCGCCCACACCCGGGAGTTGTAGTCGGCATGACCGAGCCATGCATCGGGAATGGGTTCGGCGACCGAATCGCCCTGCAGCATGCGCGACCACGCGGTCGGCACGTCCTGGCCGAGCGGGCAGATCATGCCCACGCCGCTGATGACCACCGGTTCCGGCGAATCTTTCATCCTGATGGATAACCCCCACGGGTAGAAGTCGACGATCCAGTGTGACGCGCGGCGCCGCGGCCGCGTGAGCCTCGTTTCCCTCAGCCTGCCTGCAGTCGCCGCACGCGGATCTCGACGAAGTCGAGAAGCTCCGCGAGCGTGGTGATGTCGCGAACCTCGCTTTCCGGGATCGATTCGCCGAACTCGTCCTCGAGCGCCATGAACAACGTGATGCGGTCGATGGAATTGGGCGCGATGTCGTCGGCGATGCTCATGCCCGTATCGAGCTCGTCGACCGACAGGCCGGATACCTCGGAGACCACGCCGAAGGCGTGCTGTCTGATGTCTTTCGACGTGGCGAGTTTCAGATTCAATTTCTGCATCGGTCGACGATATTCCCTGGGGTGATTCGGTAAACGGATTCCAATATAAAAAGCGATTGCCCGAAGCGCGGCCCAACCGAATGGGCGAGCGAATATTAAAACACATGGCGCGTGTCACGATACTGCGCCGAACATGTTTACTTTCCAACCGAACGGGGCCGGAGTAAGCTATCTCCATGGACGAAAAAGTCCCTTAAATTCAGGACGTTTCGTGTCATTTCAACATCAATCAACTGAGGATACAGGTAATGATTCTCACCGCTCCTGACACCCGCAACGAAAGGCTCTCCACCAATAAACGGTCGAACAATACCGTGCATCTACTAAATAATACCGTTCGTCAGCCTAGCAGTATTGAGCCGGAGTTTTTTGAAGCCCGTATCGAATCGGAAACGGGCATTCACTGGTGGCGGCTGACCGCCGATTGCCCGCCCAAGTTCACGCCCGAACTGGTGGCCCAGCTGCGCCGCTTCCAGACCGAGTTCGCCATCCGCATGCGCAACCGGGTCGCCGCCGGCGACGCTGCCTCGGTACCGCGCTACCACGTGCTGACATCCGACATTGACGGTATTTTCAACCTCGGCGGGGACCTGGCTTACTTCTACCGGCTGATCCGGGACGGCAAGCGCGAGCCGCTCGCCGCCTATGCCCGTGACTGCGTCGACCTCGTCTACCACAATTCGGTCGCCTTCGATCTGCCGATGACGACCATCGCGCTGGTCAAGGGAAATGCCCTGGGCGGCGGCATGGAGGCGGCGCTGTCGGCCGGTATCATCGTCGCCGAGCGCCACGTTCGCATGGGGCTGCCCGAGGTGCTGTTCAACCTGTTCCCGGGCATGGGCGCCTACCAGTTCCTGAGTCGTCGCATGTCGCCCAGCGCAGCACAGAAGCTGATCCTGAGCGGGCGGCTGTACGGCGCCGAGGAATTGTTCGACATGGGCGTAGTCGACCATGTCGCCGAGACCGGCGAAGGCGAAGACGTAGTGCGCCGGCTGGTGCATCGCGAGCGAAATCATTCGCGCGCGGCGATCGCCTTCCGGCGCGCGGTGCAGGCCGACCACCCCGTGTCCCGCGAGCAGCTCATGAGTTTCGTGGAAAGCTGGGTGGATGCCGCCATGAACCTGGACGAGCGTGATCTGAACCATATGCGCTACCTGATTCGCTCCCAGCAGGAGCGGGGCTTCTGACGCCGGCAAAAAAGGCGCCGCGGGCTTCAGTATCGGTACGGCCGTCCGATACTGAAGTCGGGGGCCGTACCGCTGTATACTTGGCCCGGTTCAAACATCGCGCAATGGCGGCTTCGAGTCGCCTCGGGGTCACGTGGGCACTGAAACGGTACAGGAACTGAAGGCCGTCCGGCGGCCGAAGCCGGTGGTGCTGGTCGTCGACGATCGTCCGACGACCCGCTCGCTGGTCCGGTCGGTGCTCGAGGACGGCGAATATCGTGTGTTCGAGGCGGCAGATGGCTACAAGGCACTGTCGCTGATCGAGTCCGAGCTGCCGGACGTGGTGCTGCTCGACATCATCATGCCGGGCATCGACGGCCTGGAGACATTGCGCCGTATCCGCCAGCGCTGGGACGAGATCGAGCTGCCGGTGATCATGCTCACGGTCAAGGACACGCTCAGCGACATCGTCGCGACGCTGGAGACCGGGGCGACGGATTTCCTCTCCAAGCCGATCAATTTCCCCATCCTCATGGCGCGGCTCAACCGCCACCTGCAGCGCAAGCGCCTGGCGGACCAGATCCAGCAGATGCGCGACACGCTGGAGCAGAAGGTGGAGTTTCGCACCAAGCAGCTGGCGGACCAGGGCCAGGTGCTGGAGCGCAGCCTCGAGGAGCTGCGAGCCAGCGAGCATCGCTACAGCTCGTTCTACAACGACACGCCGTCGTTTTTCATGACCCTGAGCCGCGACGGCGATCTGCTGTCCATCAATCGCTACGGCGCCGAATACCTCGGCTGGCAAAGCGACGAGCTGATCGGCAAGCCGGTGTTCGGCCTGTTTCATTCGAACCAGGCGCCGAAGTTGTCGGCATTCATCAAGCAGTTGTGCCGGGACGACGACGACGTACACCGCCAGGAGTTCCTCCTGCACAATCGGGCCGGCGAACACGTGTGGCTGCGGGTCAGTGGCCGCCCCGTGCGACGGGGCGACGGCCAGCTGCAGATCCTGCTGGCCGGCGAGGACGTGAGCGAATCCTACGAGCTGGCCGAGCGGCTGGCCTACCAGAGCGGGCGCGACGAACTCACCGGCCTCGTCAACCGCGTGGAATTGCTGCGACGCCTGGACGAGGCCGTGGAGCAGGGCGCGCGAGACGGCGTCGAGCACACCCTGTGCCTGCTCGATATCGACCAGTTCCGTGTCGTCAACGACACCTCCGGCCATGTCATCGGCGACCGGTTCCTGTGTGCCTTCGGCCGACGGCTCGGTTCACTACTTGGGCCGTCGGACATCATCGCCCGTGTCGGCGGCGACGAGTTCGGCCTGTTTCTCAAGGGCATGAAGGCGACGGACGCCCGCTCCCTGGCCGAGCGGATTCGTGCCGCCGTCGAGACGTTTCGCTTCGACGCCGGCGGCGAACGCATCGGCGTGACCGTGAGCGTCGGCGTCGTGCCCATTCAAAGCGGCACGTCCAGCGTCACCGAGGTGATGACTCACGCCGACGCCGCATGCTACAGCGCCAAGCAGATCGGCGGTAACTCCGTCTACCTGTTCAAGTCCGACGACGAAGTCGTCGAGCGACACTACGGCGAGGCGCGCTGGGCCTCGAAAATCCAGCAGGCCCTGGACGGCGACCTGTTCGAGTTCTTCGCCCAGGAAATCGTACCGGCGCGTGCCGGCGAAGGCCAGGTGGGCGCACTGGAACTGCTGCTCAGAATGCGCAAGTCTGACGGCAGCTACATTCCCAACAGCATGATGATCTCGGCCGTGGAGGAATTTCACTACGGCCTGCGCGTCGATACCTGGGTGGTCGAGCACGCCTTCCGCATGCTGGCGGAGCGGGGCATCGGCAAGGACTATCCGCGCACCTTCAGCATCAACGTCTCCGGGCAGTCTCTTGCCCACGGTGCGTTCTACAACCACGTGCTCGATCGCTTCAGGCACTACGGCATCGCGCCCGAACTGGTTTGCTTCGAGGTAACCGAGACCGCGGCGATCGGCAACATCGACATGGCCGGGCAATTCTTTGGCGCCATGCACGAGCTCGGTTGTCGCCTGGCGCTG
>JAUIDF010000121.1 GCA_030429125.1 Gammaproteobacteria bacterium | reverse complement strand
ATCACGCTGATGCCGTCCATGCCGTCGAGTATATCCAGCGCGTGCACCAGGCCCGAGGAACTGCGCGACGGCAGGTCGACCTGCGACGGATCGCCGGTGATTACCGCGCGGGAATCGAAGCCGATGCGGGTGAGGAACATCTTCATCTGTTCGCGGGTGGTGTTCTGCGCCTCGTCTAGAATAATGAATGCATCGTTGAGCGTACGCCCACGCATGTAGGCGAGCGGCGCCAGTTCGATGACGCCGCGCTCGACCAGTTTGCCGACCCGCTCGAAGCCGAGCATCTCGTAGAGCGCGTCGTACAGCGGCCTCACGTAGGGATCCACCTTCTGGCCGATGTCGCCGGGCAGGAATCCGAGACGTTCGCCGGCCTCCACCGCGGGCCGAACGAGAATGATGCGATCGATCTCTCCCTGTGACAGGGCGGTCACGGCGCAGGCCACGGCGAGGTAGGTCTTGCCGGTGCCGGCGGGACCCACGCCGAAATTCACGTCGTGGGTCATGATGTTGCGAATGTACTCACGCTGGTGGGGATTCATCGCGCGTACGCTGGTCTTGCCGACCTTGAGCACGATGTCACGTTCGGGCGCGACGGGCGCGACCGCATCCGGCGTTCGGGTCATTGCCAAGTGAACGTCCTCTTTGGAAAGATTGGTTGAGTTGCCCGTTTCATCGTACAGGTCCCTGATGACACGCTCGGCGAACTGCACGTCTTTCGCGCGTCCGTCGATGTAGAACAGGTTTCCACGATGGGAAATACGCACACCCAGGCGCTCTTCGACAATCTTGAGATTCGCACCGAACTCGCCGCACAGGCCGGCAAGGCGCTGGTTGTCTTCGGGAATCAGGTGGAATGAAGTGGGGGCGGACTGGGCCTTCAACTCGGGTATCCGCGGCGTCCCTCGCCCGGTTGGCTTTCCGGGCGCGACCCTTTGCAGTAAACGTCGGGGTGGAAAGCGAGGCTTTTCGGATTGTGCAAAGCTTGCGTAACTCGATCAACCGGATTCCAGTCTATTCACATCCGATGGCAATGGCAAGCGTTGCCGTCTACCCCGCGGCGGCGCGTGCCGGCGGGTGCTCGACGAGTTCCCCGCGCAGCGAGTTGGGTAATGCTTCGGTGATTCGCACGTCCACCATCATGCCTTTCAGGTGGTGGCCAGCGTCGAAATTCACAACCCGGTTGTTTTCCGTGCGACCGCTGACCTGGGCGTGGTCCTTGCGCGAAGCACCCTCCACCAGCACCGGCTGGACGGTATCGACCATGGCGGCGCCGATGCGCGCCGCGTTCTCGTTGATCACCGACTGCAGGTGCGCGAGGCGGCGCTTCTTCTCCGTCATCGGCACGTCATCTTCAAGGAACGCCGCGGGCGTGCCGGGCCGCTGGCTGTAGATGAAACTGAAGGATTGATCGAATCCGATGCGCTCGACGAGGGCCATGGTGTCGAGGAAATCCGCCTCGCTCTCACCGGGGAATCCGATGATGAAATCCGACGACAGGCTGATGCCCGGGCGCGCCTGGCGAATCGCGTCGATGAGCTCGATGTACTCGGCCGCGGTGTAGTCGCGCTTCATCTGCGCCAGGATACGATTCGACCCGCTTTGTACCGGCAAGTGAAGATGCGACACCAGTTTCGGCACGTCGCGATAGACGTCCACCAGGGCCGGCGTGAAATCCCGCGGGTGTGAGGTGGTGTAGCGGATACGCTCGATGCCTTCGACGTGCGCGGCGTAGCGGATCAGGGTGGCGAGATCGGCGCGTCCGCCATCGTGGGTTTGCCCGTCATAGGCATTCACGTTCTGTCCGAGCAGGTTGACCTCGCGCACGCCGCCGGCCGCGAGGTCGAAGATCTCGGCAACGACGTCGTCGAACGGACGGCTGAATTCCTCGCCCCGCGTGTACGGTACGACGCAGAAACTGCAGTACTTGCTGCACCCCTCCATGATGGACACGAAGGCCTTGACGCCGTCGACACGCGGCGCCGGCAGGTTGTCGAACTTCTCGATCTCGGGAAAACTGACGTCGACCCGCGGCGTGCGGGCGCCGTAGACGTCGTCGAGCATGGCCGGCAGCCGGTGGTAGGTCTGCGGGCCGAAGACGAGGTCGACATAGGGCGCCCGCGCGCGGATCGCCTCGCCTTCCTGGCTGGCCACGCAGCCGCCGACGCCGATGACGAGGTCCGGATTGGCATCCTTCCACGGCTTCCAGCGGCCTAGCGCGGAGAACACCTTCTCCTGGGCCTTTTCGCGCACGGAGCAGGTGTTGAGCAGCAGCACGTCCGCCTGCTCCGGGACGTCCACGCGCCGCATGCCGTGGCTCTCGGCGAGCAGGTCGGCCATTCTCGACGAGTCGTACTCGTTCATCTGGCAGCCGAACGTCTTGATGTAAACCTTGCCGGACATGGCGATATCGGGAAATTCGAAGGGTGCGAAATTATGCCGAACTTGACGATCGATCTCCATAGGCGGTATACGCCGCTGTCGACGCGGCGCCGGGGGGGCTGATCCGGCGCGCCGCATGCCGCCCAGCGTCTCACCCGGTACCCATGGTCTTTTCTTCCACGATCTTCCTGTTCCTGTTCCTGCCGGGCGTGCTGGCGGGCTACTTCCTGATGCCCTCGTGGCGCTGGCGCAACCTGTGGCTCCTCGCGGCGAGCCTGTTCTTCTATGCCTGGGGCGAACTGCACTACGTGCTGGTCCTGCTGGTCTCGATCGGCTGCAATGCCGCTCTCGGCCGGCGCATCGACCGCGCCACGGGCCGCCGGCGACAGCTTTGGCTGTGGCTGGCGGTGGGCATCAACCTGCTGCTGCTCGGCTACTACAAGTATGCCGGCTTCGTGGCCGACAACCTGGCGTCGCTGATGCAGGCGCTCGGCCTGCCCGGCGAGCCGGCCGCCGACGTCCACCTGCCGCTCGGCATCTCGTTTTTCACCTTCCAGGCCCTCTCCTACGTGGTGGACGTCTATCGGCGTCGCGTACCGGCCCAGGACAGCGTGCTCGAGGTGGGTCTCTACATCGCGCTGTTTCCCCAGCTCATCGCCGGACCGATCGTGCGCTACGAGGACATCGCCGCCCAGCTCCGGCGGCGAACGATCACCCTGGACGGCTTCGCCTACGGGATACGGCGGTTCATCGTCGGCCTGGCGAAGAAGGTGCTGATCGCCAACGTCCTCGGGCAGGCCGCCGACGAGATCTTCGCCCATCCGTCGGCGGGACTGGATCCGGCACTCGCCTGGCTCGGCATCGCCTGCTACACGCTGCAGATCTACTTCGACTTCTCCGGCTACTCCGACATGGCCATCGGGCTCGGCCGCATGTTCGGATTCCGTTTCCCGGAGAACTTCGATCATCCCTATCTCTCGCGCTCGGTGCGGGAATTCTGGCGCCGATGGCACATGTCGCTGTCACGATGGTTTCGAGACTACCTTTACATTCCCCTCGGCGGCAGCCGTCACGGCACGCTGCGTACCCACGCCAACCTGCTGCTCGTCTTTCTGCTGTGCGGGTTGTGGCACGGGGCCGCCTGGAACTTCGCGCTCTGGGGGCTGTATCACGGCGCCTTCCTGGTCGCCGAACGCGGCGCCCTCGGTCGCATCCTGGCGCGCCTGCCGGCGGCATTGCAGCGCGCCTACCTCGTGCTCGCGGTGATGATCGGCTGGGTGCTCTTCCGCGCCGAAGACCTGCCGACGGCGCTCGATTTTCTCGCCGCCATGGCGGGCTTCGCGCCGCGGGCGGCCGATGGCTACGCCCTGCTCTATCTCGACGCCGAGACCGTGCTCGCCCTCGTCGCGGGCATCGCGCTGGTCTGCCTGCCGACGTTGACGACGATCACCGACACGTCGGATGCGCGCACCGCCGACACCATCGCTGCGCGGCATGGCGGCGTCGTGCCGCTGGTGCTCCGCGATGCCGCGCTCACCGGCGCGCTGGGCCTGTCGATACTCTACGTCAGCGCGCAGTCGTACAACCCCTTCATCTACTTCCGGTTTTGACACCGTGATCGCGCGCAGACTCGACCTCGTCATCGCCGTGCTGTTCCTGGCCTCGCTGGCGCTGCCGGTGATCGACATGGCGACCGGCCTCGTCGACGACCCGGACATCGACGAGAACCGCAGCCTCGCCACGTTTCCCGAGCTCGGTGGTTCCCGGGACGCCTGGCGCGCGTTCGGCCCCGCCTTCGAGTCCTGGTTCGCCGACCACATGGGCCTGCGGGGCTCACTGGTCGCCACCTTCCGGTTTCTCAACCAGGACCTGCTGGACTCCGCCGACAGCGTGCTCACGGGCCGGGACGGCTGGCTCTTCCTGCTGCGCGATACGGTCGACTACGCCGACCGCCTGCCGCTGCCCGCCGACCTGTGCGGACGCAATCCGTTCGACGCGTCAGAGCTCGCGGCCTGGGTCGAGGCCCTCGAAGAGAATCGCCGCCGCGTCGAGGCACTCGGCGCGCGCTACGTGCTCATGATCGTGCCGAACAAGCAGAGTGTTCACGGCGACCGGATGCCCGATCGCATCCGCTGCCGCCGCGGCCCGCGGCGGCTCGATCAACTCACCGACGCACTCGCTGCGCGACCCGGATTTCCCCTGCTCGCGCTGGATCAGGCGTTCTCGATACATGCCGGGCTTGGCGAGCAGCTGTGGTTCCGCACCGATACGCATTGGGACGGCACCGGCGCCGTGCTCGGCTACCGGGTGCTCATCGATCACGTCGAGGACCGCCTGGGGCGCGAGCTGCCGGACGCCGTCGACAGCGGCGCGGTGGAGATCGACCCCATGAAGGGCAGCGGCTGGGGGTTGGCACGGATGCTCGGCCGGGTCCGCGAATCACGCGAGCGCGCCACGGTTATCGACCGGCTCGATCCGCGCGCGCCGTCAATCGGCAACGAGCTGCCAGGTCATTCCCGTGGACCGTTGAGGCCACCCGAACGATTCCGCCACGAGGATGAATCCCTACCCACGGTGCTCGCCCTGCACGACTCGTTCTTCGGTCAGCGGTTCAAGTACCTGCTGGCGGAAAGCTTCTCGCAGGCGGACTTCGTCTGGCATCGCGGCGAACCCTCACTCGGCCCCGACCTCGACCTGGTTCGCGAACTCAAACCCGACATCGTCGTGCACGAGATGGTCGAACGCAACCTGCTGCATCCGTACTTCGACACCGACCGGAGCGATTGACGTCGCAATAGCTCCTCGACGATCCGGCCGAGTGACACCGGATATCGTCACCCGCTCAGTCCCAGCGGTTGTCGCGTACCTGCACGGTATGATTCTCGACGCGGGTCTCGAACGTTTCGAGATCCTCGTAGGCCGGCGCGCTCAGCACCTCGCCGGTACGCACGTTGAATCTGGCGCCGTGCCGCGGGCACTCGATCTCGTCGTCGATCAGGCAGCCGCTGGCGATCTCGGCACCGTCGTGGGTACAGACATCCTCGATGGCGTAGAACTCGCCGTCGATGTTGAATACCGCGACCATCACGCCGTCGACGTCGACGACCTTGACCTCGCCCGGCGGCAGCGCGCCGACGGCTTCCACGTCTGTCCAGTCGGACATCAGAAGAAACCCAGTTCGAGCTTCGCGGCCTCGGTCATGCGTTCCGGTGTCCATGGCGGGTCCCAGATGAGTTCGACATGCGTGTCGGCAACGCCCTCGACGCCGTTGACCGCGGAAGCCACCGTGCCGGGAAACGTCTGGGCGACCGGGCAGCCGGGCGCGGTCAGGGTCATCTCGACGTATACCTTCGCCTCGGCATCGATGTCGATCGTGTACACCAGGCCCAGGTCGTAAATGTTGACCGGGATCTCGGGATCATAGACCTCTTTCAACGCCTCGACGATCTTTTCGTGAAGCGCCTCGTGTCCGGAGATATCGGTGCTGCGGTGATTGAAGGGGTTCACCGTCAACTCCCCGTCCATTGCTTCGGTCTCGTTCATGTCGACTCCAGAATGTATGTCAGGCGACCCGCCTCAGCACAGCAGGTCGCGCACCTTGTCGATGGATGCGAACAAGCGGTCGATCTCGTCGCGAGTATTGTAGACCGCGAGCGATGCACGCACCGTCGCCGGCAGGCCGTAACGCTGCATGACCGGCATGGCGCAGTGGTGACCGGCACGCACGGCGAAGCCGTCGGCGTCCAGCATCATGCCGATGTCGTTGGGGTGCGCGCCGTCGATGGTGAATGAGAGCACGCCGGCCTTCGCCGCGGCATGACCGACGACCCGAAACCAGTCACGCTCCGCGGCCCGGGCGCTGGCATGACGCAGCAACGCTGACTCGTGCCCGGCGATGTTCCGCACGCCGACGTCGCGCATGAACCCGATGGCCGCCGCGAGACCCACCGCCCCGGACACGTTCGGCGTGCCGGCCTCGAACTTGTGCGGCAGCACGTTGAACTCCGTGTGCTCGAACGTCACCTCGCGGATCATCTCGCCGCCGCCCTGCCAGGGGTTCATGGCATCGAGTAGCGATTCGCGGCCGTACAGCACGCCGATGCCGGTCGGGCCGTACATCTTGTGTCCGGAGAACGCATAGAAATCGCAGTCGAGCGCCTTGACGTCGACGCCGAGATGCGGCACCGCCTGGGCGCCGTCGATCAATACCTTCGCACCGGCGTCGTGGGCGCGCCGCACCAGCTCGGCGACCGGGTTGACGGTGCCGAGCGCATTGGACACGTGGCCGAGCGCGACCAGGACCGGCCGCTTGTCGAGTTGGCGATCAAAGGCATCGAGATCGAGCTCGCCGTTGTCGTTCATCGGCGCCACCGCCAGTTCGGCGCCACTGCGCCGGCACAGGAGCTGCCACGGCACGATGTTGGAGTGGTGCTCCATCTCGGTAACGAGAATCGTGTCGCCGGACTTGACGAACGTCTCTCCGAAGCTCGCGGCGACGAGATTGATACTCTCGGTCGTGCCCCGGGTAAAGATGATCTCGCTGGTGCCGGCCGCACCGAGGAACTCGCGACAACGCGCCCGGGCACCCTCGTAGGCGTCCGTTGCGCGTTCGCTGAGCGTGTGTACGCCGCGGTGCACGTTGGCATGATCGTTCCGATAGTAGTCGCCGATCGCGTCGATCACGCAAAGCGGCTTCTGCGAACTGGCCGCGTTGTCGAGATACACGAGCGGCTTGCCCTTGACCTCCTGGTCGAGGATCGGAAACTGGCGCCGGATGGTGTCGACGTCGAGGCGCGGCGCCGGTGCGCCGGAGGTGTCGTCCTGGGTCAGCTGAGGCATATCGTTCCCTGGTGGTCGCGAGCGTTCATTGGTCGCGGTCGAGTTTCTGGCGGATTCGTCGATCGATATGGGCTCGCAACGCGTCGTTGCTCACGCCCTCGATCGCCGCATCGGCGAAGGCCACGGTAAGCAGCGCCCTGGCCGACGCCTCGTCCATGCCCCGCGTGCGCAAGTAGTAGACGGCGTCTTCGTCGAGCTGGCCAACGGTCGCACCGTGGGAGCACTTGACGTCGTCGGCATAGATTTCGAGTTGCGGCTTGGTGTCCACCTCCGCATCTCGCGAAAGCAGCAGGTTTTCGTTCTGCTGTTCCGAGTCGGTTTTCTGCGCGTCGACATGAACGATGATGCGGCCGTGAAACACGGAGCGCGCGCGACCGTCCAGCACGGACTTGTAAAACTCGCGGCTCGTGCAACGCTCGACGACGTGCTCGACGACCGTGTGGTTGTCGATGTGCTGTCGACCGCCGCCCAGCGCAAGGCCGCGCAGGCGGCATTCGGCGCCCGGCTCGTCCAGGAATGCCCGCAGGTCGTTGCGAATCACCATGCCGTCGAGCGATATGGTGTTCAGGCCGCACTGACTGTCCGCGCGCTGACGCACGAACAGGCCACCCACGTGGCCGGCGCGTTCGCCTTCCTCCTGGACCCGTGTGAACTCCACGCGCGAACGAGCGCCGGCGAACAGCTCGGTGATCACGTTGTTCAGGTAGGGGCCGGCGTCACCGGTGCAGACGTAGCGCTCGATGATGTTCACGTGTGCCTGCTCGCCGATGACCAGCAGGTTGCGGGGCTGGACAAGCGGCGCCTGGTCGGCGGCGCCAACCATGAACACGACCTCGACCGGCCGCTCGACGGCGACACCGTCGTCGACATGCAGGTACACGCCGTCGTTCACGAAGGCGTCGTTGAGCGCGGAGAAACCGTGGCCTTCGGCCGGCAGTGCCGCACCCAGCCACGGCCGTACCGCCTCGGGATCGCGTTCGATGGCGTCGGCGAGCGAGCCGATACGAACCCCGGCGGGCAAGTCACCGAGGGCCGACAGGTCCGGGCGCACGCGACCGTCGAGCACCACCAGCCGAATGGCATCGAGGCCCTCCACGGTTGGCACCGCGGGTGCCGGCGCCGCGTCGCCGAAGCCGGCGAGGCGGTACTCGTGCCGAGTGATCGGCCTCACGTCGGTGTACTTCCAGTCCTCGTGCCGGGGTGTAGGCAGGCCAACGTCGCCAAAGCGCTCGCGGCCCCGGGCGCGGTGCCGTTCGAGCCAGTCGAGTCCGCTGCCGGCCAGAGGGCCGGCGGATGACTTCAGCGCCTCTATCGGATTGTCGCTGTTCAACTTCACGCTCATCGGCTTCATCCCGCCGCGGCGGCGGCGGGCTCCTTTTCGATCCAGCTGTAACCGTGGGCCTCGAGTTCGTGTGCCAGGTTCTTGTCGCCGGAGCGCACCACCTTGCCGCCCGCGAGCACGTGTACGTGGTCGGGTACGATGTAGTCGAGAAGGCGCTGGTAGTGGGTGACGACGATCATGGAACGCTCGGCGCCGCGCAGCGCGTTGACGCCGCTGGCGACGATCTTCAGCGCGTCGATGTCCAGGCCCGAATCCGTCTCGTCGAGGATCGACAGGGTCGGCTCGAGCATGGCCATCTGCAATATCTCGTTGCGCTTCTTCTCACCGCCCGAGAAACCCTCGTTGACCGATCGATGCAGGAACTCGTCGCGCATTTCGACGAGCTTGAGTTTCTCGCGCACCAGTTTCAGAAAGCCCATGGCGTCGAGCTCTTCCTTGCCGCGATGCGCACGGATCGCGTTGACGGCGGCCTTGAGCAGGTAGATGTTGCTGACGCCGGGAATCTCGACCGGGTACTGGAAGGCGAGGAAGACGCCTTCACGCGCCCGCTCCTCGGGTTCCAGCGCCAGCAGGTCCGCGCCCTGGTAGGTCACGGAACCTTCGGTCACCTCGTAGCCGTCGCGACCGGCGAGCACGTTGGCCAGGGTACTCTTGCCCGAGCCGTTCGGCCCCATGATGGCGTGCACTTCGCCGGCGCCGATTTGAAGGTCGATGCCCTTGAGAATGGGCTTGCCCGCCACGCTGGCGTGCAGGTTCTTGATACTCAGCATGATTGTCTAGCGTTTGGATACGTCGGAAGTTTCAATTGAACGGTTCGTCGTCGATGCCCATCAGCGCCGTCAGCCGACGGCCCCCTCGAGGCTGACGCCCAGCAACTTTTGCGCCTCGACGGCAAACTCCATGGGCAGTTCCTTGAACACGTCCTTGCAGAAGCCGTTGACGATCATCGAGACCGCGTCCTCCTCGGACAGGCCGCGCTGGCGGCAATAGAACAGCTGGTCCTCGCCGATGCGCGAAGTGGTCGCCTCGTGCTCGACCCTGGCGGTCGGGTTCTTGATCTCGATGTAGGGAAACGTGTGCGCACCGCACTTGTCGCCCATCAGCAGCGAGTCGCACTGGGAATAGTTGCGCGCGTTCTCGGCGCCCTTGATCGCCTTGACCAGGCCGCGGTAGGACTGCTGTCCCCGGCCCGCGGATATACCCTTGGAGACGATGGTGCTGCTGGTGTTCTTTCCGATGTGCACCATCTTGGTGCCGGTATCGGCCTGCTGGCGGTGATTCGTCAGGGCCACGGAGTAGAACTCGCCGACGGAGTTGTCGCCTTCGAGCAGCACGCTCGGATACTTCCAGGTGATGGCCGAACCGGTTTCGACCTGCGTCCAGGAAATCTTGGCGTTCTCGCCGCGGCAAGCGCCCCGCTTGGTGACGAAATTATAGATCCCGCCGCGTCCTTCCTCGTCGCCGGGATACCAGTTCTGCACGGTCGAGTACTTGATCTGCGCGTCTTTCATGGCAACCAGTTCCACCACCGCCGCGTGCA
>JAUIDF010000384.1 GCA_030429125.1 Gammaproteobacteria bacterium | reverse complement strand
TTCGTTCGCGGCCCAGCGACGGAACCGGCCGCCGTAGCCTCGGGCCGGGTAGCGCGCGTACCACCGACGATAGGCGGCGGCATAGTCGCCGTCGGTCAACAATGCCTCCGCCGTCGCGGCCGTGAGCACGGTGTCGTCGGTAAACCGGGACATCCGGTCGAACAGTTCGAATCTTGTCGATTTCAGGTTGTGGCGTTCGTAGACGCTGCCGACGATGTCGCCTGCGACCGCGCCTAGCATGACTGACTTCCCGACGCACGGCGTCTGTCGATCGGTAAAAGCGCCGCGTTTCGCGCGACGGGTAAACCCTGGGCAACAGGCTTCATGACGAAGTCTCCTTCCCGGTGTGGTTGGCGCCGTTGGCGCGCCTCCCCCGGGATCGCGGAGACTGCCGACGCTTTAGCAACACTTCTATCCCGCCTTGCAAGTTGTGCATTAAATCGGCGGCGTGCGGGCATGAAAAAACCCGCTTTCGCTCGCGAGCCAAAGCGGGTTTTTCGCCCTCGCTTTAGCTGCATTTCTATGGCGCCCGCAAGCTGAAATCAAATCGGCGCCTTCTAGACGAGAATATACTCCCGAACGCGATCGACATCCAGTTCGCCACGTCGACTTGCCACGGCGTACGGTCAATGCAACCGCGCGCCTTCGCGCACGCAGCGCTTGCGGCGGCCGTCCAGGCGCCACGCCGCGGTGATGATTTCCTTGTCGTCCGAAACCAGCACGTAGGCGTCCAGCAAGTCCTCCAGCCGCATGTATGCCGGCTTTCCGATAGCTGCCTTCAGGCGGCGGCGCGACGCCTTGTCGAAGGCATAGCACCACGCACCGCGCCGGCGAACGGCATGCCCGTAGCGAACCAGCAGCTCCACCACGAGCGGCGGAATCGCCCGTTCCTCGACACGCCGCGCGGCGTGCCGCGAGAATCGCAGCGGGTTTCGCGCGAATGGAGCGACGATACCGTCGCCTCTCTGCCCACTTTCACGCGCTCCGCCGGGCGCGCTCATGACGACCGTCCCCGACGACGGGCGCGGGCCGATGCACGGCTGAAGTCGACGCTGACTTCATCGTCGTCCAGGCCGCCCAGCGAGAACGCGCACAGGTGCACCGGCCTGTCGTCGCGCACCAGCGCCGCGACCGTAAGGTGCTGGTCGTGGTAGCGCAGGTCCGTGCCGAGACCCACCGCAGGGTACGACGTCGGCGCACCGGTCGCGACGCGATGGAGGAACTGGCGGGCCGAGTCGAGGCCGGCATAGTACTCGTGGTTCTCGACCTCGAGAGCGTCCACCGCGTAGCCCGACAACAGCTTGCGAGACAGCTTGCCGAACGTCGCCGGGTGATCGAACAGGTCCATGCCGACGATCCGCGCGCCGATCGCGAACACCGCCCCGGCCTGGCCATCGACCGGCGCGAGAGCGGCGAGAAATTTCTCGATGGACGCATCGTGGCGTTCGTACAGGAACTCCATGGCCCCGGTGGGCGAAGTGCTGTCCATGCGCATCGCCTTGGCGGCGATGCCGTCCCACACCTCGCCCTGGTCCGAGTAACGACCGCGGCCCGACGCCATCGACGCAGACACCGCGGCAGCCTTGCGCGCCCGGCCCTGGGCGAAATGGGTGCGCTCAGATGCCATGAACGCCGGCGATTCGTAGGCCCAGCGCCCGGCTTCCACGCACGACACCGGGATGTCGATGGCCTTGCCGGCAGGCGCCAGGACGGTGAGGTTGAGCACGCGGTTCTGCTTGGCGCCGACCAGCTGCTCACCGTCGAGCAGCAGCACCGACTTCGGCCCATTGTTCTGAACGCGTAACTCGGGAACGCTGCCACCCTCCGAGATCTCGCTGATGCGTACGTAGTCGTACGCCGCAGCCTCGTCGAGGACCAAGTAGTCCACAGTCTTCGATGCATCGCCCGCGAGCGGGAACATGGTGAGGTTGAGAAAGCGCTTGGGTTCCCCGAGCAGATTGGCGTCGATCATGTCACTGAGCTTGGTCATCGTCCCGTCCTCTTCGTGTCGTCGGCCGGGGTTCCGGCCGTCCGGGGTATTGGACGGAGGCGGCGG
>JAUIDF010000120.1 GCA_030429125.1 Gammaproteobacteria bacterium | reverse complement strand
TGGTCTGGGCGCGACGCATGCTCGACAGCTGGCCGAACGCGGTGTGGCTCAACCCGGTGTCGGTCGAGGCGTGGTCCTACACCCAGTCCATTGCCATGGTTCGCGAACTCATGGACGGGCGCATGTTCCCGCTGACCGTCCACGGACTCGACTCGGCCATCGCCTGTCTCCGGGGGGCGCGCCCGTGAGGCGCGGCGCGCGGATTCAAACGCAGGGTGATTCCGCGATACAATACAACGTTTTGCGCCCGATTCCTTTGCGATCATGACGAATTCGCCGATCCGCGAGAACGAGCGTGCCGCCCTTGGCGCGCGCCTGTCCTGGGAGGCCGTCCGCGCTGGCCTCAAGCTCGATGCCCATGGCCTGATACCGGCCATCGCCCAGCAGCACGACACCGGCGAGGTGCTGATGATGGCCTGGATGAACCTCGAGACTCTCGACGAGACCCTGGCCACCGGCCGGGTGTGCTACTGGTCGCGTTCACGCGGCCGTCCATGGCGCAAGGGCGAGACGTCGGGCCAGGTCCAGCAGCTGCGCGAGATGCGGCTGGACTGCGATGGCGACACGCTCCTGCTGCTGGTCGATCAGCGCGGTCCGGCCTGTCATACCGGGCGATCGAGCTGTTTCTACAACCGGGTGGACGCCGACGGAGTCGAGGTGATCAGCGAGCCGCTCATCGATCCCGACGACCTGTACAAGAGCTGAGGCATGACGTTATCGCTGTACAACACCGCCTCGCGGCGCAAGGAGCCCTTCGAGCCGGGCGATCCGAATCGCGTCACCATGTACGTCTGCGGGCCGACGGTCTACAACCTCGTGCACATCGGCAATGCGCGCCCGGTGGTGGTGTTCGACGTGCTCTACCGACTGTTGCGCCACCATTTTCCCAACGTCGTATACGCCCGCAACATCACGGACGTGGATGACAAGATCAACAAGGCGGCGAACGAGGGAGACGAGAGTATCGCCGACGTGGCCAGTCGCTTTACCAAGGCCTTCCACGAGGACATCGCCGACCTCAACGCGTTGCCGCCGGACATCGAGCCGCGTGCCACCGACCATGTCCCACAGATGATCGCCATGACCGAGCGGCTGATCGCCGCGGGTCATGCCTATGCCGCCGATGGACACGTATTGTTCAGCGTGTCGTCGATGAATCAATACGGGCAACTCTCCGGCCGCAACCGCGACGACATGATCGCCGGCGCGCGCGTGGAAGTCGCCCCTTACAAGCGCGATCCCGCCGATTTCGTGCTGTGGAAGCCGTCCAGCGACGACCTGCCGGGCTGGGACAGCCCGTGGGGACGCGGACGGCCTGGCTGGCACCTGGAGTGCTCGGCCATGATCGAAACTCATCTCGGCGAGACCATCGACATCCACGGTGGCGGCCAGGATCTCGTGTTTCCTCACCACGAGAACGAACTCGCGCAGAGCGTGTGCGCCCATGACGGCGCCGATTACGTGCGTTACTGGGTGCACAATGGCTACATCACGGTGAGTGGCGAAAAGATGTCCAAGTCCCTGGGCAACTTTTTCACCCTGCGCGACGTGCTGGGCGCCGCGCCCGGCGAAGCTGTTCGTTACGCACTCCTGGCGGGCCACTATCGAAAGCCGCTCGATTGGTCGCCGGACGCGCTGCACCAGGCGAAGGCGTCGCTGGACCGACTTTACAAGGCCCTGCAACTCGTCGACGTCAAGCTGATCGGGGATGATGACGTGCCGGCGGACATCGTCGAGGCCCTCGACGACGACCTCAACACGCCGCGCGCCCTGTCCGGTTTGCACGCACTGGCGGGTGCGCTCAACAGCGCGCAAAGCGACGCCGAGCGCGATGAGCTGGGTGCGCGCCTTCGCGCCGCCGGGCGATTCCTCGGCCTGCTGGAGCAGGACCCGGTGGCCTGGTTTCGCTGGCAGCCGGACGGCGTCGACGGCCTCGGCGACGAGGAGGTCGAGCGCCTCGTCGAGCAGCGACGCATTGCCCGGGCCGATCGAGATTTCGCCGAAGCCGATCGTCTGCGGGACCGGCTTCTCGACCACGGTATCGTGCTCGAGGATTCCCGCGACGGAACACGCTGGCACCGCGAATAATCGCTCCGCCGCGTTCGCACCAGCCGGCCGACCCGCCCGACACGCCCAGTGTTCGACCCTTCCATCGTCCTGTCCACGTTCGGGCTCGTGTTCGTCGCCGAGATGGGCGACAAGACCCAACTGATGACCATGACGCTGGCGCACCGCTACCGGCCGCTGCCGGTCCTCGCGGGTGCGTTCGCCGCCTTCGCGCTGCTCAACGTGCTGGCCGTGGTCGTCGGCGAAGCGTTGTTCCGCCACGTGCCGCGCGAGGCGGTGCTGCTTTGCGCCGGCGGGCTGTTTCTGGTCTTTGCCTGGAAGTCCTGGTGCGACGGCGGCGACGCGGGGGAGGACGACGGTTCCACGACACGACGCGGCGGCGTGTTCGCGGCCAGTTTCCTGCTGATCTTCGTGGCCGAGTTGGGGGACAAGACGCAACTGGCCATGGTTGCCCTCGCCGCCAGCCTGGGCAGCCTGGAGTCTGTGTTCCTCGGCGGCACCCTGGCGCTGTGGCTGGTGGCGCTGATCGGCGTCGCGGTCGGCCGCACCCTGCTCACGCGCATCCCTGCGCGAGGGGTTCACCGTGCCGGCGCCGTCATGTTCCTGGTCTTCGGCGTCCTCGCCATTGCCAACGCGGTGGTCGGCGACGCGCTGGCGGCATGAGTGTGGCGGGGCGCCCGATCAGTTCGTCGCCGACGCTTCGAGGGCGTTGAAAGCGGCGCTGAAACCGCTCAGCGACACGTCCAGGTCAATGGCCTGCTCGCGCGACTGCATGATCCGCACCCTGGCCGTGCTTCCCGCCCGGAACTGGGCGAGGTGCTTGTCGTCCAGCGCCATGCCGCTTTGGCAGCCGCGCCTGAAGCAGCGTTCGATCTGCAACCGGGTCGGCTCGGTCTCGTCCACCTGCAGTTCGGCGCCGCCGGGAAGGTAGATCCCCAGGGGAAAGGTGAGAATCGCGACCGGCACGCGATTGCCCTCGTCGTTCTCCAGGAATCCGATGGCGACGTTCAATGCGACCTGGTTGCTGTCCTGGACCACGAGACGCTGAAACATGGAACAGCGGCGTACGCTGTTCTCACCCTGCCGGCAGCTCAGCGCCCAGTCCTTGTAGCGTTCGGTGGTTACGTCCGGGTCGTCGGCGCCGGGTGTCGGTACCGGGGCGGCCGTATCGGTTTGCGCGTGCGTCGTGGTCATGCCGATGAGGGCCAGCGCCGCGGCCGCGGCAAGGATTCGTATGGGCATCGGTCCCCCGAAGGTTCGAAGTGGTTGGGTTGCCGGCAACAAGGCTAGCATAGCGACCCGTGGATTAACCACAGCGGCCGGCGAGACCACGTCGCGCGCCGCGATCGATGCGACCGACGCCGCCCGAGGCGCATTCAGGGCTGGTGGCGACCACGATTAAATGCCAAATAAAACATTGACTTGCGAATACTGCGTGACGGTACGTTGACGCGGCTTCGTCACGGTGCTTGTATGGCATGGCAGGGATTTCCCATGACGACGTTCCGGTTCCCGACGTCTCGGCCCGATCCCTGCCCGCCGGCGGCTTGCGGCGGAACCCCTGTCGCGTTCGCGACAGAACCGAGCTCCGGGAAACGGCGCGTGGCAGGAGGTCGACATGAACACCAGACCCTGTCACCAGTGCGATGGCGAAACCACCGTTCGTACTGTCGATACCGACGAAGGCCGCGCAGAGGCGCTTGGCCTCGTCATTCGCGAACTGCCGATTGCGGTCTGCGGCGAAGGCCATCGGCAGTTCGTCCGGCCGGCATTCCCCGCCGAGCTTCTCGACCACCTGACGAAGGAGGACGAACCCGAACTGCCGAGCGGCGAGGAGAAGGGACTGATTCGCAAGCACTATCGATGCGAGGACTGCCACGCGGAATTGACGCCGCCCGAAGATCACCGGCATACCTTCGTCGTCAATGTCGAGCTGGATGCCCTGGATGCCTTCCGGGTGGAGCTGACCATGCCGGTGTACCGCTGCGGCGGGTGCGGCAAGCTCCAGGTTCATTCGCTGAAGGAAATGCGCAAGCACACGCCGGCGGCGCTCGCGCATGCCTTTCAATCAGCGGACATTCCGCCCGGTTAGGGCCTGTTCACACGATGCGGAGCGCGTGGCATATCGTGCACGTTTTGGCATCCGACAAGTCGCGTCGAAGCGTCATGGTGGTGCCATGGCGACCAGATGCAACGCCGTCAGGACCAAAAAAGGCCGAAACGTCGCCGCGAATGCGTCGTGTGAACCGCCCCTAACCGAGTTCCATCTCGATATTGAATCCGCCCCAGAACATGCGCATGGCGTCGAACGGCATCGACTCGGGTTTCATGTCCGCGAGGCGCGGATCGGCCATGACCGCGGCATTGACACGGTCACGCTCCGCCCGCGATTCGTAGACGATCCACGCCAGCGCCACGATTTCGTCGTCTTCGAGGTTCACGCTTCGCGGGAAGGAGGTCACCTTGCCCGGCGATACGTCGTCGCCGAGGCACACGGTCAGCGACAGCGCGCCGTGGTCGCGCCAGATGTCCCATGCCCAGGCCTCGAGGCGCTTGTAGTCATCGATGCGGTCCCTGGGGACCGGCAGGACGAAGCCGTCTACGTACTTGCTCATCGCCTTGCCTCCTTACTCGCAGATGACCATCCAGGACACGCCGTAGCGGTCGGATACGGCGCCGAAGGCGCGCGCGAAGAACGTCTCGCCGAAGGCCATTTGCACCGCGCCGCCCTCGCCAAGCGCGTCGAAGATCTCGCGCGCGCGATCGGGCGAATCCGCCGTCACGGTGACAGCGACGTGCCGCATGCCTTCATACGACTCGTCGCCGGTGACGTCCGAACCCATCAGCCTGAAACCGCCCACGTCGAGGCAGGCGTGCATGATGCGATCCTGCACCGCGGCGGGCATCTGCTCGGCGGCAGGCGCTTCGGCGTATCGCATCATGGCGGTGACGTTGCCGTCGAGTACGGACTCGTACCGTTCGAAGGCCTCGCGGCAATTGCCGTCGAAAAACAGGTAGGTGTTGAGTTCCATGGTGGTTTCTCTTGTTCGTGGTTGGATAGGGCCTGTTCACACGACGCGTTCGCGGCGATCTTTCGGCTCTTTTTCGCCCTGACGGCGTTGCATCTCGTCGCCATGGAACCACCATGACGCCTCGATGCGCCTTGTCAGATGCGAAAAAGTGCGCGAAATCTCACTCGCTCAACGTAGTGTGAACAGGCCCTAATCGAAGCGCTCGCACGAAGGCTCCGATCCCTGGTCGCCGGACGAGACCGAAATTCGACAGCGACGGGGGAAATTTCAGATATCCAGTTCGCGCACCGGGCGTACCTCGATGCTGCCGATCCGGGCGGGCGGGATCTTCGAGGCGACCTGGATGGCCTCGTTCAGGTCGCGTGCCTCGATCATGTAAAAACCACCGAGCTGTTCCTTGGTCTCGGCGAACGGACCGTCGGTGACCGAGACGTCGCCGTTGCGCACGCGTACCGTGGTGGCGGTGGCAACCGGCGCCAGCGGCGCCGAGGCGATGATATAGCCGCGTTCGCGCAGGCCCTCGGCATGCTCGAAGCACTCGATGTCCTTCGGCGCCTCGGGTGCGTTTCGCAGCTTGTCTTCCTCGAAATAGATCAGGCACAGGTATTTCATCATGGCGTTCCGTGGTTGGGTGTGTCGTCGATAGAGCCTGTCAACACGATGCGTTCGCGGCGAGCCCTGGCGCCTATCGTCCTGTCGGCGTCGCGCTTCGTCGCCATGGTGATGCCATGGCGCCTCACCGTGCGGTGAAAAGTGCGAAAAACGCCACGCGTTCTCGTTCTCCCGCTTTCGTGCCGACAGTCTCTTGTCGAACCGGCGCGCCGCCATTCGACAGGATCGAGTTCATTCAGCCGCTCAGATCCCTCAGCCGCCGTTCGAGAAACCGGCGCTGGGTTTCCTCGCCGGTCAGGTCCAGGGCGCGTTCATAGGCGGCGCGCGCTTCGTCGACGCGGTGAAGTCGGCGAAACAGGTCGGCGCGCGCGGCATGCGCGGGCTGGTACTGGGCCAGTTCGCCGCGTTCCAGGATGGCGTCGACGGCCGAAAGGCCCGTCGCGGGGCCGTCGCGCATGGCCAGCGCGACCGCCCGATTCAACTCGACCACGGGCGAGCGCTCGATGCCGAAAAGCACGTCGTAAAGACCGACGATCTCGCTCCAGTCGGTCGATTCGAAGTCGGCGGCCTGGCAGTGCACCGCGGCAATCGCGGCTTGCAGCGTGTAGGCGCCGACTTCGCCGGTGCGAAGCGCGCGCTCGACGAGCGCGGCGCCCTCGGCGATCTGGGCATCGTTCCACAGCGAACGATCCTGGTGCTCGAGCAACACGAGGTCGCCCTCGGACGAGGTTCGTGCCGGTCGCCTGGCATCGTGCAGTAGAACGAGGGCGAGCAGGCCCAGGCATTCGGCGTCCGGCAGCAGGCTGCACAGTCGGCGCGCGAGACGGATGGCTTCGGCTGCGAGGTCGGCGCGCACCAGGGCATGGCCCGACGACGCCGAGTATCCCTCGTTGAAGACGAGGTAAATCACCCGCAGCACCGCGTCGAGGCGTCCGGGGAGCTCGTGTTCGGCGGGCAGTTCGTAGGGAATTCCCGCCGCGCGGATCTTGGCCTTGGCGCGGACGATCCGCTGCGCAATCGTGGGCACGGGGGTAAGAAAGGCGCTTGCAATCTCCTCGGTGGTCAACCCGCACACCGTGCGCAGCGTGAGGGCGATGCGGGCATCCGGGGAGAGGGCCGGATGGCAGCAGGTGAACACCAGCCGCAGATGGTCGTCCTTGATCACGTCTTGCGCCAGCGCCGCCGGGTCGCCGGCGTCGGATTCGAGCCGGTCGGCCATGTCGTCGAGATCGTTGTCGAACCGGGCCCGCCGGCGGATACCGTCGATGGCCTTGAATCGCCCGGTGGAGACGAGCCAGGCCCGGGGATTGCCGGGCACGCCGTCGACCGGCCACTGCGACACGGCCGCGGCGAAGGCATCGTGCAGCGCTTCCTCGGCCAGATCGAAATCGCCCAGCAGGCGAATGAGCGTGGCGAGGACCCGTGACGACTCGTCGCGGTACAGTTCGTCGACGAGTTGCCGGACTGATTCGGCGTGATCGAGATTCAACGACGCGTCCTTGAACTCTGGGCGGCGGCCGGTGAGTATAGCCGCGAGACGTCCCGCCGGGCGAGGACCGTCCGTCGGTCGGGCGGAGCCGTTACGACGGCGGCTTGACCGCCGGTGGTCGCCCGGATTTAAACTTCGCCCGCCGCGCTGGCCGAAAGCCGCCGTCCGCGCGCCGGTGTCGGTCGCCCCGTCATCGTCACGGCTGTCTCCACTCACCGAATCGGCTACGGAAATCACGTGTCCTGCATCCTCTCCATCGACCGACTCGGCAAGACCTATGCCTCGGGCTTCAAGGCGCTCGGGCAGGTCAGCCTGGACATCGACAAGGGCGAGATCTTCGCCCTTCTCGGACCCAATGGTGCCGGCAAGACGACGCTGATCAGCATCGTCTGCGGCATCGTGACCGCGACCGAAGGATCGGTCACGGTGGATGGCTTCGATATCAACCGCGACTATCGCGCGACGCGAGCGCGAATCGGCCTGGTGCCGCAGGAGCTGACCACGGATGCCTTCGAGACGGTATGGGCCACGGTGAGCTTCAGTCGCGGCCTGTTCGGCTGCGCGCCGGACCCGGCCTACATCGAGAAAGTCCTGCGCGACCTCTCCCTGTGGGAAAAGCGCAAGTCTCAATTGCGGACCCTCTCCGGCGGCATGAAGCGGCGCGTGATGATCGCCAAGGCACTGTCCCACCAGCCGGACATCCTGTTCCTGGACGAGCCGACCGCCGGCGTCGACGTCGCCTTGCGGCGCGACATGTGGGATCTCGTGCGCGAGCTGCGGGAATCGGGCGTGACCATTATCCTCACCACCCACTACATCGAGGAGGCCGAGGACATGGCCGACCGTATCGGGGTGATCAACAAGGGTGAGTTGATCGTGGTCGAGCAGACGGCGGCACTGATGAGCAAGATGGGGCGCAAGTGCCTGACGCTCTACCTGCAGGAGCCGATGGAGTCCGTACCCGAGGGCCTGTCCGACTGGCGGCTGACGCTGAGTGCCGGCGGGCACGAACTGGAGTACACCTTCGACGTGAACGACGAACGGACCGGCGTGCCGTCGCTGCTGCGGCGTATGAGCGACCTCGGCATCGGCTTTCGCGACCTGCACACGCGCCAGAGTTCACTGGAAGAGATTTTCGTCAGCCTCGTGAAGGAGGAGCGATGAACGCGGACAACCGCATGACGTTCAATGCCCACGGTGTCTGGGCCATCTACAAGTTCGAAATGGCGCGGGCCCTGCGCACGCTGCTGCAGTCGCTGGTTACGCCGGTGATCACCACTTCGTTGTACTTCGTGGTGTTTGGCGCCGCCATCGGCTCGCGCATGACCGAGGTGGACGGGGTGAGCTACGGCGCGTTCATCGTGCCCGGACTGGTGATGCTGGCGTTGTTCACCCAGAGTATCTTCAATGCCTCCTTCGGAATCTTCTTTCCCAAGTTCACCGGCACCATCTACGAACTCCTTTCCGCGCCGATCTCGTACCTGGAGATCGTACTCGCCTACGTCGGTGCGGCGGCGACCAAGTCGATCGTGCTCGGCGTCATCATCATGTTCACCGCGTCGCTGTTCGTGCCGGTGACGATCCAGCACCCGTTCTGGATGACGGCCTTCCTGCTGCTGACTGCCGTGACCTTCAGCCTGTTCGGCTTCATCATCGGTATCTGGTCAAAGGGCTTCGAGCAGCTCCAGTTCATTCCCATGCTGGTCGTCACGCCGCTCACCTTTCTCGGCGGCGCCTTCTATTCCATCGACATGCTGCCGTCGTTCTGGCGAACGGTCACGCTCTTCAATCCGGTGGTGTACCTGATCGACGGCTTCCGATGGAGTTTCTACGGCACCAGCGACGTGGGCGTCGTGGTGAGCCTGGTGGCGACGCTCGGTTTTCTCGTCGCCTGCCTGTCCGCGGTGGCGTGGACGTTTGCCACCGGATTCAGGCTGAAGGACTAGGGCTCGCCGAGGGGATTCGCTGGTGGCGATCTTCCGCGCCACCGGTGCACGGCACCTGGCTGAGCTGGCGGCACTGCCACGTGATCAACGGCACATCGTGCCGCGTCGGGACGTCCTGCCGGGCCGGAAAATCGCCCGCGCCCGGGACGATGAAGCCGGGCCCTGGCCGCAGACCGTTACATCCGCAAAACCGGGCTGCAGAAAAAGTTGCGCACCAGCGTGACCGGAAACACTTTCTTGCCACCGTCGGACAGGGTCAGCAGCGCCGAGAACGCATCGCCGAGATCGACCCGGTAGGTGATTCCGAGGGGTTCCAGGCAGGTGCCGGCGAAGTTGCCGTTGGCGCCATCGACGAAGGGGACGGCGATCTCGTCGACCAGCAAGCCGTCGGCGGTTTCGTCGAAAATACCCATGAACAGCGTGCCGATCGTCTGCCCGAGAACGAATCGAATACGCGCGCAGCCGTTCGGTTGGCAGCCGACGAGCGTGTCGTCCGGCTCGTCGCCGGCATGGGCCGCAGTGATCACGCGCCGGAGCATGTCGCCGGCGGTCTCCACGCCGCTCGCCAGGAGCGACTCCGGTCTTTCGGGTGGCGAGGCCGCGGCTGCACCGAACGGCTCGTTGTTGCCGAGCTCGATCACTTCGCCGGTGGTCTGGGCATGGGCGGGCAGGGAGACCGATTCCACCACCGGCTGCGCCCACTCGGTCGGCAGGAGCTTCGCCGAGGTGATGACGCCGCCGGCGGTCAGCACCTGGATCAGTCGTCGCCGGGATCGCCGCTTGTCGTTGCCCGCGGCCTGGCCGTCAGTGGGGTTGTCGGCTGATTCGAGGCGATTGGATTTCTTGCCGTCACTCATGTTCTTTCCTCGCGGCTGGACTTCACCGGGATAACCCGGGTCAATCTTAGTCGATCCCCCCGGGCGGGTCCATCATACCGGCGAGGACCTGCCCCCGGGGTGGCGGGCGTCTTCGAGATTGCGGCACGCGTAACAGGCGCCACAGGGTCGAAAGCCGTCGTCACCGGCCACCGGCGTACGGCAGACGCCCATCTATCAGACCACCGCCTATGTCTTTCGCGATGCCGAGCACGCTGCCGC
>JAUIDF010000119.1 GCA_030429125.1 Gammaproteobacteria bacterium | reverse complement strand
CTCGTGATCGAGGACCACGACGTCTTGATGAACGTCGGCGACGGACTCAAGGTCACCCAGATACGACTCGGTACCGCGCGTCTCACGCACTGCATGCGCTGGCTGGGGCTGGCCAAGCGCTCGCTCGCCATCGCCGCGGCGTACGTGCGAGAGCGGGAAAGCTTCGGCACCGCGCTGGCCGATCACGAAGGCGTGCAGTGGTTGCTGGGCGAAGCGGCCATGCAGATAGAGATCGGCCGGTTGATGACGATGAAGGCGGCGGCGACGCTGGACACGGGCGACTTCGCGCGCCGCGAAGTGTCCATGGCGAAGGTGCAGGTCGCGGACACCCTGCACAAGGCCGTCGACACCGCCATCCAGCTTTGCGGCGCACGGGGTTACTCGAGGGACACGCCGCTGGAATGGATCTATCGTTACGCGCGCCAGGCGCGGCTGGTCGACGGGGCCTCGGAAGTACACAAGATGGTGCTGGCGAAGACATACCTCGCCGAGGGCGGCGATTTCTGGAGATGGACCGGTGACACCGGAGACGATTGAACGGCTGGCGCGATGGTTGGCGCGCGAGGCGGGCGCCGCGCGTGTCGAGGTGGTCGACGACGGCCGCCTGAGCGGCGGCGCCATCCAGGACAACCGCGCGCTCATGGTGCGGTTCGATGGCGGGGCGCATGCCGGCGAGCATTCGCTGGTGCTGCGCATGTCGAATCCCGGCACTGTCGAGGCGAGCCACGACCGCGCGCGGGAGTTCGCGTTGCTGAAAGCCGCCTTCGCCGCCGGCGTGTCGGTACCCGAGCCGCTCTACCTGTGCGACGACGACACGGTGCTTGAGCGCCCCTTCTTCGTCATGCGTCGCGTGCCCGGCGTCGGCCTCGGCCCGCGCGTCGTCAAGGATGGCGCGCTCGGCGGCGATCGCGACGCGCTTGCCGCTCGGCTCGGCCGCGAACTGGCGGGCATACACTCGATCCGTCCCGGCGCGGCCGGCCTGGATTTTCTCGGCGATGCGCCGGCGGATCCCGCCAGGGCGCTCATCGCGTTGTATCGCGGTTGGCTCGACGCGCTCGACGCCAGGCGGCCGGTGCTCGAATGGGCATTGCGCTGGCTCGATCTCAATGCGCCGCCGCCCGGTGACGTCGTGCTCAGCCATCGCGATTTCAGAACCGGCAACTACCTGGTCGACGAGCGCGGATTGACCGCCGTTCTCGACTGGGAATTCGCCGGCTGGGGCGACCCGATCGAGGATGTCGGCTGGTTCTGCAGCCGTTTCTGGCGATTCGGCCGCGATGAACTGGCCGCCGGCGGCATCGCCGCCCGCGAGGTGTTCATCGAGGCTTATGGCGCCGCCGCCGGTCGCGACGTCGACCCGCGGCGCGTGCGTTACTACGAGGTTATGGCCAACCTGCGTTGGGCGGTCATTGCGCTGCAGCAATGCAACCGGTTCGTCTCGGGCACTGAGGACAGTCTCGAACTCGCGTTGATCGGTCGACGTGTGCCCGAGATGGAGATCGAGATCATCGAACTGACGGGAACCACGCCATGAGCATCAAGCCCGACTCGCTGACCCTGCTGGAGGCGGCACGCGCGTCGCTCGTCGATGGCGTTGCGCCGTCTCTCAAGGGCGCCGAACGCTACGAGGCGTTGTTGATCGCCAATGCGATCTCGATCATCGCTCGCGAGCTGAAAGGCGACGAGACCGGGGAGACCGAATCCGGGGTGGCGTCGCTGCTCGAGGGTCTCGCGCTGCCCGATACATTGGCTGTCGACAGCGAAGACAGAGCGCTGGCCAATGCCATTCGCGCCGGTGGCTTCGACCACCCGGCACAGGCGGACCGGCTACGGGCTTACCTGCGACGCTCTACGTTGCGTACGCTCGGGAAGACCAATCCCGGTGTTGCCGCGAAATACGCGCACGACTGATTAGCGCGCGATGTGCCGGTGAAGTCGAAGTCATGAGGGGGTTGCGATCGCCGGTTGCGTCGCGGTTGCGCAGTTCGCGATCTTCCATCGCGGCAAACGCTGAAGGCTGCTCGGTGCGCCGGGTACGGCCGGAAGTTTCGCCTCGACCGGTGAAAATCGCCTTGATCCGCGTGGTAGTATCCTGCCCACGAACGATGATAATGGTGATGGGATATCTTGGCCAAGTCGAACGCCGGACAATGGTCCTGCCCGGACGGGAAGGGGGGTGACAATCCGCGGTTGATCCGATGCTTCACTGCGTTGCCGCACGTGGGTCGTCCCCGCATTCCGGCCGGTTCGCTCGACCGGGCCGCTGTCATCGATGAGCGATGAATCATCAATGGCGTCGACGCCGGCCGCCGTGACGCGCGTGCTGCTCGTCGAGGACAACGACGCCGATGCCCGACTCTGTTTAGAGTTCCTGTCGGCCGATGAGTTGGTGCGCTGGCAGCTCGTGGTCGCGGATTCCCTCGCCACCGCGACGACCCTGCCGGCATTGAACGAAGCGGACGTGTTCCTGCTGGACCTGGGCCTGCCGGAATCGAGCGGCGTCGAAACGCTGCGGCGATTCATTCGGTCGGCGCCCGACAAACCCATCGTGGTCATGACCGGCCTGGACGACGACGCGACCGGCATCGAGTCGCTGAAGGAGGGCGCCCAGGACTACCTGGTCAAGGGTCGCACGGCATCGGAAATGTTGTCCCGGTCGCTGCGGTACGCCATCGAACGGCATGCCCTGCGACGCCAGATAGAACAGGACCGGGTCGAGCGTGAACAGGAGCTGGAGCGCGAGCGCGCCCGGGAAGCCCGTTCCATGCGGCGCCTGGCATCCACCTCGGGCGTTACCGCGCGGCTGTTCGGACGGTTTCCGCTGTCGGAGTCGGCGCCGCTGGTGTTCGAGGATCTCGTCAGCGAGTACCGGCAACTGCTCACGAATGCCCTCGAGCAGCAGGTCAAGCGGGTCGACTACGACGTATCGGGTCGACTGCGCGGTCTCGCCGACCGCCTGGGGCGTCTTGGCGCCGGGCCGAGGGACGTTGTCGAAGTACACATGCGTGCGCTGAAGACGGCGGGAGTCGGGAGCCCAGTCGTCAAGCGTCGCGCGCTTTCGGACGAGGGGCGATTTCGAACCCTCGAGTTAATGGGGCATCTGGTTTCCTGCTACCGGCGGTACACGGTGGCAACGGATCATGATGTCAATTCAAGGGGCGGATCCGTCGGACCCGGCGGTATGAACGGCGGCAGCGAGGGAACATGATGAACAAGTACACGCTCAAGCTTTACATCACCGGAAACACCTCGCGATCGGAGCGCGCGGTCGCGAACCTTCGAAAAATTTGCGAGCAGCGGCTCAACGATTCCTACGAAATGATCGTGATAGACGTTCTCGAGCGTCCACAGCTCGCCGAAGAGGACCGGATCATCGCCACGCCCACCCTGATCAAGGAGCTACCGCCTCCGATGCGGCGAATGATCGGAGACCTGTCCGACACGGAGAAGGTATTGCTCGGCCTGGATGTTCCCGCATTCACGGGAGGCCTGGAGATTTGACAATGAACGACAACGTCACCGCAACTCACGTGGAGAAGCTTTCCACCGGCATTGCCGGACTGGACTACGTATCCGGGGGCGGGATACCACGCGGACGTGCAACGCTGGTCTCGGGATCGGCAGGCAGTGCAAAGACCGTGCTCGCGGTTCAGTTTCTCGTCGAGGGAATCAATCGTTCGAACGAGAACGGCGTATTCGTCACCTTCGAAGAGTCTCCGCAAGATATTCGTCGCAACATGATGGGATTCGGCTGGGACATCGCCCGCCTGGAGCGCGAAGGAAAATGGGTGTTCGTCGACGCAAGCATGCAATCGGACTTCGAAACGGTCGAAGTGGGCGCCTACGATCTCGGCGCATTGATCGCGAGGATCGAGAACGCGATCGACGAAGTCGATGCCAGGCGCCTGTCGCTCGATTCACTCGGTGCGGTGTTCGGCCAGTTCGAAAGACAGGACATCGTGCGGCGGGAGTTGCACCGCACGGTGGCCGCGTTCAAGCGAATCGGCATCACCTCGATACTGACGTCGGAGAGGACGGACGAGTACGGTGAGATTGCGCGCTTCGGCGTCGAGGAGTTCGTGTCCGACAATGTCATCATCCTGCGAAACGTTCTCGAGGACGAGAAGCGCCGGCGGACCATCGAGATCCTCAAGTTTCGGGGAACCAGTCACAACAAGGGAGAGTATCCGTTCACCATCGTCCCGGGGGACGGCATCGTCATCATCCCGTTGTCCGAGCTCGAACTTCTGCAAACGTCGTCGTCGGAGCGGATCACTTCCGGCAACGAAGACCTCGACAAGATTTGCGGAGGCGGCTTTTTCCGTGACGCCATCGTTCTCGTTTCGGGCGCGACCGGCACGGGAAAAACGCTGCTCACCACGGAGTTCATCGCCGGCGGGGCGGCACGAGGCGAGCGGTGCCTGTTGTTTGCCTTCGAGGAAAGTCGGGAGCAACTGTTTCGCAACGCTCGCGGATGGGGCGTGGACTTCGGAAAACTGGTCGCGGACGGCGTGCTGAAGGTCGTCTGCTCCTATCCCGAGGTCATGGGGCTCGAGGACCGGCTGATCAGCATGCAGGACGACATCCGCACGTTCCAGCCGAACCGGGTCGCGATCGACAGCCTGTCGGCCCTGGAGCGCGTGTCGACGTGGAAGGGGTTCCGGGAGTTCGTGATAGCCATTACCTCGGTAATCAAACACCAGAACATGTCGGGGCTGTTTACTTCCACGGCACCGTCGCTGCTTGGCGGCACCTCGATTACCGAGGCGCATATTTCGACCATCACCGACTCGATCATCCTGATGCGGTACGTGGAGATTTTCGGCGAGATGCGCAGGGGGCTGACCGTGCTGAAGATGCGCGGGTCGATGCACGAGAAGGAGATCCGCGAGTACGTGATCGACGGCGACGGAATGCACATCGGCGCCCCGTTCAAGAACGTGACCGGCATCCTGTCAGGCAAGCCGGTCCAGGTGTCGCAGCGTGACATGGATCGGTTCGACGACATGTTCGACCACGGCGACGTTCAGTGATCGCAGCCCTCTGCCGCGATGCGTAAGTCGACCTCCAGCATGGCAAGCGCCCGGATACTGCTGGTGATAGCGGAGCACGCCCACAGGTCGGGCGTCGTCCAGGCGATCGAGAATGACGTCGAGCGTCCGATCGAGTACGAAACGCGCACGACGCTTGCCCAGGCGCTTTCCGCGCTCGCCTGCGCGCCACCGGATCTCGTCCTGCTGGAGCTGGACTTGCCGGACAGCGGCGGGGAGAAGACACTGCGCGACGTGACCGGTCGTGCGGGTGACACGCCGGTCGTGGTGCTGATCGACCGCGACCAGGATCTTGCCGTACGCTGTATCGAGCTGGGTGCGCAGGATTGCCTGTTCAAGGAGTCCGCGGGGGAGAACGTCACGAGCGTCATTCATAATGCCATTACGCGAGCGCGGATGCAGCGATCCTTGAGCGCCGCGTACGAGAATATTCGTCGCATGGTGGCCGACAACCGCGATCCCATCCTGGTGCTGGGCGAGGACCACATCGTACTGTTTTCGAACGAGGCGGCGCGCACCCTGTTCGAGGGCAAGGTCGTTCCGGGGGTGGAGTTCGGGTTGCCGCTGGCGGGCGAGGTCCCGCAGGAACTGGACGTTCCGCGCTCGAACGGCGACACGGCGACGGTGGAAATGCGTGTCAGCGATACCCAGTGGTATGGAGAACCCGGCTTCGTCGTCAGCTTCAGGGACGTCACCGAACGCAATCGCGTCGAGCGCGAGCGGCTGCGGATGCAGCGCGAAATGAGCCAGAACAACAAGCTGCAGGCGCTGGGGCAATTGACCGGCGGGATCGCCCACGATTTCAACAACATCCTCGGCATCATCACCGGGTTCGCGACGGTCGCCCTAAAGCGTCGCCGGTCGGGTCGTGCAACGGACGATACCGCCTACCTCGAGAAGATCCTGGCAGCCTCCGACCGTGGCCGTACCCTGGTCGAGCAGATGCTGGCTTTCAGCCGCAACGAGATTGGCGAAGGCCGTCGCATGCAGCTTTCGGCCGAGATTCGCGAGAATGTCGACTTGCTGCGCTCCGTCATTCCGTCAAGCATCGAACTGGTCCTTGCGATCGATGACGGCGTGCCCGAGGTAATCATGGACCCGGTCGGATTGCAGCAGGTGATCGTGAACCTGTGCGTGAATGCCCGCGACGCCGTCGGGGACGCGGGCCGGGTCGAGGTTGCGCTGGGGGTGGTCGAGCTCGAAGACGGTGAATGCGCGTCCTGCCACCAGCGACTCGTCGGACGCTGGGTGAGGCTTGCCCTGCGCGACAGCGGCGCCGGTATCGACGACGACGTGAAACAGAACATTTTCGAACCGTTCTTTTCCACCAAGGAGGTGGGTCGTGGTTCGGGCATGGGCCTCGCCGTGGTGCAGGGCGTCACGCACCGGTTCAGGGCTCATGTCACGGTCGATTCGATCGAGGGGCAGGGGACCGAGTTCGGCATCCTGTTTCCCGTTGCGGTGCCCGATACCCATTTCGCGACGTTGCGCAACGCGGGGCGTGAGCACCGCGCCGTGATCGCGGACGATGACATGCCCGGCGGTCGCGTACTCATCGTGGACGACGAGCGCGACCTGGCGATCGCCACCGGCGAGAGCCTCGAGAGTTACGGCTTCGATTGCCGCCTGTTCAGCGACAGTCGTGTCGCGCTGGAACACATCCTCGGCGCCGGCAATGACATAGAGGCCATCGTCACCGACCAGGCCATGCCCCAACTGACGGGCCTGGAGATGGTGCGACAGATCCGCGATGCCGGGCTCACGATGCCGGTTGTCCTGGTGACCGGATACAGTGACCGCATCGATCACGACGAGCTGCAAGCGCTGGACGTGTCGATCCTGTTGAAGCCGGTCGACCCCGAGCAGTTGGCCGGCGAACTGTCGAATAAAATACGCGGCGACCTCGTCGACGATGTCGACGAGGCCTGCTAGGCAGCGTTATCGCGAGAACTTGCCGCCGCCCACGCGTTCGCAGGGCGGACGGCACTGTCCACTCATGAACAGGCATTCCCCTCGCATTTCCTGATCGGTATCACGAAGCTCTGCGCGTACTTCCGGTGCTTGTCGGTGATGGCGTCGGTAATGCCGAAATCGAGAAATACCGCGCTGGCAACGATCTTGCCGCCCATCTCGCTGGCGATTGCCAGTTTCGCCTCGCGGCCGTCCTCGGTTTCACAATCGAGCGCAAGCGCGTCGTCGGACTTGCGAACGGAAACGGTTCCGGGAACGTCCGCGCTCCACGATCCCCGCTTGTTGGACAATTGGCACTTGCCGTTCGAGCCATCGCTGAACGACAGCGCGATCGGCGTCATGGCATCTTCCGTCAACGTCGCGCAACCGGCAATGCCGGCAACGGCCAGCACGACCACGATCGATTTCATATCGGCCCCCGTGGAGGTCAAGTAAGGATGGGAACGGTTTGCCCGCGAGGTGCGTCGTTCACGCTGCCGGATCGGGATCCGGCCGGTGTCTTGCAGGCGCGCGAAGGATAGGAACTCCACCAAGACAAATCCATATCCCGCGACACTAAATTTTTCTTAAGTGGTATCCGGTCCGATGGATGGACTCAATCGGCCGGCTGCGCAAGACCTTCCACCGACTCGGTGCCGGGAAGGGTGAGCAGGAGGCGTGGTTCGACACGGATCTTGGAAGTCCGGTTGCCGCCGCCGAGAACGATGCGCTCGCGGTCGAGAACCGCCGCGTCGATCCACACCGGGATATCGGCCGGCAGCGCCAGCGGCGTGACGCCGCCGGGCTCCATGCCGGTGATCTCGCGCGTCTCGTCCGCGCCGGCGAAGGAAATTCGACGGGCGCCGAGCTTCTTGCGCACGGTGCGGTTGACGTCGAGCCGGTGCGTGGCGAGCAGGACGCAGGCGGCGAACTTTTTCTCGCCCGATTTCGACTTGACGAGGATCGTATTGGCCGAATCCTCCGGGCGGATACCGTAGTGCGCGCAGAAAGCGGCGGTGTCGGCGAGTTCGGGATCGCAGTCGTGCACTTCGAAGGCGTACCCGCTGTTCTCGAGGATGGCCCTGATCGTCGGCAGCGTATCGGTCACCTGGCGGCTCCTGTCGGGAAGAATCGTTTTTCGCCGCCCTAGCGGTTGGCGAACTGCAGGCGAAACGAGGTTTCGAGCACGGGCACGCCGCGATGGGTGCAGCGAACGTCGCGGATGATCTGCGATCGGCCGCGCGAACCGTCTCGTGTTTCGTACATGGGGACCAGGACGCGGCCCGAGGGTGCGTCGAGCGACACCGTTTTCGGGACGCCCGGCGGCTGCGCGGGTTCGGCGGCGGCCGAGCCGAGCGTGCGTCCGCTGCCGTCGTTCGGCGTCACGGTAATGCCCGCCAGCACGTCGGCCAGCGAGCCGCCGCCTTCGAGTCCCTTCTGCAGCCCACCGAGCAGGTCGCCGAGTGCCGAGCCCTGCTGCGCCGGCATCGCCTCGATGACGCGCGTGACCACGCCGCCGAGGAAATCCTCGTCGGCGCCGGTCGAGGTGCAGGCCAGCGTTTCGCCGGCCGCGGCATGGTCGTACTCGAGCTCGAACCCGTACCACGAACAGTTCTCGCCGGCTTCCTCGCCGGGGCAGGGCGCATCGCCGGTGATCTGGATTTCCACCCCGTTTTCGCACACCGAGGCAGGTTCGCCATCGTCGAGGCAGACGCGACCGGAACGAAACCCGAGCACCTCGAGGGCGCCGGACTCCGTGTCCGGGTAGCTCGCGAACACCGGCGATACCTCGGTGCCGCCGGCGACACAGGACGCGCCGTCGTCGCCGCAGGATCGCTCGGCGCCGTCCGGACATCGGTAGGCGGCCTCGGGCGCGCCGGGCCGGTCGACGGTGTACTCGAACACGATTTCGCCGTCGTAGGGTCCACCACCCATGGCCCAGGGCCCGGCCACCTCGAAGCCGTAGTCTGCGATCGCCTGTGCGTTGCACTGGTTGGCGCAATCGAACCCCTGCGCCTGCTGCTGGCTGCAGCGATCGAGACAGTCGTCGTGCTCCCGGCAGCCCTGGTGCGTGCCGCAGGCCAGGGTGCGAACGCGACGCAGCCGGTCGTCGTCCGCGCATTCGAACACGATGCGGCGAGTACAGGTAGACGGGCAGTCGGGTCCGCAGGCCCCGCGACAGGCGCGCACGGCGCGACTTTCCACCGGCCCGAAGGCATTGCGAACACGCTCGCCGGGTTCGGCCGCCCATTGGGCCAGGGTCGGCATCGATGCAAGCAACATCAGCACGATGGCGAGGCGGGCATTGAGGCGCGCGCCCGGTCCCGGGCGGCGAGCCGCCGGATTGCTGCGTGTTGTCGTGTCGTTCATTCGTTCTGGCTCCCGGTTCATTCTTCGATCGATCGCATCGGCGACAGGGAAGTATACGCAAGGCGTGCGTGTCGCGGCGGCGTGGGCGTGCCGGAGCGGACGCCGTCACCCCGCAGCGTCCGGATCGTGGTGGTCGAGGCGGGTGAAATTTAAGCAAACAATAATCGTTATTGTTTGCATTCGTGTTCTTGTTTTGCTAGCGTTCCGCGGTCGACAATTTCCCGGACTACCACACAGGCACGAATCGATGAACTCCAAGACGCTTTCTGCATTGTTGCTATCGGCTGCCGTCGGCGGCCAGGCGGCCGTGGCCTCGGCCGAGACAGACGTTTACGGTCCCTACCCGGTGACGGTGTCGGGCTACACCGGCGACAAGACCGACTCGACGGCCTACACCGGCCAGGTCGCGCGGCACCTGCTGCACAACTCGCTGAAGAAGCTGGCCGGGCAGGGCGACGGCTCGAACGCGGAGGCGGTCAAGGCGCAGATGATGCTCTACTACGCCGAGAAGACCGAGGGTCGCGAGATTCTCGATCCCCGGACGAAGGGTGCCTTCGTCGTCGAGCAGACGACCATCGACGAGATTTCCAAGTCGCGCGATCTTTCCGGCAGTGTCTACAAGGGCGCCGTCAACGGCTGGCCGGGTTCGATGACGGGCGACGAGGTGCTGCGTTTCATGATCGACAAGGCGGCCGCGACGAGCGGCGGCGTCGACCCCCTGACGGGCTACAACTACCCGCAGCTGATTTCGAAGTTCCTGATGGGCGCGGCCTTTTACAACCAGGCCGTGGACAAGTATCTCGACGAGAACCTGCAGGCGGACGTCAAGCCCAACGATCAGCCCTACAGCGACGGCGCGCCCTACACCGGCAAGGAGCACA
>JAUIDF010000383.1 GCA_030429125.1 Gammaproteobacteria bacterium | reverse complement strand
AGCCGCGCGCCGACCTGCTCGTTCGAGCCGAAGCCATACCGCGCCCAGCCCAGACTGTCGAGCCTGACGAGCTGTGCTTCGCGCGGGCGTCCCTCAAGGTCCAGCGCCTCGGCCTTGATCATCATCAGCGTGGCCAGCAGGGCGGCATTTTCGGCGCGCATAACAGGGGCGATATGCGTGTTGACGATGGCAATTGCCTGATCCGCCTGACCGGCAGACAGGGCATAGGCGGTCGACCCGGTGGGCGTGGTCACGATGACGCCGTCGCCGCGGGTGGTTCCGACCAGTTCGTCGTCCACCCACCACGAGTACTCGATCATGCGGCCGGTTTCGCCCTTGGCGATCACGGCGTCGTTCAACGCGATGCCCTCGGCGACGCGTTCGCCGTCACGGTACACCGCGGCGCTCAGCAGGATGCGCTGCTCGGCGTCGTAGTGGCCGGCCAGTATCTCGTCGAACTCCTCGGTCATGTGCTCGGCGCTCACGTCGGTGAGGAATCCCAGCCGGCCGAGGTTGACGCCGATCAGGGGGACGGCGGTGCCGGCAAAATGACGGGCGAGATGCAACATCGTTCCGTCGCCACCGATGGCCACGCCGAGGTCGAGCCGGTCTGCCACCGACCCCGCCACCGAGGCGATGTCGCCGGCGAACAGGTCGAAGAACGTCTCGTCTCCGGGAATCAGGTCGACACCCTGTAGGCGCAAGTGTTCGCGCAGCACACGCACGGTGTCCGCTATACGCGCATCGCCCCGACGGGCGAACAACCCGATACTGCGAAAATCCATGAATTTTCTGGAACTTGAGGTGCGGGTAGGCAGTCCAAGCAAAGCATTGTCGCAGGCGCGCAGGCGCGGGCGCAAGGCCGTGCGACGGCTTGAATGCCGGGCCGTCAGTGCCATGTATAAACGGTATCGCCCATAGGCGCGGCGCGGGGTGCGCGCGATCGACAACGAGTTTGCCAAGGCGACTTCCGCCGCGTGATCTTGATGCTATTATCCGTTCACCGACGATGAGAACACGGGAGAGTAACCTGGCCGCGACCGACACCTATCCGGTGACGCTGAACGAGCGCGCCGAGAGTCTGCTCTATGCCCTGATTCGCCGCTACGTGCTCGACGGCCAGCCGGTCGGGTCGCGTACCCTGTCGCGCGAATCGGCGCTTGACCTCTCGCCGGCCACGATCCGCAATGTCATGGCGGATCTCGAGGACCTCGGCCTCGTCACCTCGCCGCACACGTCCGCGGGCCGCATACCCACGCAGCTCGGCTACCGGTTCTTCGTCGATGCGATCATGAAGGTGCAGCCGCTGCAGCCCAAGGCGTTCGCCGACATCCGCGAGCACCTGACCCAGGCGGGAAGCCGCGACATCGTCATTGGCAACGCGTCCGAGATGTTGTCCCAGCTCACCCACTACGCGGGCGTGGTGAAACTGTCGAAGCGTCCCCAGGGGCGCCTGCGGCAGGTGGAGTTCCTGCCCCTGTCCGGCAAGCGCGTGCTGGCGATCCTGGTCACCAGCGATGCCGAGGTCGAGAACCGCGTGCTCACCACCGATCGCCCGTATACCGAGAGCGAGCTCGTGGAGGCGGCGAACTATTTCAACGAGACCTGGTCGGGGAAATCCATCGCCGAGGTGCGCGCCGCGCTCGTCAGCAGCATGAAGCGCGACAACCTCGAGGCCGATCGCATCATGCGCAATACCGTGGCCGTGGCCCAGCACCTGTTCGAGGGCGCCGACCTGGCCGGGGACGACGTGCTGGTAAGCGGTGAGACCAACCTCATCGGCCTGCCCGAGTTCCACGAGATGGAGAAGCTTCGCGGCATCTTCGACGCCTTCAAGGCCAAGCACAACCTGCTCGACCTGCTCGACCGCAGTGTCAATGGCGAGGGAATCAATATCTTCATTGGCGACGAATCCGGCTTCGAGGCGCTCACGGATTGCAGCGTGGTGACCGCGCCCTACCACGTGGACGATCGCACCATCGGCGTGATCGGCGTGATCGGCCCCACCCGGATGTCCTACGAGACCGTGGTGCCGGTGGTCGACATCACCGCCCGCCTCCTGA
>JAUIDF010000118.1 GCA_030429125.1 Gammaproteobacteria bacterium | reverse complement strand
AACCGCACACCAGTTACCTGTCGCCGCGCGCTTCCGAGAATTTCCGTATTCGCATGCGCCCGTCGCTCGAGGGCATCGGCGCGGTGCTGCAGCGCGAAAACGAGTACACCAAGGTCACGCGCGTCGTTACCGGCGGACCGGCCGACCTGTCGGGCGACCTGCACGCGGGCGATCGCATCATCGGCGTCGGCCAGGGCGAGGACGGCGAAGTCACCGACGTGGTCGGCTGGCGGCTCGACGACGTGGTGGACCTGATTCGCGGACCGAAGGGTTCGGTCGTGCAGCTGCGGGTGCTGCCCGAGAAGGCCGCCGCGGCGGGGGAGACCCGCGATATCGCCATCACCCGCGACAAGATCAACCTCGAGGAGCAGGCTGCCAAGAAGGCGGTTCACGAGGTCGATCACGGCGGCAAGCACTACAAGCTTGGCGTGATCACCGTACCCACGTTCTACGCCGACTTCGAGGGCCGCACCCAGGGCGATCCCGAGTATCGAAGCACCACCAAGGACGTTCGCGATCTCATTGGTGAACTCGAAGCCGAGAACATCGACGCCCTCATCGTCGACCTGCGCGGCAATGGCGGCGGCGCGCTGTCCGAAGCGATCTCGCTGACCGGACTGTTCATCGAGAGCGGACCCATCGTCCAGGTGCGCGACAGCAGCGGTCGCGTACGCGTCAACGTGGACCCGGACCCCTCGGTCAGCTACACCGGTCCGCTCGCGGTGATGGTCGACCGCAATTCCGCGTCGGCCTCGGAAATCTTCGCCGGCGCCATCCAGGACTACAAGCGCGGGCTGATCGTCGGCGAACCCACGTTCGGCAAGGGCACCGTGCAAAACCTCGTATCGCTCGACCAGCACAGCCGCTCGGAGACAAACCTGGGACAGCTCAAGCTGACCGTGGCGCAGTTCTTCCGCGTCAGCGGCGACAGCACGCAGCATCGCGGCGTGGTGCCGGACATCCTGTTTCCCATCGCCATGAACTCCGACGAGGAGGGCGAACGCTCCTTCGACAACGCACTGCCGTGGAGCCGAATCGACGCGGCCGACTACAAGACGCCGTTCACCATCGGCGATACCGGCATCGTCGCCGAGCTGGTGCGACGATTCGACCGGCGCAAACAGGAGTCGGACGGGCTGCGTTACCTGCAGGACGCCCAGGAGTTCGCCGCCAGCACCCGGCGCATCGAGTCGCTGAGCCTGAACCTGGAAGCACGGCGCGACCAGCTCGAGGCGCGTCGCCATACCGGCACCGAGATCGAGAACCGCCTGCGCACGTCGCGCGGCCTGGAACCGGTAATCGAGGAGGACGAACCGCTCGCCGAGACCGGTACCGAGGCGGCTGACGCCGACGAGGACGAGTTTCCGCCCGACCTGCAGCTCGAGGAGGCCGGCGTCATTCTCGCCGACTTCATGGCGCTCAGAAACGACGAGACCCGGCTGGCACACTCGGCACCGGACGCGCCCGAGCAGGCCAGCAACTAGGACGATCGGGTCGTCGCACCCAACCAGCTGACGAGGCGGTCGCCTGCGACTCGACGCACCGGGCCGACACCAGGTTTGCGTGGCAACAGGGCGCAACGCCGCCAGGATGCGCCCTGTTGTTTCATCGCGCCCGCGGCAGGTCGTCTCGAACGAACAGTAATCACGGGCCCTGATCCGTCGGCCGCCGTGCCCGGCCCCACCCGACCGGCGAGCCCGCGCCGGCAGGCGGCCACGCATTAACGCGAACCATTCAAGGAGGCGATTGCGGCAATATGGCGTTTTCCCGATTCGGACAGTTTCTGACCCAGGGGTCGGGCATCGTGCAGCTCATGGACGACCTCGGCAGCGCGGGGGACGCCGGCGGCGATATCTGCATGCTGGGCGGCGGAAACCCGGGCGCCATCGGCGCCATGCAGGATTACTTTCGCAACGCCATGCGCACGCTGCTCGACGACCCGGCCCGGTTCGATGCCGTCGTCGGCAACTACGACAGCCCCCACGGCGACGCACGCTTTCGCGAGGCGCTCGCGGCACTGCTGCGCCGCACCTGCGGCTGGGACATCGGTGCGCGCAACGTGGCCGTGACCAACGGCAGCCAATCGACCTTCTTCGTGCTGTTCAACCTGTTCTCCGGCGCCTACGAGTCCGGGCCCGAGCGGCAGATCCTGCTGCCGTTGACGCCCGAGTACATCGGCTACGCGGACGCCGGTCTCGGCCGGGAGATCTTCACCGCCAACCGGCCCAGCATCGAGCCTGTCGGCGAGGACCTGTTCAAGTACCGCGTCGACCTCAACGCACTGAGCGTCGACGACCGTATCGGTGCCATGTGCGTCTCGCGCCCGACCAACCCGACCGGCAACGTGCTCACCGACGACGAAGTGGACGCGCTGCGCGACACCTGTCGATCGCAGGGCATTCCGCTGATTCTCGACTGCGCCTACGGCACGCCGTTTCCCAACATCATCTTCACCGACGCGAAGCCCGTCTATGACGAGGACCTGGTGCTGTGCATGAGCCTGTCGAAGCTCGGCCTGCCCGGCGTGCGCACGGGCATCGTCGTCGCCGCCGAGCCGATCATTCGCGCCATCGGCGCGGCCAACGCCATTCTCTCGCTGGCGCCCGGCAGTTTCGGTCCCGCGCTGATGCTGGACGCCATCGAGACCGGCGACATCATCGCGCTGTCGAACGACGTGGTCAGACCGTTCTACCACGGCAAGGCCTTCGACACCGTGGCCATCATGCGGCAGGCCTTCGAGGGGCTGCCCTACCGCATCCACCAGCCCGAGGGCGCGATATTCCTTTGGGTGTGGTTTGAAGGCCTGCCCATCTCGAGCGTCGAGCTGTACCGGCGACTGAAGGCCCGCGGCGTGTACGTGATCGCCGGAGAGCATTTCTTCCCCGGGCTCGAGGCGGACTGGCCGCACAAGCACGAATGCATCCGCGTCAGCTACGCGGGAGACGCCGGCAGGGTACGCCAGGGCGTGGACATCATCGGCGAGGAAGTGCGGCGCGCCTTCGCCTGACCGCGCTGGCCGTGGAACGTGTCGGATTACGCCTTCGGCTAATCCGACCTACACATTGCCATGGTTTCAATCCGGGGCACCGTCGCACCGTAGCACCCGTAGGTCGGATTAGACCCCGCGACAGCGGGGACGTAATCCGACGCAGCGTCGAACGAATCCACCGCCCGTCATTCGTCGGATTACGCCTGCGGCTAATCCGACCTACCTGTTGCCGTGGCTTCAATCCGGGGCACCGTCGCACCGTAGGTCGGATTAGACCCCGCGCCAGCGGGGACGTAATCCGACGCGGCGTCGAACGAAACCACCGCCCGTTCTTCGTCGGATTACGCCTGCGGCTAATCCGACCTACCTGTTGCCGTGGCTTCAATCCGGGGCACCGTCGCACCGTCGGTCGGATTAGGTCTTCGGCTCACCCGACAAAGCCGAGCGCCCGGAAGCGACCACCATTCCTAGGCGCCCCGACGAAACGTCGGCCAGATCAGGTGGACGGTCTCGGCGAAGTCCGCGGGCCGTCTTGCGAGCCAGCGGTCCACTTCCTGCAGACTGAGCCAGCGCCCCTCGTCGATCTCCACCGGATCGAGTTCGAAGGGCCCCTCGGCAATACAGGCGTAGACCCAGGTGTGCTCGAAGCCGGTCGCCGCGCACGCCTTGAGCTTGAACAGGCGTCGCGGCGCGGCGTCCAGGCGAAGACCGATCTCCTCGCGCGCCTCGCGCACGACGCAGTCGTCGTAGTGCTCGCCAGCGTCGACGTGTCCTGACACCGAGGAGTCCCAAAGCCCCGGATTGTTGTCCTTGGTTCCAGACCGCTTCTGCAGGAACACGCTCCCGGCGCCATTGAACACCAGCAGGTGCACCGCCCGGTGCATGAGGCCGTGGCGATGAATCTCCCCGCGCGTGCGACTGCCGACGACGCGATCGTTCGCGTCGACCACGTCGAGGCGTTCGTGCGACGGGGCGGTCACGGACTGAGGCGGCGAATGGTCCAGCCGCCGCCGTCGTCGCGGTGATACTGGAAACGGTCGTGAAGCCGGTTGCTGCGGCCCTGCCAGTACTCGAACACCCGCGGCTTGACGCGGTAGCCGCCCCAGAAATCCGGCAACGGCACCTCCCGGTTCCTGAATTTCTCCATCATCTGGCTGAATCCCTTCTCCAGCACCGCGCGTGAGCTGATCATGCTGCTCTGGTTCGAGGCCCAGGCGCCCACCTGGCTGCCGCGCGGCCGCGACAGGAAGTAGCTCAGGGACTCGGCCTTGGAGATGCGCTCGACGGCGCCGGTAATGATCACCTGGCGTCCCTGGCTGATCCACGGGAACAGCAGCGCGGCGTTGGGATTCTCCTCGATCTGGCGTGCCTTGTTGCTGCCGTAGTTGGTAAAGAACACGAAGCCGTCGTCGTCGTAGAGCTTCAGGAGCACGGTGCGGATCGTCGGCTCACCGGACTTCGCGGCGGTCGCCAGGCTCATGGCATTGGGTGTCGCGACGCCGTCCTCGGCGGCCTCGTCGTACCAGCGGGTGAACTGGCGGACCGGATCGGCGTCGAGTTCGTCGAACTCCAGCCCGTCACGGGAGAAATCAATGGAATACTCTTTCACGCGCATGGGTCAATGCGTTCCTCCGTCAATCGGCGTGGGGATTCGATATCGAATAAGCGATAGAATATCGCGTTTCACGCCGCGCGCCACGTCCGCGCGGCACCGACGCCATTGCCGACCCGACACCGCGTTCATGAACACCTTCGAAGCACCCGCCGACGACGTCATCGAAACCGCGCTGGCGCTGGCCGACATCGCGCGCGAGAGCACCTTGCGCTATTTCAGACGCCCCCTCGACATCCACCGCAAGGCCGATCGCACGCCGGTGACACAGGCCGACCGCGAAACCGAGCGCGCCATGCGCGCGCTGATCGAGGCGCGGCACCCGGCGCACGGCATCGTCGGCGAGGAATTCGGCACGCGCAAGGCACAGTCGGCCTGGACATGGATTCTCGACCCCATCGACGGCACCAAGAGTTTCGTCTCCGGCAAGCCCCTGTTCGGCAGTCTCGTGTCCCTGGTGCACGACGCGACGCCGGTCATCGGCGTGATCGAAATTCCCTGCCAATCGGAGCGCTGGGTCGGGGTGCGCGGTCGAGCCACCACGTACAACGGTGCGCCGTGCCGCGTATCCGCGGTGGAGGCCCTGGACGACGCCGTGTTGCTGGCGACGACGCCGGACATGTTCGACGACGCGGACTGGGCCGTGTTCCAGCGCGTCAGCCGGGCGGCGCGCGCCCGCGCCTTCGGCACGGACTGCTATGGTTACGGCCTCGTCGCCGCCGGATTCTCCGACGTGGTGATGGAAGCCGACCTGGAACCCTACGACTACATGGCCCTGGTGCCGGTGATCGAGGGGGCCGGCGGCACCATCACCGACTGGGACGGCGCCCCCCTCACCATGCGTTCGGGCGGCCAGGTGCTGGCGTCGGCAACGACCGCGCTGCACGACGAGATCGTCGCCGCCATCGCCGACGCGCGACGAGCCGCCCCGTGAGGGTCCTGGTCCTCGGCCTGGCCAAGAGCGGCACCACCGCGCTGGCCTACAAGATTCACGAGGCCCTCGGCAGGGACGCCGCGCTGCACTTCGAGCCCGGCAAGACCACCGGCGCCGAGGACACCGCCCTGCATGCGCGCCTCACCGCCGCGCCGGGGTCGATGATCACCAAGAACCTGGTGTTTCCGACCGACGAAACCCGGTGGCACGACGTGTTTGCCAATGCCGACCGATACGATCGCGCGATCTGGATCGTGCGTGACCCGCGCGACATCATCATCAGCAATTTCTTCTACCACTGGTACGGCCACCACAGCACGCGGGAGAAGTTCGAGGAGGCACTCGCGCGCACGCGCAGGAAGGAATCCGACCCCACCGGCACGCCCTTCGTCGACCTGGTGGCCGGCACCATGACGGACAGCCGGGAGCAGCTCGCGGCGTGGCAGTCGAACTGGTACGGCATACTCGGCCGCGCGGCCGCCGGCATCCGTTCGCACCTTCACGTCCTGCGGTACGAGGATTTCGTCGACGGCCGCCTCGACGCCGTCAGCGCCTACCTCGGTCTCGAGCTCGCCGGCGATGCGACGGTTCCCGACGAGCATCGGCGCGTGGCGCGAACGCGCGGCTACGACAACTGGCGTCGCTGGTTCACCGCCGAGGACGTCGACTTCTTTCGACCCATCGTCTCCGACTTCCTTCGCACCATGGGATACGATGCCGACGACTGGACGCTTGTGCCGATGTCGAGCCTGCCCGCCGACGAGGGGTCCGGCTACATGAAGAAGCTGCGCGAGAATCGCGCCTCGGCGCCGGCGCGCTCACTGCTGCGACGCGCCGCGGCAAGGCTGGCGTCGCTGGCCGGCCGATAACCGGGCGCGACACCGCGCGCGCCGCCGCTGAACCGTCGAGCGGCGGCGTGGTCTACCCTGCATGCCTTCCATGAAATCGATCGGCGAACGCCTGTTTCCGCCGGTGACCACTGCGCTGTGCCGGCAGATGCAGCCGACGCTGTATCGCTACGTGTGGCGCGTCAGCGCACCGCAGCAGGTGCGCCTGGCCGTGCTCGCCGTGTGCCTGTTCCCGCTCAACATGGCGCCGCTCGAGCTGCAGCGCCTGATGGTGAACGAGGCAATAGAGAACGGCGAGTTCCGCGCGCTCGCCTGGCTGGGCGCCGCCTACCTCGCGGTGATCGTACTGCACGCCGCGCTGAAGTACGTGTTTCGCGTCTACCAGTCCAGCGTCGGCGAAGGCGTGATTCGCGTACTGCGCTGGCGCATTACCGGCAACGGTCGACAGTCGGCGGGCAGCCAGGTGGCGCTGGCGGCGTCGGAATCCGAGCAGGTGGGCGGATTCGTGGGCGAGGCGGTATCGGTGCCGCTGCTGCAGTCCGGCATCCTGGTCACGGTGCTCGGCTACATGGCCTGGCTGCAGCCGGTCATGGCCCTGGTGGCGGTGGCGTCGATTATCCCGTCGATCGTGTTGACGCCGATCCTGCAGGCACGAATCAATCGCCACATCGATTCGCGCGTGCGCCTGATGCGGCGGGTGGGTGATCTCTATACCGACGATCGTGAACATGCGGCGCGTTCCGCCGACGAACGCGCCGATGCCTGGGTGGAGCGGATCTACTCGCGGCGCATCCGCATCTTCCTGCTCAAGTTTCTGCTCAAGGGCGTGAACAACCTGATCGGCGCCGCCGGACCGCTCGGCATACTCATGGTAGGCGGCTACTTCGTGATCAATGGCGCCACGGAAGTCGGCACCATCGTCGCATTCCTCTCGGGCTTCGAGCGACTGACCTCGCCGGCGCGGGAGCTGCTCAACTTCTACCGGCGCGTGTCGCAGGTGAACACCCAGTTCAGGCTGCTCGCCTCGAGCGTGGGTTGATCGACACGTGGCGGTCAGCGATGGCCGGCCTGCCCGTCGTTGCCGACCGCGGCAAGCACGTCGTCGGGATAGGCGAAGATCGCCGGCACGCCGCCGGTGTGAAGAAACAACACTGCACCGCCGGCTGACGTCGCCCTGGCAGCGTCGATGGCCAGGGCCAGCGATTTCGCGGTGTAGACCGGGTCGACGATCAGGCCCTCGGCATGAGCCGCGAGCCGGATCGCCTCGCGCGCGGCCTCGCCGGCGAGGCCGTATCCCGGCGCGAAGAATCGATCGTCGGTGACGATGTCGCCGTCCTTCACCGGGTTGTCGACGCCGAGCAGTTGCGAGAGGCTGTCGCAATGGGCGGCGATTCGCGCGCGCTGGCGCTCGGCGTCGCGCCGCACGCAGGCACCGGCGACCGGCGTCGGCACGCCGAGCAGGCGCAATCCAAACAACAGCCCGGCATGCGTGGCGCCGCTGCCCGAGGCGGTCACGACCCGGGACACGTCGAGACCCACCGACTCCACCTGCCCCACCAGCTCGCGCGCCGCATCGACGTAGCCGAGAGCGCCCAGCGAGGGATGGCCCTGGCCGAGGTGAATGACGTACGGACGACGACCCTCGTCGGCGAGTCCGGCGGCAATCTCGTCCAGGCGCCGGTCCGCGCCGGCCTCGTCCTCGCCATCGTGATAACGGTGTATCGTCGCACCGAGCAGCCGGTCCAGCAGGACATTGCCGGACTCGCGGTAGGCGGGGTCGTCGCGATCCACCCGCGCTTCCAGCTGGACGTGACAGGACAGGCCGAGGCGGCGCGACGCCGCGGCAGCGAGACGAACGTAATTCGATTGCACGGCGCCGGTGATGAGCACCGTGTCGGCGCGCTTCGCCATGGCGTCGCCAAGGATGAACTCGAGTTGTCGCACCTTGTTGCCGCCCATGGCGAGTGGCGTGAGATCGTCCCGCTTCACGACCAGCGCCGCGCCGCCCGCGCGCGCAGACAGGTTGCGCATCGTCTCCAGGGGCGTCACCGTACCGGCAAGGCGCACTCGCGGCAGCCGGTCCAGCGCGGCAAAAGCCTCGTGAAGTTCGCCCGGGTATTGCATCATCCCTTCTCTCCCGGCAGCGCGGACGACGAGGTCATTGTTCCTCGAGGTAACGCTGGATGCGCTCGCGGTAGTCGGCGTCTCGGGTCACCGATCGCACCAGGTCCGGGTCGGGCAATCCGGGCAACTGCGCGGGGGGAACACCCTCGCGTAACGCCTTGAGCGTGTCGTGCACGGCACGGATGGCGGCCATGTAGGGCTGATGCCCGGTCAGGCAGATGCGCACGCCGCGCGCGGCGAGGTAGTCGGGGTCCATGACCTCGGAAGCCGCACCGCCAATCATCAGCGGGACCTTGGCGACGTCGGCGATGGCGTCGAGATCGGCGCGCGTTTTCACGCCCACCAGCATGATCATGTCGACACCGGCGTCGGTGTAGGCCACGACGCGCTCCACCGCGTCGGCGGTATCGGTGACCATGGTCGCGCTGGTGCGGCCCGCGATAACCAGTTCGGGGTCCTGTCGCGCCTCGAGCGCCGCCTTCATCTTTCCGACCCCCTCTGCGACGCGGATCAACCGCGCGTCACCGCTCTCGCCAAAGCGCATGGGCAGGTCGGTGTCCTCGATGGTCAGGGCCGCGATCCCTGCCGTCTCGAGTTCCTCGACGGTGCGCGCAACGTTGAGCGCGTTGCCGTAGCCATGGTCGGCGTCGACGACGACCGGCAGATCCGCGGCCCGGCAAATACGCCGGCACTGCTGCGCCAGTTCGGCCTGGTTGAGGACGATGTGATCCGGCGCGCCGAGCACGGTCATCGAGGCGATGGAGCCGGCGAACATGCCGATCTCGAAGCCGAGGTCGCCGGCAATGCGCGCGGAGATCGGATCGAACACGGAGGCGGGAAAGACGCAGCGATCGCCGTCGAGGACGGCGCGCAAGCGTCGGCGCTTGTCGGTCGGGGTCATGAGCATGCTCGGGTGGCGGCCTCGAAGGGCCTTGAGACAGTTGAGCCTGCCGATCATACCGCATGACGTTGGACAACGTCCGGATTCAAAACGAACCCTCGAGGACGGTTCGGATTGCCGATTTCAGGTCACCGCGGCCTACCGCCTGCCGCGCATGACGCGACACGGCGAAGCGCCCCTCGATCCGCATCCGGACACGCTGCCCGAAGCCCTGGCAATTGGTCTGCGACTGGACCGTGCCCGTCATCGAGTTGCCGGCGACGCGCCCATCGTAGGTCACGTTCGCATTCGAGCACGTGATGCCGCTGCCCAGGTTACCCAGTTCGATGACGCCGCTGGCCCTGAAGTTCGTGCCGGAAAGATTGCCGGCGAACTCGTCGCCATCCACGTTGACGATGCGAACCGCGCGGCCTCTCAGGTCGATGCGAAGCGGAAAAGTCTGCGAGAGCACCGGCGCGTTCGGTCGATCGGCGTTAAGGAACCGCAACGTTTCCGAGCCGCGGAACGTGGCGTCGCTGCTGCTGCCACTGCTTGATTTACCGCTGCCGCCACAGGCGGCGAGCCCGACGGTGAGGAAGACGGTAAAGAAGACGACGAATGCGCGAAGGCCGAATGGGCCCATGACACACCTCCTTGTGTGAGAGAAAGAAATTTTCGAGGGCTGCGGATTCTATGCCATTACCCTGGAGAAGGGAACGGGCAGCGGCATCGTGCGCTCGATCTACAGCCGGCGATGCGACAGCGCCGGCAATCGTTCCCGGATCTTTTCGAGCACGGCGGGGTCGATGTCGGCGCAGCAGATGCCTTCGCCCTCGGGCAGGCGGGCAAGGACGTCGCCCCACGGGCCGATAACGATGCTGTCGCCATAGGTCCGGCGGCCGTTCTCGTGCTCTCCGACCTGGGC
>JAUIDF010000117.1 GCA_030429125.1 Gammaproteobacteria bacterium | reverse complement strand
TTTTTCGCCCCGACGGCGTTGCATCTCGTCGCCATGGAACCACCATGACGCCTCGATGCGCCTTGTCGGATGCGAGACGGGTCGTTTTCTCGGGGCACGATATCTCACTCGCTCAGCGTCGTGTGAACAGGCCCTGATCGGGTGCCCCACGGCTGGCGCGGATTGCGCACTGGATGACTTCCGGCAACGGCCGGCCCGACTCGAGGCGGGACTTCGGGCTCGACAGCACGCGCGGCCGGCCGCCGGCCACCGCGGATGCCATGTCCGGGTCCGCCTCGAGCCGGTCGTGCGTCACGACCCGCTTCACCACGTCGTCCAATGGCTCGATGTCGTACGTCACGCGTGATCGTCGCTCCGATTCGACGACCCCGGCGGGCCGCGCCCAGGTGACGACCAGCCGCCGTGGCGGCTCGGCTTCCGGCACCTCGCCAACGATCAACGCCTCGGCGTCGTCGCCTTCGCCCTTGCGGTGCGCCCAAGTGGAGACGATGTGCCGGTCGGAAACGTTCGCATGGCGCCGCTACTGGCGCGTCGTCTCCGCGTCGGTGAGGGCGCGCCAGAATTTTTCCGCGGTGGTGGCCATGTAGATCACGTAGACGAAGTCGGGTCGGGTCATTTCTCGACGCCTTGTTCCAGCCCTCGCTTGAGATCGTCGAGCGCATCGAGTCGCGTGCGTTCGAACTTCGATATCCACCGGTCGGCGACGGCATGTATGGGCACGGGGTTCAGGTCGTGCAGCTTCTCGCGACCCCGCCACACGGTGGCAACCAGGTTGGCCGCCTCGAGCACCGCGAGATGCTGCGTCACGGCCTGGCGCGTCATCTCCAGACCGCTGCACAGCTCACCGAGGGTCTGCCCGTTGCGCGCTCGCAGCCGGTCCAGCAGCTGCCGGCGATTGGCGTTGGCCAGCGCACCGAATACCTTGTCGACATCGTCCATGGGCGAACCATATGCAAGTAAATACTTGCATGTCAAATCATGGGCCACAGCCGGGTCGTGGCGGTGTTGATAGAATGCGATGTTCGATCTCTGCCGGGAGTCTGCCGGTATGCGTCGATGCCTGCCGCTGCTCTGCCTTGTCCTCGCCGCCGAACCCGCGGCCGCCGACCTGCGCGCCGACTGGAGCGCCTGCCAGCAGAACGAGCTGGCCGAATTTTCGCGAACGCGCGAGGTGCGCCAGGACGCGGCACACCAGTATTGCTACGGTCTCGGCTATGCCTTCGGCTGGTTCGAGGGCGGCAAGCAACTCGATATCGCCGCCCAGTGGTACTCGGCGGCCGCCCAGGCCGGTCACGTCGGCGCCCAGACCGTGCTCGGCTATGCCTACGAGAAGGGCTACGGCGTGAGCCGTGACGCGACGACGGCCGCCGCATGGTATCGGCGTGCCGCGAACGGCGGTCATCCGGACGGCATGTTCAACCTTTCGCGACTGCTCGACCAGGGCCTGGGTGTTCCGATGGACAAGGATGCGGCGCGCCAGTGGCTTCAGCGCGCCGCATCGCTCGGGTCCGCCGAGGCCAGGACGCGGCTCGAATCCATGGCTCGCCTCGAGTCGCTGGCCGGGAATCTCGAATCGGCCGCGCCCGCGACCGCCGCACCCGATCCACTGGCCGACTACCTGGACGGGCTTGAAGCCCTTCGTACCGGCGACTACGCGAACGCGGCCCGCGCCTTCGACAAGGCGCTCGACGCCGCCGGCAGCGATACGCGCTTCGTACTGGCGCGCGGCGTCGCGGCAACCCTGGGCGGGGACCCCGTCGACGGCGCCCGTCATTTCGAACGCTACGAGCGACTCGGCGGTCCGGGACGCGAGGGCACGCTGTGGAAGAACACGGCGCTGGGCATGGCGGGCCACGTGTTTCCCGGCGGCGGCCCGCAGGCGCCGCGCAGCCTTCAGGGCCAGTTCGACGGCAATGACCTGCAGTGCCAGTCCGGCAGCTTCTCCCTGCCCGGCCACCTGGTGCAGGGCGGCGACGACTATCCCACTGACTTTGCATCCCACGTCGTTCACGACGTCGGCTGGGGCTACGTCAAGGCACGCTGCAACGGCGAGCTGCCGCCGCGCGGGGTCCTGGCCGACGCCGTCGCCCGTGCCGGGCGCTGGTTCGCCTATCGCAACCTGGTGCGAGGCGAACTCGCCCCCGCCCACCGCGCCAGGGCGATTGTGCTGTTCGACGCCGGTCGATTCGATGACGCGTTGCTGTACGCCGGATTTGCGCGAAAAGCCTATCCCGACGATGCCGGCATGATCCACCTCGTTGGCCGCGCATACCTGGCACTGGGACGCCCGGTCAGCGCGCGGCGCGAACTGACCATCGCGTTGACGCTCAACACGCGTCTCGCCGGCGCCTACCTCGATCGCGCCCGCGCCGCGGCGTCACTCGGCGACGTGCGCCGCGCCGGGGCCGACCTCGACATCGCCGAGGCCCTCGACGCGACCGCTGCCGCACCGGTGCGGCGGGCGCTGGCGGGCACCCTGGCGGCCGGCGCGACGGCGGTGCCGGCCGACCTCGTGAAGCCGCTGCTCGATGCGGCGCGTCGCGACGCCGATGCCGGGCGCGTGCTCGACCGGGCGCAGGCCCTGCACCGTGCCGCCGTTGCCGTGCGCACCCGCTTCGACGAGGTCTACCAGGATCGCCTGCGCGCTCTCGAAGCCGACGTCGACCTGTTTCCCGGCGACCCCGACCGCCGGGTCGCGCTGGCCGCCTGGATCGGCGACGAGTCGGCGCTGCGCGGCGAGTCGGTTGAGCCACGCAGACCCCTGGTGCCCTACCGCTGGCAGCTGTCGGCCGAGCGCGAGCTGCACGCCGCGATCGCCCACCTCGATGGCGCGCTCGGCCTGGATGCGAACCACGTCGGCGCGCTGCTGACCAAGGCGCTGGTGCTCTCACGGCTGCAACGCGAGGACGAGGCGGAGCCACTCGCCGATCGCGCCATCGCGCTCGCGCCCGACGACCCGGAGGCCTTGTCGCTCTATGCCTACTACAAGGGTCGCCGCGCCAACGCGTTGAATGCCCGCGCCGCCGCGCTGCGCCAGACCGACTGCTCGTCGTCCTCGCGCACGGAAACGCGCTACGACGGTGTCTGGGAAGTCACCACCACCACCTGTTATCCGCCCACGGCCGCCGAGCTGGCCCTGGCCGACGCCCTCGATGCCGAGGCGGCGGAACTCCGACAGCGATCGCGCGCGGCCATGGACAAGGCGATCGCGGCGACGACGGGGACCTACATGGGCTACCTGCTCGAAGCCGAGGCGGCGCGCTGGTCGAACCGCGTCGGCGACGCCGTGGACGCATTGAAGCGTGCCATCGCGCTGGACCCGGCGGCCCCCCGCGCGCAGGAGGAACTGGCGCGCCTATATGCCCAGGCAGGACAGTCCGATCTTGCCGTGGAGCAGCGCATCGTCGCCGACACCTTCATCCACACCACCGCCGCGCCGCTGCTCGAGCGCGCCTGGCAGCGCATCGAGCGTACCGACTGGACCGGCGCGCGATCGGACCTGGAACGTGCCATGCACGTCGATCCCGCCGATGCCCGCGCGCCGGCCTACCTCGGTGTCGCCCATGAGCTGCAGGGCATGACCACCGAGGCGGCGGCGTTCTACCGCGCGGCACTGGCGCTTGAGCAGGCACGACTGTCGCTCGACGAACCGGCGCCCGGCAAGACACCGCCGGCCCGAGACGCCGCCGAGTTCGGCCTCGCGCTGGCACTGCAATCACGCCTTGCCGATCTCGCGGTGGCCAACGACGACGTGGACGCTTCGCTGCAGCTGCTGGTTTCCGTGGCCGATCAACCGGCGCGTTTCGCGCCCGGATGGCAGGCGGTGGAAATGTTCTCCGCCATGCTCCCGGGCATTCGCGCCGCCGGCGCCTCGCCCGATGCGCCGCGCAACGGTGCCTCGCTGGTAGCCGCCGCCTACCAGGGCTTGGGCCAGCTCTACCAGTCGCTCGGCCGAGCCGACGACGCCGTCGAGGCGTTCAGGGCGGCGGTGGCCCTCGGTCCGGTGGTGGGCCGACCGAAAATCGGCGGCGCCGACGGCAGCACCAATTACGCCGGCGAGGCCGACGCCGCCGCCGGCGATGCGCGCGTGGCGTTGGCCGGCGAACTGCTGCGCGCCGGCGACCTCGACGGCGCGCAGCAAGCCCTCGACGGCATCGGCTACGGCCAGCTCACCGATGCCGGCCGCGTCGAGGCGAACGTGCTGTCGAATAACCTGGCCAAGCTTCACCAGCGTCGACGCGATGCGGCGACGATCGATCCGTCCGCTTCGACGCGACACGAGGCGGACGCCGCCCTCGAGGCACAGGAACGGCAGCTGAGGCAGCGGCTCGAGGCACGCATTCGCACGCTTCGGGCCCAGGGCCTGGCGGACCACGCACGCGCCGAGGAGGAAAATCTCGAGCGCCAGCTCGACGCGCTGCGCGACGCCATGCGCGCTACCGATGGCGCGGACTCGGGCGCGGGCGCGATCCTGCGCGAACGCGCGGCGGCGCTGCGGGCGAGCGGTCAGCAGCCGCTGGCCGACGTGTTCGATGTCCTCGCGTTGTGCGACGGCACGGAGGGCGCGATCCTCGTGTCACCCGGCGCCCATGCCGCGCCGCACCTGGCCGGCGACTGGCTCGTGCAACCGACGCACGAATGGCGCTACGTCCCGGGCGCCGGACGCCTTGAGCTGCGCGCGGACGGTCGCTTCGACTTTCGTCCCTCCGCTCCCGGCACGAAGCCGCGCGACGGCGCCTGGGCCGTCCTGCAGGACGCGCAGCTGGTGATCGTCGACACGGCATGTCTTGCCGACAGCTGGTACGTGCAGACGCAACCGGACGGGCAACTCGAACTGACGGCGCCGGATGCCGTGAAGTACGTCGCCCGCCGTGCGTCGGGGAATTGACCGCGCGAGCGCCCGGGATTCGCACGACGCCCGCGGGGGTCGATTATTCGCCGTCGAAGCCGTGCCGGTTTGCCATGGCATCCATGAAGGCGCGGGTATCGAACTGTTCCGGGCCGGCGAGGCCGGTAAAGTCCTCCATGGAGCGGTTGCTCAGGCTCACGTTGTAATACATCACCTTCTGCTCGTGCGGCAGCGACTCGAAGATAGCGTTCATCTCGTCGGCGTCGGCGTCCACGGACAGGGCACGGCTCGTTGCCTCGGCAATGTCCGCGGCCTGTTCCCGGGTGTAAATGAAGTCGTGGTCCAGTACGCCGGCCTTGAGCACGCCGTTCTCGCGGAAGAAGAACACGTTGCCCTTGTTCGGATCGAGCCAGACCAGGTGGCTGTCGGCAAGCTGGTCACCCAGGTTGCGCACGGCCTCGGCCTGCGCCGGCGTGTAGGGCACCGAGGCATCCTTCACCGTCTCGGCGCCAAGTTGCTTCCAGCGTCCGGCCTGCTCGACGTGCTCCATGACCATCCACGGCGACCCATCCGCGGGCACGCCATGGTCGAGAATGGCGGCCTGGGGAATGGGCTCCGCGCCGGCCGGCAGGTTGGCATTGGCGCGCTCGACGAGGTCATGCCCGTTTACCTGGCCCTGGTGGCGTGCCAACGCCTCGCCCGGCAGTCCGGTGACCTCCTTGAAAACCTTGTCCGGATGCCCGGCAACTTCGTAGACGCTACCGAAGGTACCGCGGTCGATGAACGGGCCGATCTCGTATCCCGGCGGGCCGCGGGCGGTCGCGGCGACAGCCCTGGCAGGTGCCGCGGCCGCTAACGTGGTGTCCGCGGCACCGGCGGGCAGCGTGCCGTCGGGACCCGGCGCGCGCGGCGGCATACCGGCCGGCGTGGTGTCCGGCACGGCACGTGGCGGCGTACCGCCGGCCGCCGACGCCGAGACCGGTACGCCGTCGCTCGGGCCGGCGTGCGGCGAACCCGTCGACGGCGTGCGCCGCACCGCGCCGGCCACGTTGTGCACGGCGTCGGCCACGCTCAGGCCCTGGTAGACGAGCTGCCCCAGCTTGCGCCCCGCGGTCCAGTGATCCATGCCGGGCGACGCGGCCTGGATCTGGCCAATGGCGTCTTCGAGCGCCGTGCCGGTCCCGAGCACCGCGAGCGCGGTGCCGACATGCCTGACGTTGCGCAACAGCCGCCCGGCGGCCGGTCCGACCAGGTAGCTGACGCGATCGCCCTTGAAGCCGTCGGTAATACCCTGGGCAACGCCCTGCGCAAAGTCGACCGCCGGATCGGGCCGGCCGTAGTAGTACTTCGGCCGCTCGGGATCGTCATCCGGGCGCCAGCGCGTGGCCTCGACGACGCAGGACTGGAAGGCGCGCAGGTTCTCGTTGCGCACTTTCATATGCGCGTTCAGCTGGTCGATGAGCTCGCGGGTCTGGCCGGCGGGGTCCGAGCGCAATCGCTCGGCAATGGCGAGGCCGGCGTCCTCCTCGGCGCGCGCGGTTTCCAGCATGCCGCGACAGTGGGCGCTCTTCGCCCTCGATTCGACGTCGTGTGCCCGGTACCAGGTTTCGACGCCGTAGACGGCGAACTTGTGGCCGCCGCCGATGTCCTCGCCCTCGGCGAACCCGGCGCCGCCGGGTTCCTGTGCGTGGGCCGCGGGTGTCAGCAGCAGTGCGGCCACACAGCCGGCGATTCGGACCCGATGCATCAGCATGATGAAACCTCCCGCGCGGCGGCGAGCGGCGAACGACGGATGACCATTGTACGCCGGCAGCGGCCGGCGACCGCGTTCCATGCTATAAACCGCGCTGTACAGAACCCCGAACCCGATCCCGCGACGTGAAGGATTCCCTCAAGGCCGGCCTGCGCTACGAGCACCGCTTCGTCGTTCCCTCGACGAAGACCGTGCCTGCCCTGTACCCGGAGGCAGACGAGTTCCTGGCCATGCCCGAGGTCTTCGCCACCGGGTTCCTGGTGGGCTTCCTCGAATGGGCGTGCGTGCGCGCGGTCAATCCGCACCTGCACTGGCCCGGCGAGATGACCCTCGGCACACACATCGACGTCAGTCACGAGGCGGCGACACCGCCCGGCATGGAAGTGACGGCCAGTGTCGAGCTGATCGACGTCAGCGGTCGCAAGCTCACCTTTCTGGTTGAAGCCCACGACGGCGTCGACATCATCTCGCGCGGCCGCCACGAGCGATTCGTGATCGACCGCTCGCGCTTCGATGCCGGCGTCGAACGCAAGCGGGAAAATCATCGCAAGGGCTGAGCCACGCATGAATATCCTGGTCAACATCGACGTCGACGACCTGGCCCGCGCCGAGGCCTTCTACACCGGTGCCTTCGGTTTGACCGTGTCACGGCGCTTCGGCGACGACGCCGTCGAGCTGTCCGGCGCGGCGGTCCCGCTCTACCTGCTGGCCAAGCCGGCCGGTTCTCTGGCCGCGCCGACCGCCACGCGCGAGCGCGACTACGATCGCCACTGGACGCCCGTGCATCTCGACCTGGTCGTGGAGGACGTCGACGCCGCGGTCGAACGCGCGCTGGCGCACGGCGCGGCACTGGAGAAACCGGTCGGCGACACGCCCTACGGTCGCCTGGCCCTGCTTGCCGATCCCTTCGGCCACGGCTTTTGCCTGATCGAGTTCAACCCGGCGGGCTACGACGCCATTGCCGGCGCGCCGGGGCGGTGACCGGCCACGACGCATGAACCTCGCATTTACTTCGGATCGGCTTTCCTATCGTCCGCTGGCCATGGACGATCTCGGTCTCGCCCTGGCACTGTTCACCGACGAGGCGGTCACGCGGTACGTTGGCGAACGGCAAACGCCGGAGGCGATCGAACGATCCATGCCCGACTGCGTTCGCCGCGGCGGCGATGGCTGCATCGGCATCTGGTGCGTGCTGCGCCGGGACACCGGCGAGAAAATCGGCACCACGGTGGTCCTGCCGCTGCCGATCGAATCGGATGACACCGACTACAGCCTCGTCGTCCCCGGCGAATGGCCACAGGGGGATCTCGAGATCGGCTACCTCCTGCGACCCGGGGCCTGGGGCCGCGGCTATGCGACGGAGATCGGCCATCGCATCCTGCGCTTCGTGTTCGAGGACACCCGCCTCGAGGAAGTCGTCGCGGTTACCGATCCCGAGAACCATGCCTCGCAGCACGTGCTGCGCAAGATCGGTATGCGCGAGGAGGGCATGAGGCGCGCCTATGCCACCGAGTGCAGCGCATTCAGGCTCGAGCGGTCGACCTGGCAGGCCCGGGGCACGTCTTTCGATCGGTAGGCCGGGCTTCTTGCCCGGCGTGTTCGGTCGTGTCCGGTGCTCAGGCCGGCGCCCGGCCCGGCACGCCCTGGCCCAGGGCCGCGCCGATCGCGGCGGCAAGCGATTCCGGCGCGATCGGCTTGTTGAGGTAGGTGATACCGAGGTCGCGGGCCCGCGTCGCGTCGACCGCGTCACTGTAGCCGGACGCGAGCACGACGGGAAACTCCGGCCGCAACGATCGCACCTGCTCGACCAGCTCGAGACCGGTCAACCCCGGCATGGTCTGGTCCGTGAGCAACACGTCGAATGCCGCCGGCGCCGCCTGGAAGGTCGCCAGCGCCTCGGGGCTGTCGGTACACACGGTGCACCGATAGCCGTAGCCGGTAAGCGCCTCGGCCGTGAGTTCGGCCAGTTCCGGCTCGTCGTCGACGACGAGTACGCGCCGGTCGCGGCCTTCGCCCGGCAGCCCCTCGTCATCGACCGCACCATCCACCACCTCCGTTTGTACTTGCGTGGCGGGCGGGAACAGGACGCGAAACACGGTGCCGCGATTCGGCGTCGATTCCACCACGACGTGGCCGTGCAGGCGCTGGATGATGCCCTGGACCACGGCCAGGCCCATGCCGACGCCCTCGCCGACCTCCTTGGTGGTGAAGAACGGTTCGAAGATGTGATCGACCACCGACGGCGTCATGCCGCTGCCGGTGTCGGCGACCCTCAGTTCGACCCATTCGCCGTTGATACGGCGGTGACAGGCGGAGCACTCGACGTTGTCGATCCACGCCGAAGAAAGATCAAGGCCGAGCATGCCGGCGCCATTCATCGCATCGCGCGCATTCAGGCACAGGTTCATGACCAGCTGCTGCAGCGCGACGGCGTCCATGGCCACGTCGGGCAGGTCGTCGTCGTGATTGAACGTCACAGAGATGCTCGACGGAATGACCGAGCGCAGCATGTCCACGTGCTCGGCGATGGCCGGCGCGAGCTGAAGGTTGGCGACGTTGCCACCCTCGTTACGGCTGTAGGTCAGCATCTGCGCGACGAGGTTTCGGGCACGCTCGGACGCCGACATGACGGTCTTGAGGTACTCGACCAGCTTGGGATCCGCGCTGTCGCCGTATTTTTTCAAACCGAGCGACGTGTAGCCCATGATGATGCCGAGAATGTTGTTGAAGTCGTGGGCGATGCCCCCGGTGAGCTGGCCGAGCGCCTGCAACTTGTGCGACTGGCTCACCTCGCGCTGCAGTCGGGCCTGCTCCTGCTCGGCATGTTTGCGGGCGGTGATGTCGGAGAACATGGCGACGTACTCGGTGGTCGCGCCGTCGGCATCGCGCACCGCCGAGATCGTCTGCCACTCGGGGTAGATTTCCCCGTTTCTGCGTCGGTTGTAGACCTCGCCTTCCCAGTGTCCGTGGGCCTGCAGCTGGTGCCATTGCAGGCGGTAGAACGTGTCGTCATGACGCCCCGACTTGAGCATGGAGGCATTGTTACCGATGGCCTCCTCCGCGGTGTAGCCGGTAATACGGGTGAACGCCGGGTTGACCAGTTTGATCACGCCGCGATTGTCGGTGATCATGATGCCCTCGGAGGTGACCGAGAACACCACCGCGGACTCGCGCGCGCGTTGCGTCGCGCGCTCGCGTTCGGCCAATCCCTCGAGGAACCGGTTGAACAGATCGGTCAGTTCGCCGATTTCGCCACTGGCAACAGCGGGCAGCGGCTCGACGTCGTCGTCGCCGTCGTTCAGGCGGCGAAAGGATTGCGCGATGCGGTCGAGGGGCGCAACGACCGTGCGCGAGAAATGAATCGAGATGAGCGCCACCACCAGGATCACGGCGATGGCCGTGCGGTTGCGCAGCTCGATAAAGCCGGCAAGCATTGCCTCGCGCGGCGTGACGGACACCAGGGTCCAGCCATGGCGATCCAGCGGCACCGCGACCCGGTACCAGTCCTCGCCGCGAATCTCGACCATGTCATCGCGGGCGGCGCCGGTCAATCCGCCCAGGAGCGGCCCCGAGGCGACCTCACGGGCGGGCGCCCCGGGCGAATGCAGGATCACCCGGTCGCGCTGATCCAGCAGCACCTGGATACTGGCGACGTTGCGCGTGCTGCCTGCGAACTGGTCGATGAGATGATCGAGGTTGTAGTTGACCACGATCACG
>JAUIDF010000116.1 GCA_030429125.1 Gammaproteobacteria bacterium | reverse complement strand
GCACATGTCCAACCTGACCGTGACCGCGCCGGGCGCCGAGGCCCTCGCCCGGCCCTCGCTGGGCGTCAGCGCCTGCCTGCTCGGCCGCGCGGTGCGATTCGATGGCGGACACAAGCGCGATACGTTCGTATCCGCCGACCTCGCCCGGTACGCCGACATCGTCGCCTACTGCCCGGAAACCGCGATCGGCCTACCCGTACCCCGGCCGCCGATCCGCCTGGTCGGCGAGGATCCCTCGCGACCGCGCGCGGTGGGCGTGCGCGATGCCTCGATGGACGTGACCGACGCGCTCGAGGCATACGCCGAGTCCACGATCGGCACGGCCGCGGCGCTGGACGGCTTCGTCCTGAAGAAGGATTCGCCGAGCTGCGGCATGACGCGCGTGAAGCGATACCCGGGGAACGACGGTCCGGCGGTGCGCGACACCAGCGGGATCTTCGCCCGCATCCTGCAACAGCGGCTGCCGCAGTTGCCGGTGGAGGAAGAAGGCCGACTCAAGGACCCCGTGCTGCGCGAAAACTTCGTCAACCGCCTCTACGTGCACCGGCGCTGGCGAACCCTGTGCGACGACGGCATTACCGCGGCGCGCCTGATCGACTTTCACACCCGGCACAAGTATCTCGTCATGGCGCATTCGAACGCCGCCTACCAACGGCTCGGCAAGTTGTTGTCCGATCTTTCCGGCGATCGCGCCGGGCATGCGGCGCCGCCGTATTTCGCCGGCCTGATGGAAGCCCTGTCGCGCCGGGTGACGCGGCGCCGCCACTGCAACGTGCTGCAGCATATCCTCGGTTACCTGAAGAAGCGCATCGACGCCGGCGACAAGGCGGAGCTGGTCGACGCCATCGAGCGGTACCGGCGCGAGGAAGTTCCGCTGATTGTGCCGATCACGCTGTTCAGGCACTATTTTCGCGTCCACCCGGACCCCTACATCGAACGGCAGGTGTACCTGGATCCTCACCCGGATTCACTGCGCCTGCGCAACCTGCTCTGATTTCACGACTTGCATTGGTATCCATGACGACGCAGAAAAACATTTTCGGCGAGCCCCTCGCGTTGTGCTCCGCGAAACCGCTCACGGGGTTTACCCGCTCGGGCTGCTGCGAAACCGGTCCCGAGGACGCCGGTTCCCACACCGTGTGCGTGGAGGTGACGCCCGAGTTTCTCGACTTCAGCCAGCGCATGGGCAACGACCTCTCCACGCCGGTACCGGCGTTCGGCTTCGACGGCCTTCGCGGCGGCGATCGCTGGTGCCTGTGCGCGGCGCGATGGCAGCAGGCGCTGGAGGCGGGCGTCGCACCGCGGGTGGTCCTCGGCGCCACCCACGAGCGCTGCCTGGAGGTCATCGACATCGACGACCTGAAGTCCCACGCCCTCGATCTCATCTAGCGTCCCACCCGTTGAACGAGTCCGCCAACCAGCCCGGAACCGGCGTGTATCCCATTCGCGCCGTGTGCGAGGCCACCGGCGTCCACCCGGTGACGCTGCGCGCCTGGGAGCGCCGCTACGGGCTGATCCTGCCGATGCGCACGGGCAAGGGTCATCGGCTTTATTCCGACGCGGACGTGGCGCGGATTCGTCGCGTTCTCGCGCTGCTCGAAGAGGGCGTGCCGGTCAGCCGGGTCAGACCGCTCCTGGACGCCGCCGGCCCGCGCGCGCACCCGGCGGATCCGGCGCCGACCGGCGCGCCCTTCCAGGATTACGAACAACGCCTGCTGGCGGCGCTGCGGGTCTTCGACGAGCCGGCCCTGGACGCGGTCTACAACGATGCGCTGTCGCTGTATCCGGTATCGCTGGTGGCGGCGAAACTCAGCACGCCGATCCTGCGCCGGCTGGGCGAGGCCTGGCGCGACGACGAGGCGGGAATCGCGCGCGAGCATTTTTTCTCCACCTTCCTGCGGAACCGGATCGGCGCGCGCCTCGGACAGGCCAACCGCACCGCGACCGGACCGCGGCTGCTGGCCGCGTGTCCGAGCGGCGAACACCACGAACTCGGGCTGATGCAATTCGCGCTGGCCGCGGCTACCGCCGGATACCGCGTGGTCATGGTGGGCAGCGACCTGCCGCCTGGCCAGATCGGTGCGGCCGCGGGAGCGGCGGCATGCCGGGCGGTGGTGCTGTCGGTGTCGTCCAACAGCCGCGGCGCGACACTCGCACGGCTGCTGGCCGAGGTCGTCGCAGCGGCGGGCATGCCGGTGCTGGCAGGCGGCGCCGGTGTGCAGAGACACCGGCCGGTCGTCGAGGAGGCGGGCGCCATACCGCTCGGCGCCGACTTCTCCGATGCCCTGGCAACGCTGGCACGCGTGGTCCGCCGGCGCTAGTCGTGATCTCCCGGGAGGCTGTCCACACGACGCCAGGCGAGTGAGATGTCGTGGGCTGTCACGCGTCGGACTGCGCGCACCGAGGCGTCACGGGGACGCCGCGGCGACGGCATGCAACGCCGTCGAGGGCGAAAAGGGACCGAACGTTCGCCGCGAACGCGTCGTATCCACCGGTCCCTGTGTCACCGTCCGCGAACGACGATTCAGGTCGCGAGGCGCTAACGGCCGCGTCGACGGCTATCGCGCGCCGCTCACAGCAGTGACTCGATCAATGCCACGAGTCGGGGGTCGGTCGGCGTCACGCGGCTCGGGAAGTGGCCCGCCAGCCGGCCGTCGCGATCGATCACGTACTTGTAGAAATTCCACGTCGGGTAGGTGCCGGCGACGGCGGCCAGCGCACGGTACACCGGATCGGCCTCGGCTTCGGCCGCGCGCGTCTTCTCGAACAGGGGAAAGCCGACGTCGTAGGTCAGTTCGCAAAACGACTTGATCTCGGCCTCGGTGCCGGGCTCCTGGTTGCCGAAATCGTTCGATGGAAAGCCCAGCACCACCAGACCGCGGTCGCGATAGCGGCGATACAACGATTCGAGTGCCTCGTACTGCGGCGTGAATGCGCAGCGGCTGGCCGTGTTGACGACCACCACCACCTGCCCGCCGTAACGCGAGCAAAGATCCACCGGCTCGTCCTCGCCGAGGGGACGAACCTGGTGATCGAGCAGCGCGCCGCACCCGGCGCCAAGGGATACCGCGGGCGCACCGACCGGGCCGGCCGCCAGTAGTGCGCAGAGGAGCCATTTCTTCATGCGTTCACCTGTCGTGGTAAAACTTGTACAATTCGTGTACAGTTATTGTACAAATATACATCCTCCAGGACCTGGCCAATGTCCGACACTGCGCCCGTCATCGTCTGGTACCGCGACGACCTGCGGGTCAACGACCACGCCGCCCTCGATGCGGCCGCCGAGCACGGCGGACCGCTGATCGCCGTGTTCGTCCTCGACGACGAGCGCGCCGGCGCCTGGCGTCCCGGCGGCGCGAGCCGCTGGTGGCTGCATCATTCGCTCGCGTCGCTGGACGCCGACCTGCGCCGCCGGGGCGGCGCGCTGGTGATCCGCCGCGGCGACACGGTCGACCATCTTGCGGACATCGCGCGCACGCACGCCGCCGATGCGCTGTTCTTCCATCGCCGCTACGAGCCACACGAGATCGCGCTGGAGGACGCGATTCAGCGCGCACTGGCGGACGAACTCACGCTTCGCCGCCTGCGCGGCCGCCTGCTGGTGGAACCGGAGCGCATCCAGACCAAGGCCGGCGACCCGTACCGGGTGTTCACGCCATTCTACCGGGCCCTGCTGGCCATGGACGAACCCGCCGAGCCCGGCCCCGGCCCCGCGCGGCTTGCGCCGCCGCCGCGCGACATCGACAGCCTGACCCTCGACGATCTCGAGCTGCTGCCGACCCGCCCGGACTGGGCCGGGGGCCTGCGCGAGGCGTGGTCACCCGGCGAGAAGGGCGCCTGGGCCCGCCTGGAATCCTTCCTCGACGGCGCCGCGACCGGTTATCGCGACCAGCGGGACGTGCCCGGCACGCCCGGGACTTCCCGCCTGTCGCCTCACCTGCACTTCGGAGAGCTCTCGCCGCGGCAGGTGTGGCACACGGTGCGTAGTGCGCAGTCGGCCGTGTCGGCGCTGACCGGCGGCGGCGACGCCTTCCTTCGCGAGCTGGCCTGGCGCGAGTTCTGCCATCACCTGCTCTTTCACTGGCCGAGCCTGCCCGACAAACCCTTCAACGAGCGTTTCGCCAACTTTCCCTGGCGCGACGACGACGAGGCGTTCAACGCCTGGTGCCACGGACGCACCGGGTATCCGCTGGTGGATGCCGGCATGCGCGAACTGTGGCAGAGCGGCTGGATGCACAACCGCGTGCGCATGGTCTCTGCTTCCTTCCTGGTCAAGCACCTGCTGGTGCCCTGGCAGCGGGGAGAGGCATGGTTCTGGGATACGCTCGTGGATGCCGACCTGGCCAACAACTCGGCCGGCTGGCAGTGGGTGGCCGGCTGCGGCGCGGACGCGGCGCCCTACTTCCGGATTTTCAATCCGATACGCCAGGGCGAGAAATTCGACGCCGGCGGCGACTACGTGAGGCGCTGGGTGCCGGAACTTGCATCGCTGCCCGATCGGGATCTGCACGCGCCGTTTCGCGCGTCTTCGAAAACCCTGGCCGACGCCGGCGTGCGTCTCGGTGACGACTATCCCGAGCCGATCGTGGCGCACGACGCCGCGCGGCAGCGGGCGCTGGCGGCGTTCGGGTCGACGGGGTAGTCGACGGGCGAGGCGGCGGATGCTCAGTTCTCGAAGCGGCCCACCAATCCGAGCGTACCGCCGGGGCGCGAGCAGACCACTTCGCCGCTAATGTCGAAGCCATCGAGCACGAGACCCGCTTCGCCGATGGCGGTACAGCGGATATCCGGTTCGAATCCGTTCAAGTCGACGTGTTCGGCCTCGGCCCGCCGCGGTCGCCGGCCGCCTTCGGCGGGGAAGGAGAGCGTGAACCACACCGTGTCGCTCGCCAACCCGAGGTGATACATGTCGCCCGCCACGCGCTCGTCCACGGAAATGCCCTCGAGTTCGAAGTCGCCGAGTCGCAGCGACCACTCGCCCGCCAACGCCACGTTGCACAGGAGCGCGAGCCAGGTTGCGAACAGGCTCCGGGTGGCCATTTCATCCTCCTTTCGGCGGCCGGGCGGCCGCGTTTCTCGTTATCTTTTCCGAGATCCGATCATACCCAAACGACCGGCGCCGACCAAACATCCGGGCGCTTCGTTGCCGGTCGCTGGCGGTGGTGTTAGATTGATCCCGCCATTCACCATTCAATCGTCCTGATCCCATGGAACAACTCTCAGAACAGCTCGGCGCCTACGCGCCGCTTGTGATCAATGCCGCGAAGGCCGTGTTATTCCTGGTGGTCGGCTACATCGTGGCCGGCATGGTGGCGCGTTTCATCCGCTCGCGCATCGAGCGCAGCAAGCGCTTCGACCAGACACTGGGCATCTTTTTCTCGTCCATCGCCAAGTACGCGATACTGGCCGTGGTCATCATCGCCGTGCTGCAGGTGTTCGGCTTCCAGGCAACCAGTCTCGTGGCCGTTCTGGGTGCCGCCTCGCTGGCCATCGGCCTGGCGCTGCAGGGCACGCTGAGCGACATCGCGGCGGGCGTGATGCTGATCTTCTTCAGGCCTTACAAGCTGGGACAGTACGTCGACATCGGCGGTACGTCGGGTACTGTCAAGGACCTCAACATCTTCACCACGGAACTGGTGACGCCGGACAACGTGTCCATCATCATGCCCAACAGCCAGGCCTGGGGCGCCATCATCACGAACTACTCGGCCAATACCACGCGCCGCGTCGACCTGACCTTCGGCGTCGACTACGGCGACGACGCCGACAAGGCGATGTCGATCATCCGCTCGGTGATCGATGCCGACGAGCGCGTGCACCGCGAACCCGAGCCGTGGGTGCGCATGGTGAATCTCGGCGATTCCTCGGTGGATCTCGGCGTGCGCGTATGGTGCGAAGCCGCCGACTACTGGGAGTTGAAGTTTGCGCTCACGCGGGAAGTGAAGATCGCCTTCGATCGCGAGGGCATATCGATCCCCTTCCCCCACCAGGTCTTCGTGCAGAAGACCGCCTGACGCGAGACGTAGTGCGAACGCGGCTCGACGTCCCCGTTCGACACCGGCCACGCCCGGCCGCCACGCTCTCGTTGCTGGCGGCCGGCGCCCTCCTCGCCGCCTGCTCCGCCGAACGCCCCGGCGACCTGTCCGACGGCGAACCGTTGCGGGTCCTCACCCGCAACGCGCCGACGACCTGGTACCGGGGCGCCCAGGGCGACCGCGGGCCCGAGCACGACCTGGCGCAGAGTTTCGCGCGCCACCTGGGCGTGCCGGTCGAGTTCGTCATTCTCGACAGCATCGAGGAGATTCTCGAGGCGATCGCCGACAACCGCGGCCACCTCGCCGCGGCCGGCCTGACGCGCACCGAGGTGCGGCTCGAGGCGGGCTTCGTCTTCGGCCCGCCCTATCACTCGGTGACGCAGCAGGTCGTGTGCCGGCGCGGCGGTACGATCCCCGAGGACGTCGCCGGCCTCATCGGCCGTGACATCGCCGTGATTGCCGGCAGCAGCTACGACGAGCGACTGCTCGAACTCAAGGCGGACCATCCCGATCTCCAGTGGTCGACGATACCGGGCGTCGGCACCGAGAGCCTGCTCGCCCGGGTGTGGAACGAGAAAATCGATTGCACCGTGGCGGACTCGAACATCGTCAAGATCAATCGCCGCTACCACCCCGAGCTGGAAGTGGCCTTCGATCTCACCGAGCCGCAGCCGCTCGCCTGGGTGCTGTCGCCCGAGTGGTCGACACTCGCCGACGACATCCGGCAATGGCTCACCATCATCGAGGACAACGGCGAGCGCGCGGTCATTCGCGATCGCTACTACGGGCACGTCGCCAGCTTCGACTACGTCGACGTGTCCGTGTTCACCCGCCGCATCGACGAGAGACTGCCCCGCTACCGCTCCCTGTTCGAGGACGCCGCCGAGGATTTCGACCTGCCCTGGACCCTGCTCGCGGCACAGGCGTACCAGGAATCGCACTGGGATCCGGAAGCGACCAGCCCGACCGGCGTGCGCGGCATCATGATGCTGTCCGAGCGGACCGCCGAATCGCTGGAGGTCAGCGACCGGCTCGATCCGGCGCAGAGCATCTTCGGCGGTGCGCGCTACCTGAGCCGCATGCTCGATCGCATTCCCGACGAAGTCGAAGAAGCGGATCGTATCTGGTTCGCGCTGGTTGCCTACAACATCGGCTTCGCCCACCTGCGCGACGCGCTGACGCTGGCGAAGCGGCTCGGCAGGAACCCGAATCGCTGGGTCGACCTCAAGGAAGTGCTGCCGCTGCTATCGCGCCGCGAATACTATCGCGATCTCGAATATGGCTATGCGCGTGGCGAAGAGCCCGTGGCCTACATCAGCCGCATCCGCGACTACCGCTCCCTGCTGCAGAAATCGCTGGAATGATCACACCGCCGGCGCACGCCGCACGAACGGGCGCGTGAACGACGCCGTCGGCGTCATTCCGCTGGCCAACCTCGCCCTCGCCTTTATTCCGCCCGCGGCGGTCGTGGCCGTCCTGTTCGCGTGGTCCCTGCGCGCCGGCAACGCAATTCATGCCCTGGCGCGCATGCTCGGACAACTGCTGCTCATCGGCTACCTGCTGACCTTCATTTTCGAATCCGACAGCCTGCTGGTGGTACTCGCGGTGCTGACGCTCATGGTGATCGCATCGAGCTGGATCGCGCTGTCGTCGGTGACCGGCTCACGCACCCGGTTGCTGGGTCATGTCGTGGTGGCGATCGGCGTGACCGGCAGCGCCACTCTCGCCCTCGTCATCCTCGCCGTGCTCGAACTCGACCCCTGGTACGAACCGCGCTTCGTCATCCCGCTGGCGGGCATGGTGTTCGCCAACTCGATGAACAACGTCAGCCTCACGGCCGAACGCGCCATCGCCGAGGTGCGGCGCGGCGCGGCATGGATCGAAGCGCGTAATACCGCCATGCAGGCGGGACTGATCCCGACCATCAACTCCCTGTTCGCGGTGGGGCTGGTGTCGCTGCCGGGGATGATGACCGGACAGATCCTGTCCGGTGTCTCGCCACTCGTCGCGGTGCGCTACCAGGTCGTGGTGATGTGCATGATTTTCGGTGCCGGCGGTCTCGCCGCGGTGGCGTTCCTGGTCGGCGCACGCCGGCGGCTGATCGCGCTCACCGACCCGCCCGCATCATGAGCCGGACGCGGCGCGGGTCCGGAATACGGCCGACCTACCCCATGCTGACGTGGCGCGGGTGCGCGGCGACGCGGTCGAGCCACGCGGTGATTGCCGGGTATCCCGAGAGGTCGAAGCCGCCCTCGTCGGCAACATGGGTGTAGGCATACAGGGAGATGTCGGCGATGCTGTACTCGTCGCCGGCGATGAAGGGCGACGCTTGAAGCTGTTCCTCCATGACCGCCAGGGCGCGATGACCGCCGCGTTGCTTGGCGTGATACTCGTCGCGGCGTTCCTCGGGCAGTCCCAGGTACCTGGCGATGAAACGCGCCACGGCAATGTAGGGCTCGTGGCTGTACTGCTCGAAGAACTGCCATTGCAATACCCGGGCCCGCCGGAACCGGTCGGAGGGCAAGAGAGCGGAACCCTCGGCGAGGTAGTTCAGTATGGCATTCGACTCGGCGAGACAGCGGCCGTCGTCGAGTTCCAGCAGCGGGATCTTGCCGTTGGCGTTCTTGCGCCGAAATGCAGGGTCTCGGGTATCGCCCGAAAGGATGTCGACGGCGACCCATCGGTACTCGATGTCGAGCAGGGCCGCGAGCAGCCTGACCTTGTAGCAATTGCCCGATTGCACGTCACCATGAATGATCATCGAATGCCCCCCGTTGCGGCACGACATGTGGAGGGCGGATCATAGGCGATCAGGCGCGATTCGCACCATCGCCGTCGAGGGGCAACCAGAACAGGTTGGGATAGTCCGAGGCCGCCGGCTCGGAAACGCGCACGAAGCCGCGACGCCTGAAGAACCCGACGGCATCGCGGCTCGCCTTCACCAGTACCCCACCGTGACCCGCGTATCGAGCCGCCCTCGCCACCGAATCGACCAGCGCGCGCCCGACGCCCCGGCCCTGGGCGGCGGCATCGACGTACAGGCCGTGAAGCATCAGGCCGCTTGCGCCGCCGGGGGTGTCGCGCCGCCGGGCCTGCTCGAAGGCGGCAACGCCGACGACACGCTCGCCCTCGACCGCCACGCACATCGCGAAGTGGCGCAGGTCCTCGGGCGTGTAGCGATAGGAATCCAGCGACAGCCGCTTGACCCGTTCCGGCAGTGACCAGCCCATGACGGCCGACTCGATAATGGCGTTGATCGATTCGAGATCGCTCTCGCGCGCGGGGCGCACCGTGGGCACGGCTGGCACGACGTTCAGTCCTTCGTTCTTATGCGCCGGCCGCGCGCGCCGGTACCGGGCATCACACCCTCGTAGGTTCGCGCGTCGATGGGCGTCGAGTGGATTGCCTCCAGCAGCATTTCCAACAGTGCCGACTCGGCGCGGTTGAGCCGGGTGTGCGGATTGAACACGACGTAGACATCGATGGCCGGGGGCGACTCGTAGGGCGGCAGACGCCATAGCAGTCCGTCGCGCACGTCACGCGTGACGACGTGGATGGGCAGCGGGCCGACACCGAGTCCGGCCACGATCATGCGACGCACTTCCTCGAGATTGGAGGAGATGCCGACGATTCGCTCATCGAGTCGGGCCTCGGCTCGCATCATGGCGACCGGGCGAAGTACGTCGGAGAACTGGTCGGTGGAAAACGACACCGACGACTGACCGGCGAGGTCGGCCATGGTGAGGCCGGGGCGCCCGAACAGCGGATGCGGCGGACCGCAGTAGAGGCCGAAGAACTCGCGGTACAAACGCCGGTACTCCAGCCGCGGGTTCATGTCGTTGACGAGACAGATGGCAAGGGACACGCTGCGATGCAGGACACGTTCGACCACGTCACGACTGGAGAGGATGTCCACCGACAGCGTCGCCTTCGGGTGTCGCCGATGGAATCGCGACAGCGTGTCGTTGAGCAGCGGCGACACGACGTGGCTGGCCATGGCCAACTGCACGTGCTCGTCGATCTCGTCGGTGACGTCTCGCAGCTCGTCGCCGAGCCGCAGGATGGTGCCGTGAATTTCCACGCACTCTCGGTACAGCCGTCCGCCGGCGCCGGTCACGCGAAAATGGTTGGGCCCCCGTTCGACCAGGCGCGTACCGACGGTGCGCTCGAGGCGCCTCAACGCGTTGGACACGCTCGGCTGTTTCTGCCCGAGTTGTTCGGCGGCCGCCGTGATGCCGCATGCCTCGACGATGACCATGAACGTGCGCAGCAGGTTCCAGTCCAGGTTGCGGGCAAATAGCGCCGCCCGCTGCTCGGGGGTCGGAAGATCCTTGCTCATGTCATTCTCAATAACTATAACTTCCATTTTTAACATCTATTTGAAGAATGATAACAGAGCGCCTAGACTGATCCAACGATAACGAAATCGGCCGCGACAGACGGCACGAGGAGGAGCATGGCGACAACTGTTGAAGCCCGCGAAGCCCGGCAACCGTG
>JAUIDF010000115.1 GCA_030429125.1 Gammaproteobacteria bacterium | reverse complement strand
CTGGCTCTCGGTGGTGCGTGCGCCGATGGCGCCCCAGCTGATGACGTCGGCGATGTACTGCGGGGTGATGATATCGAGATACTCGGTGCCCACCGGCACGCCCAGTTCATTGATGTCGATCACCAGCTTGCGTGCCAGCCGCAGCCCCTTGTTGATGTGAAAGCTGTTGTCGAGATCCGGGTCGTTGATCAGTCCCTTCCAGCCCACCGTGGTACGCGGTTTCTCGAAGTACGTGCGCATCACGATCAGCAGGTCCTCGCCAAAGCGCTGCCGCTGTTCGGCCAGGCGGCCGGCATACTCCAGCGCGGCGGTGGGATCGTGGATCGAGCACGGCCCGGTGATGACGACCAGGCGATCGTCGCGGGCGTCCATCACGCCCTGGATTTCCTGGCGCGATTCGAAGGTAACGCGCTCGGCGGTCTCGCTTGCCGGAAATTCCTGGCAGACGGTCAGCGGGTTGGCGACTTCCTTGATCTCGGCAATACGAAGATCGTCCGTATGGTATTTCTGGCTCATGGCATGCGGCGGGTGGCGGCGCCCGGTGTGAGGCGCAATTAAAATGTCAAGCTATCAAGTGTAGCCCAATCACGTGAATTTTTTAAGCAAGGGCGCCGGGCCAGAAGGCCAGCGGGGAATCGGTCGGCATGAACCGTTCCACCGAGCCGGCCCCGTGCAGCCGACGCGGCCGGTCATGGACACGGCCGCGGGAGAGAAGTACGCCGCGGTACCCGGCGGCCTCTATGACGGCGGTGGTGGCGGCGTCGAAGTCACGCGCATCGCCGAAGGGCACGGAAAACCAGCGGCTCAGGCGCCCGCCGCGCAGACGTTCCAGCAGCCGTGCCGTACGGTCGACCTCCGCCGCCTGCTGCGCGGCGTCGAGCGAGCTCATGACGTAGTGGTGGTGGCCGTGATTTCCGTAGGCCACGAGGTCGTGCCGCGGCAGGTCGTCGACGTCATCCACGCAGTATCGGGGCGGCGGGGCGGCGGCGCGGCTGGCAAGGAAGCGGTCGAGCTCGGCGTCGACGCGGGCGCTGTTGGTGCCGGGATCCTTGGTATAGCGGTAAAACCGGCGTCCGGGAATCCGCGGTACGTTGTCGGCGAAACGTTCGAACGCATCCACCCAGCCCCGGTTCTGCACCAGGCGAACCTTGTCGCGCCAGAACACGCGACCCTCGAACACGGCCCCGTTGAGGTAGACGGTAATCGGTACGTCGAGCGCCTCGAACACGGGCAGTGCCTCGTCGAACACCGAGCGATATCCATCATCGAACGTCACCGCGGCGTATCCGCGCGGATCGGACATGGCCGCGAGCGTATCCACGTCGACCCACTCGAAGTGCCGGCCGACCGCCGCGAGCTGCGACCGCATGACCACCGGCGGGACATTGTGCAGGCCGCCGGCCAACTCGGTGGGCGGGGTCGTCCAGGCGCCGTGGTACAGCAGCACCAGGGCCGCGCGATCCGCCAATGCCTCGAGCCCGGCGTCCGCGGTCACTATCGGGTGATCAGCTCGCGCGGGTGGCGGCTGAGACGCTCGTTTTCGTGTTCGCCGACGATCACGGTCTCGCCCAGGGTCATCGCGCGCCCGCTGTCGCTGTTCATCAGGATCATGTGCATGAACATCACCATGCCGGGCTCGATGGCCTGTTCGTTGCCGTGATGAAACATGGGGTAGTCCATCCAGCTCGGCGTGAAGCGTGCGCCGAGCGAATAGCCGCAGGCGTTCAGCCGATGCGCCGCCAGGCCGGCGGCGTCCAGCACCCGGGCGTGGGCGTGGAAGACATCGTGCGCGGTCGCCCCGGGACGCAGCGCCTCGTCGCAGGCGGCGAGCGCATCGTTCGCCGCGTCGAACAGGCGTCGATGCTCGGGGTGCACCTGCCCGACAAGCGCGGTGCGCATCATGGCCACGTGGTAATGTCGCACCACGCCGGCAAACTCGAGCGTGAGCTGGTCATCGACATCCAGTCGTCGTCGCCCGGATGCGTAGCGACAGAGCAGGGCGCGCGGCCCCGAACCGATGATGAACTCGTTGCCCGGGTAGTCGCCGCCGCCGGCAAAAACCGCCGCCTGCATGGCGGCGAGAATACGGCCCTCGTCCGCGCCGGGCGCGATCAGCCCGGTGCCGGCATCGAGCGCATCATCGGCCAGTGCGGCGGCCCGGCGGACGTGCTCGAGCTCTGCCGGGCTCTTGACCATGCGCAGGACGTCGACCAGCTCCGAGCCGTCCTCGACGGTGCAAAACCCAGCCAGGGCGGCCTCGAGTTCGCGGCCCCGTCGATGGGTCAGGCCGTAACTCTCGAATTCGGCGCCGAGCCGTGCCCCGCGCAGGTCGAAGTCGTTCAGCAGGTCTCGCAACTGCGGAGCGGGACCGCCCGGCACGCCGTCGACCCAGACGCGGATGTCACCGATGACCGACGTCAGCTGTGCCTGGCGCAGGTCCGCCGAACGCGTCAGCAGGCACATCCGCCCGTCGGCGCCGAAGTACAGGCACTGGAAGAAACAGAACCCGAACGTCTCGTACCCGGTGAGCCAGTACATGCTCTCCTGCCGGAACAGCAGCAGGCCGTCGAGGCCGCGATCGTCGAGCACGCGGCGAAGTTTCGCCTGCCGCCCTTCGAATTCGCCGACGGAAAAAGGTAACATCACGGCGCCTTCAGCTTGTGGCATTGAGCAACTCCAGGAAGAACGGCAGCCAGGCGCCGAACAGCACCGCCAGCAGCAGCACGTCGAAGCGCAGTACCGTGGTCAGGCGCGCGCGCTCCTCGCCTTCGGCGCCGGCCCGGCCGATGGCCGTCATGGTCATGTCCAGTGGCAGGACGAAGAAGAAGATCGGTACCAACGCCGGCGCGATCAGCGTGGGCCACATGGCCCATCCACTGCGCGCGCTTTCTCCGCCGGCAAAGGGCGCCGATAATACGAGCACCAGCAGGAACAGCGCGTGCATCACGCGCAGCGGACCGATCTTTCGGGCAAAGGAAATCATGAATCTCGACGAGACAACAGTGAAGGCCGCACCCTATTCTACGCGAGCCGTACGGGCGCTTCACATCGGCGCGGCGATCGCACTCACCCTTGCCGTCACCACGGCGATGGCGACCGCCGCCCGGGCGCAGCAGGACGCGGTGCGCGTCACCGTGCTGCCGCTGTCCGAGGTGGCCGTCACGCTGTCCGAGTCGGCGCCCGCCACGGCAATCGGCCTCAGCCAGGCGCGCGTCGCCTCGCGGCTCTCCGGCGTCGTCGACACGATCGAGGTCGAGGTGGGCGAGCGCGCCGGCGCGGGCGAGGTGCTGGCGACGCTCGACTGCACCGAGTACCGGCAGGCACTGGCGCGCGCCGAGGCCCAGCTGGACGCCCTCGAGGCACGCCGCCGCCTGGCCGACGAGCAGCTCGCGCGAGCACTGAAGCTGTTGCCGACGCGAAACATCTCCGAGGAGCAGGTCAACCAGCGCCGCGCGGAAGCAGATGCCGCGGCCGCGGAACTCGTGGCGCAGGGGGCCCAGATCGCCATTGCCGACAGACAGGTCGAGCATTGCCGCATCCAGAGCCCCTTCGACGGCGTAGTCACCGGCCGCCATGCGAGCCGGGGCGATTTCGTCTCGCCCGGCAGTGCGATCGTGGACGTGCTCGACACGGCGGCCGTCGAGGTCAGCACGCGACTGCCCCTCCAGGCCGTGGCGCGAATCGGGCGACAGCGCCTGGTCTTTCGTACGGAACTCGGCGAGTATCCCGTGCGACTGCGCACCATGCTTCCCGTGGTCGACGGATCGAGCCGCAGCCGCGAGGCACGCCTCGCCTTCACCGGGGAACCGGCCCTGGCCGGCACCCCCGGGCGTCTCGCCTGGGTGTCGGATGCCCCTGCGATCCCGGCACACCTGCTGGTCGAGCGGGAAGAGGGACTCGGCGTTTTCGTCGCCGCTGAAGACGCGGCACGCTTCGTTCCCCTGCCCGGCGCCCTGGCCGGGCGGCCGGCGCAAACGGATCTTGACCCGGCGACACCGATCGTCGTCGAGGGCCGGCACCTGCTCGAACCAGGCAGTTCGATCCAGATCGTCAACGACTGACCGGCCCATCCCGAGCACCCCGACCCGCGACCGCGACCATGCTGCGCACTTTTCTCAACAATCACGTGCTGGCGAACGTACTGTTCGTGCTGGTCCTGGTGCTGGGTACGCTGACCTACCTGACGTTGCCGCGCGAGCAGGATCCCACCATCAACTTCAACTGGATCGACATCACCACGGTTTTCCCCGGCGCGGCGGCAGAGGACGTGGAGAAGCGCGTGACCGATGTCATCGAGGACGCCGTGCGTCGGCTCGAGGACGTGCGGTTCGTCGCCAGCACGAGCCGCGAAGGCACCTCCAACGTCGTCGTGCGTTTCAACGAGATCGAGCCGGAGGTGTTCGACAAGCGTGTCAACGACCTGAGGCGAGAGATTCAGAACGAACAGGCGGAATTGCCCGAGGACGCGCTCGATCCGGTCATTTTCGAAGTCACCAGCGCCAACGCCTTTCCCACCGCCACCGTCGTGGTGTCCTCGGTCGTGTTCGACGAAAACCTGCGCGAACTGGCGCGGCTGGTCAAGGACGAGCTCGAACAGATGCGCGGCATCGACCGCGTGCTGGTCACTTCCCTGCCGGATCCCGAGCTGGTGATCGACCTCGATCCCGCGAGGCTGCAATCGCTCGGCCTGACGCCGGTCGACATTGCCGCCGCGGTGCAGGGAAATTTTCGCGATGTCGCCGCCGGCAGCGTCACCGTGGACGAGGAGCGCTTCCTGGTGCGTCTCATCGGAACCAGCCGAGAACCGGGCTACCTGGCGAACATCCCCATCGGCCGCGCCGGTCCCGAGGTATTGCTCGGCGACGTCGCCACCATCAAGCGCGGCATGGACGAACCGCGAAACCTGGTGCGATACCGCGGCAATCCCGCCGCCATGCTGTCGATCATGAAGAAGGCCGACACCAACAACATCGAACTCGTCGAACGATTGGCGGCGTATACCGCACAGTTCAACCAATCCATGAGCCGGCGCGGCGTGCGCGCCGAGTTGGTGGACGACCAGACCCAGATTACCCGCGACGCGCTGCGCGTGATGCAGACCAATGCCGCCCTGGGGTTCGCCCTGGTGCTGGCCGTCACCTGGCTGTTCGTCGGCGCGCGTATCGCAGTGCTCACCTGCATCGGCATCCCCTTCATTCTGGCCGGCACGTTCTGGGCACTGTCGGCGCTGGGTCAGACACTGAACGTCACCGTGCTGCTCGGCGTGGTCATCAGTCTCGGCATGCTGGTCGACGACGCCGTGGTCGTGGTCGAATCGATCTACTATCGCCTGCAGCGCGGCGTGGACACGATGGCCGCCACGCTGTCGGCGCTGTCGGAGGTGGCGACGCCGGTGACCACGGCAGTGCTTACCACCATCGCCGCCTTCATGCCACTGATGCTGCTCCCAGGCATACTCGGCCAGTTCATGCTGGTGATTCCGCTGGTGGTCACCATCGCCCTGGCGGTCAGCCTGGTGGAGGCATTCTGGATGTTGCCGGTGCACATTGTCGCGATGCGCATCGACCTGTCCCGCCCCGGACGTATCCAGCGCCTGAGAACGCGCTTCCTGCATCGCACCCGCGTCGTCTACACGCGCATGCTGCTCAGGGTGATGCGCCACCCGCTCATCTCGGGGGTGTTCATCCTGATGCTCATTGCCGGCGCCGGCGCGGCCGTCGCAACCGGCGCGATCCGCGTGGATTTCTTTGCCAGCGATCCGCTGCGCATCTTCTACGTGAACGTGGAGATGCCGAGCAGCACACCGCTCGATAAGACCATGGAAAAGATCGTCGAGGTCGAAGACGTGGTGCGCTCAGGTCTTCAGGACGACGAGGTGCGCTCGGTGGTCAGCTATGCCGGTCAGCAGTTTACCGAGATCGAGCCCTTGTTCGGCGATCACTACGGGCAGGTGCTCGTGTCACTGAAGCCGGCGCGCGGCGACATGCGCGACGTCGACGAGGTCATCGATTCACTGCGGTCACGGGTCGAGGCGGTGCCCGGCCCCACGCGGGTGACGTTTCTGCGCCTGGCCGGCGGACCGCCGACGTCGAAGCCGATCAACGTGAAGGTGCGGGGCGACGACTTCGAACGCATTCGCGCCGCGGTCGCCGACATCCAGGCGTTCCTGGAATCGAAACCGGAAGTCTTCGACGTGTCGGACGACGAGGCTCGCGGACAGCTCGAGTACCGGTTGCGCACGGACTTCGACGCGCTGAACCGTGCCGGCATCGACGCCGGCACGCTGGCGCGTACGATGAGAATCCTGGTGGACGGAGAGGTGCTCACCAGTATCCAGGACCGGGGCGAGAAGGTCGAGGTGCGCCTGAAGGTGTCCGACGGCGATCACCACGACATCTCCCGCCTGCTCGAGCTGACGCTGCCCGGCGCCGGCGGTCGCGACGTGCCGCTGTCGACGCTGCTCGAACCCGGGATCGAACGCGGTGCAGGCAGCATCCGGCATTACAACTTCCGGCGCACGATTACCGTGTCTGGCGACATCGACACCGACGCGACCGACACCGTCACCGTGAACAACGAAGTGAAGGCCTACTGGGACACCATTCGCGACCGGCATCCCGGGATCAGCCTCGACTTCACCGGGGTACTCGACGACATCCAGGAGAGCCTGGACGCGATCGGCCGACTGTTCCTGCTGGGCGTCGGCCTGATCTACCTGATACTTGGCACGCAGTTCCGAAGCTACTTCCAGCCGCTGATGATCCTGTCGAGTATTCCGCTGGCCTTCACGGGCGTCGTGTTCGGGCTGATGCTCAGCAAGACGCCACTCAGCCTGTTCACGCTCTACGGCGTCGTCGCCCTGGCGGGCATCGCGGTCAACTCGGCCATCGTGCTGATCTCCGCCGCCAATGCCCGACTGGACGCCGGATACACCGTGATGCATGCCATCGTCTACGCGGCGCGGCGACGCGTGGTACCCATCATGATCACGTCGCTCACCACCATTGCGGGGCTGTTCTCCCTGGCCACCGGGCTGGGAGGACGATCATTGCTGTGGGGGCCGGTGGCCACGTCCATCGTCTGGGGGCTCAGTATTTCCAGCCTGTTGACGCTGTTCTTCGTGCCGATTCTCTACCGGCAGTTCATGCGTCGAAGCCACCGCGTTCGTCGCGTCCACGGCCGACGCCCCGCTTGATCGTGCGATCGCACCGCTACCAGCCGGCGTCGTCGATACCGTAGCCGCGGGCAATGCGCGTCACCCGCTGCGCCTGTTCGCGATGCTCGGCATCGTCGGCGCCGCGCTCACTGAACAAGTCGAAGCTGCCGCGCAGCGCCGAAGCGGCATCTTCGAGCGCACCGGTCTCGGCGTGAGCGACGCCGATCACCAGCAGCATCACCGCTTCGTCCTCCCAACGGCCCAGGGTGCGGTAGGCCTGTCGCGCCGTGGCGGCATGGCGGATCACCGCGGGGTAGTCACCGGTGTGCAGATTCACGTTGGCGAGCTCGCGATAGATCGTGACGAGGTTTCCACGCACCGGCTCGCCCCTGGCTTCTTCGATGGCGTCGGAAAGCGCGCGCCCGGCTTCCTCGTATCGTTCCTCGCCACTATAGGCAAGACCGATGCCCAGTCGTCCTGCGAGACTCATTTCGATCCCTGCCGCGCGTTGACCCAGGGTATCGACCCGTCGATAGGCAGCGCGCGCCTCTTCAAAACGCGACTGCCTCAGCCGAATGTTGGCCAGCTTCAACCAGATTCCCGCACTGTGCCGCCCCTCGGGTTCCGCGGCGAGAAACACTTCGTAGGCATAGGCCAGTTGATCGTCCACGGCGTCGCCCGACACCGCGCCGCTAAACGACAGCGCGGCGACGAAACCCAGCAGGGCGGCGCAAACCCGGTTCATGGGTGCTAAGATGTCACGGCGATGAACGTCTGTCCAGTTGCCACGACCGGCATGCACCGATGTTGAAACGCTTTGACGAGTTCGGGCGCGACCTGTACCACGGTCCCGTCGTCCGCGAAGTCCGTGACGCACGGCTGCGGTGCGCCCTGTGTCGTACGACACTCGCCCGCACGCCGGAGCGGGTCGCCCGTCTCGGCGCCCACGAGCATCGCTGCGTAAATCCCCTCGGCATGACCTTCGAGATCGGCTGCTTTGGCGGCGCCGAGAACGTTCGCTTTCACGGCGACGCCGTGCTGGCGGATACATGGTTCCCGGGCTATACGTGGCAGGTATTGGCCTGCGGCCACTGCGACGCTCATGTCGGCTGGCACTTTCGCGCCCGTGGCGACGAGTTCTGCGGCCTGATCCTGTCCAGCATCCTGGCCGACTGATACGCATGGCGTCGCGACGCGCCTTCAATCGTCGCGGCGTGCGCTGGCGTAGCGTTCGGATTGCTCGTAGTAGCGCTCGAAGCCGACCGTGCGGCGCAGCGTGCCGAAATCCATCAGCAGGTCGTCGCGACGGGCATCGGTCTTCATCCGCTCGAGGACTTCGACCATCGCCCGCATGGCCGCCGATAGCAGCGTCAACGGGTAGGCGGCGATGGAGAACCCGATATCCGCCAGCGTATCGACTGGCAGCGCCGGCGTTTCGCCGCCCTCGACGATATTCGCCATCAGGGGTCCGGGCAGGGAGTCGCACACCACGCGCATCTCGGCTTCGCTGCGCGGCGCCTCCACGAACAGGATATCCGCGCCCAGCTCGGAAAACGACGCGGCGCGCTCGATGGCCTCGCCGAGACCATGTTCGTGTCGCGCATCGGTCCGCGCCAGGATGAGAATGTCGCTGCCTGCCTCGCGTTCGTCCACGGCCGCCCGAATGCGGTCCTCGGCCTCGCCGCGCGAAACGACCTGCTTGCCCCGGGTATGGCCGCATCGCTTCGGAGCGAGCTGATCCTCGATCATCACGCTGGCGAATCCGGCGGCGGCGAAACCGCGCACCGTGCGCCTGACGTTCATCGCGTTGCCGTAGCCGGTATCGCCATCGCCGATGACGGGAATGGAAACGGCATCACAGACGTTTCGTCCCTGGTCCAGGACTTCGCCGTAGGACATCAGGCCGGTATCCGGCTCGGCAATGCGCGCAGCCGATACCGCGAAACCCGACATGAAGGTGAGCGGGAACCCCGCCTGCTCGATGAGGCGGGCGGACAAGGCATCGAAACAGCAGGGCATGGTCAGGCAGCCCGGTCGGCGAAGCAGGTCGCGCAATTGCGTGGCGGCAGAATTCATGGGTATGTATGACTTACGTTGATCGGCCGGATCGCGTCAGTGGCGGCGAAGGAACGTGGCCACGGGTGCCAGCGGCTCGATGTGTTCACAGACCAGGCGGATGGTCACCAGCATGGGTACCGCGATGAGCACGCCGATGGCACCCCAGATCCAGCCGAGCACGACCAGCGAGAGGAATACCGCCACCGGGCTCAGGGCAAGCCGGCGTCCGGCGAGGATGGGCGTAACGAACTGTCCTTCGAGAATGTTGACGGCAAAGATCACCGCGGGCGGCAACAGGACTTCCGCCGGCGTGTCGAATGTCAACAGGCTGACGAAGCCGACCACGGCTATACAGATCAGCGGACCGAGGTAAGGGATGTAGTTGAGCACCGTCAGCATCGCACCCCACAGCAGTGGATTGGGCATGCCGAGGATGTACATTGCCAGCGCGACGATCACACCGATGGCGATATTGATCAGGGTGATGGTGCCGAGATACACGGAAACGTGACGCTGGATATCACGGGCGGTTTCCACCACCTTCTTCTTGTCGGCGAGCGTCGGCGTAACCTGCACCATCTTGTTGAGAAACGCATCGCCCGAGGATAAGAGAAAGAATAGCAGGATCAGCATCACCGACATGCCGTACAGCAAATCCGAGGTTTCCGTCAGCACGGAGTCGACCAGGCTCACCGTACCGACAGCGGCGCCTGCCGACCCCGATGGCGCCTGAGAACCGGCGTCGTTGTCGACGTTGGTGATGCGGTCGACCTGTTCCTTCGTTTCCTGCACCTTCTTGATCGGTTCCTTGACCCACGCGAGCTTGTACTCCAGGCGCCTGAGCTCGGAGGGCAGGGTTTCCATCCACTCGGCGGCCGGTGCCGCGAAGGCATATACCCCCGCGGCCATCGTCGCCGCCACCGAGAGCATGATGACCAGCGCGCTCAGGGTTTGCGGAATACGCAGCGTCATTACCATGAAGCGGCAGACCGGGGAGAAGATGAGATTCAGCAGCAGGGCGACCGTGATCGGCAGGATCAGCGAGGCGGCGAAATACATGGTGTAGAGCACCATGAGAATGAAGATGCCGGTCAGCGCCAGGGAGCGGATCAGCATCGCCTTCGACTGTGTCGATCGGCCGTTTCCCTGCACCAGCTCGGCAGGGTTGACGTCGTCTTCGCCGGGTTCGCTGTTCTCGTTCACGGCATTGTCACCGGCGACATCAGCCGGCCGCCTGGACTGGGTGTGTCTGGATCGTTCATCCACGGTTCATCGGGCATCGGGGCATACTGGCCACATGGCGTCGAACGGTCAAATGGTAA
>JAUIDF010000114.1 GCA_030429125.1 Gammaproteobacteria bacterium | reverse complement strand
ATCCGCGCCTGAAGATCATTGCCAATCACTCGGTCGGCGTCGACCACTGCGACCTCGAGGCGCTGAAATCGCGCGGAATTGTCGTCACCAATACGCCGGACGTGCTCTCCGACGCCACCGCCGAGATCGCCATGCTGTTGCTACTGGGGGCCGCGCGTCGCGCTGCCGAGGGCGACCGGCTGGTGCGCGAGGGCCGCTGGACGTCGTGGAGCCCGTCGTTCATGGTCGGTCATCACGTCACCGGCAAGCGACTGGGCATCATCGGCATGGGCAAGGTCGGGCGCGTGATGGCGAAACGCGCGCGCGGCTTCGAGATGGAGATCCATTATCACAATCGCACACGGCTACCCGCGGACCTCGAGGCTGGCGCGATCTTCCACGATTCACTCGAATCCCTGCTGCCGTCGTGCGAGTTTCTGTCGCTGCATTGTCCGGCCACACCGCAGACACGCGGCCTGATGAACGCCGGCGCCTTCAACCGTCTGCCGCACGGCTGTATCCTGGTGAACACGGCGCGCGGCGCGCTGGTCGACGAGGACGCGCTGCTGGGTGCGCTGTCGAACGGCAAGGTGGCGGCGGCGGGCCTTGATTGTTTCGCTGTCGAGCCGGGCGGCAATCCCGCGTTCTCGGCGCACGAAAACGTCTTCATGTTGCCGCATATCGGCAGCGCCACCTTCGAGACTCGTGACGCCATGGGCTTTCGGGCACTCGACAACCTGGACGCGTTCTTCGCCGGCCGCGAGCCCGGCGACCGCGTGGCCTGACCCGCGACCGGACTTCGCGCCGACCGCGGCGTACGACGCCCTATACCTTTACTTTCGATCGACGCTTCGTGTCAGACCTGCTGATCGTCCTCAACGCCGGCTCATCGAGCCTCAAGTTCGCGCTCTACGACATCGAATCACTCGACTGCGTCATGCACGGCGCCGCCGAGCACAGCGCCGCCGGTGCGCACATCGAGTTCAGGGAACCGCACCGGGAACGCGAGGTGTCGTCGCTAGGGGACGGAGAGTTCCAGCTCGACGCGCTCACCGCGCTGCTCGACTGGCTCCACGAACGGGGAATGATCGAGCGCCTGGTCGGCGCCGGCCATCGCGTCGTTCACGGTGGCACGTTATTCACCCGGCCGCTACGCGTCGACGAGGCGTCGTTGGCGCGAATGGACGAACTGGTACTGCTGGCGCCGCTACACCTGCCGCAGAATCTCGCCGCGATTCACCAGCTTCGCCGGTTGCAGCCGGCGCTGGCGCAGGTCGCCTGCTTCGACACCGCGTTTCACGCGACACAGGCCGACATCGTGCGCACGTACGGCCTGCCGGCGGAGCTCACCCGGCGCGGATACATCCGCTACGGGTTCCACGGGCTGTCCTACGAGTACGTTGCCTCGCGGCTTGAAGACATTCTCGGTCCGCAGTCAGCCGACGGCCGGGTAATCATCGCCCACCTGGGCAACGGCGCCAGCCTGTGCGGGTTGAAGGATCGCGCCAGCGTCGCCACCACGTTCGGCTACTCGACCCTCGACGGCCTGATCATGGGCACGCGCTGCGGTGCCCTCGATCCGGGCCTGGTGCTGCAGCTCATCCGCGACCACGGCGGTGATCCCGACGTGGTCGAACGCATGCTCTACCGGGATGCCGGCCTCGCCGGCGTCTCGGGCATCGGCCGCGACATGCGCGCGCTGCTCGATAGCGACGACCCGCGTGCGCGGTTCGCCGTGGACCTGTTCGTGTATCGCATCGTGCGCGAGTGCGGCTCGCTTGCCGCGGCGCTCGGCGGCATCGACGCGGTGATCTTCACCGGCGGCATCGGCGCGCGTTCCGCCCCGATCCGGGAGCGCGTGGCCGAAGGTCTCGGCTGGCTCGGCGCAGTCCTGGACCCGGCACGCAACGGGCGCGACGAAATCCGTTTCGAATCGCAAGCCTCGCGCATCGCCCTCGCCGCGATACCGACCAACGAGGAAGTCGTGGTGGCGCGCCATACCCGCTCGCTGGTGGCCTGAGGGATTTTTCCGGCACCATCGTGGTCCCAGGGTATGACCGCGCCAACCGGGATGATCCGTCGTGAACCGTTCTCCAGTCCGCCGACTGCCTGCCGTCGCCCTGCTCACCCTCGCCCTCGGTAGCGCCGCCCATGCCCGCGCCGACGGGCCGATCGTCGTTGACACGGCGGGGGCGCGATTCGAACTGTATCTCCACGAGGCCCCGGCCGACTTCGACCCGACGCCATTGGTCGACTGGCTGACCGACGCCGCGAATACGGTGTCCCGATACTATGGCCGGTTTCCGGCCAGCCCGGTCCGCGTCGACCTCGACCTGTTTCCAGGCGGTGGCACGGTCGGCGGCAGCGCGTCGGGCGACGAGGGCGCACGTATCGCGGTCACCGTCGGCGGTTTCAGTTCGCCGGCCGAACTCGCGCGCGACTGGCGCCTGGTGCACGAGATGATTCACCTCGCCCTGCCCAGGTTGCCTCGTGCCCACCACTGGCTGGTCGAGGGACTGCCGACCTACCTCGAATCCATCAGCCGCGCGCGCCACGGCAAGCTGGACGACGACTTCATCTGGCGCGGCTTCCTGCGCGGCATGCCGCACGGACTGCCACGCGGAACCGAGGCCGGACTGGACGGCAGTACCCGATGGGGCCGGGTGTACTGGGGCGGCGCCCTGTTCTGCCTCTACGCCGACATCGGCATCCGGCGCGCGACGAACAACGAGCGCTCGCTTCGCGACGCCGTTCGCGCCATCGTCGACGCCGGACACGATCTCACCGACAAGGCCGAACTCGAGCCGTTGCTCTCCATCGCCGATCGCGCGACCGGGACCACGGTCCTGACCGAACTGTACCGTGTCGCCGGCCTCGGGCGCTGGGCGCCAGACCTCAAAGCGCTTTGGCGCGCGCTCGGCGTCGAATTGTCGGGCGATGCCGTCGTTTACGACGACGACGCGCCGCTTGCCGCGGTGCGGCGAGCCATTACCATGGACGCCGGCTGATTCGAAACCCGAACGCGTGGGTCGTACGAACAGGCCCTAGTTTCGGAGCGCGCCGCGGGTACCGCGAATCCGCATGCTGTTGACGTCGCTGCACACCTTCGTGGTGCTTTCGGGATCGGTCAGCTTGCACTCGGCCTTGAGGCTTTTGACCGTAGAGCATTCCATGTGATTCAGACCGTTCTGGTCCACCCAGGAGAAGCAGTAGAGCGAGTTGTCGGCGGCATGCGTCACGGCGGGTGCGAGCGCACCGCCGGTGGTGGCGGCGCCGGCCAGTGGGATGAAGGCGGCCAGCGCGAAGTGACGAGTGGTGCGTTTCATGGGTCGCTCCTGTGACGTGTCGGGGACGCGACCATTGGGTCGGCAACGGCGACGACCCGGTTCAATCGGCGTCGATCGTCGCGGTGACCTGCCGGCCCCAAAAAAAAATGGGGCCGGCACGGGGCCGGCCCCGCAACTACCACAGGAGGCCTTTCGAAACATCCAATACGTATGCAATCCGCGTGCCAATTCAGTGAATTACCGCATGGTCGCGCCATTGGGGCCTGGTTCGATCGGCGTGCCTTGCTGCACTGCACCATGATTGATGCAGTGCACCAACTTCACGGCGTTTCCCGGTGCAATCCGTGAGCGGCATGGGGTCGAGTCACCGGCCACCATGGCACGGTCGTGCGGACCGGTCGGCGAGCCAGTCTCTTGTCGAGGCGCAAGGCGGGGTCCGGCCCACGGCTAGGCCGGTAATTGTCTCGTCGTGAATCACGAACCGCGTGGCGGCACGCCCGCTCCCGGGTCGAGACGCTTAAAGACGCCAACCGCGCCGGTGGTGGCAGGCAGTGCGTCGAGCGGCGAAATGAACTCGGGCCATCCCGCGACGCGCGGTGTCCGAATCGGCGCCGCCTGGCGACGCTCAGGCGAGCGCTGGATCGAGCGCCTGGAGCACGCCCCGCTCGACGATGAACCGCGCGACCCGGTCGACGCCCTCACCCGCGCGTACGTTCGTGAAAACGAAGGGCGCTTCGCCGCGCATGCGCCTGGCGTCGCGATCCATGACCTGTAACGAGGCGCCGACATGGGGGGCCAGATCCGTCTTGTTGATGACGAGGAGATCGGAGCGGGTGATGCCGGGGCCGCCCTTGCGCGGAATCTTGTCGCCACCACACACGTCTATCACGTAAATGGTCAGGTCCGCGAGCTCGGGACTGAACGTCGCGCTCAGGTTATCGCCGCCGCTTTCTATGATGACCAGGTCCAGGGCATCGAATCGCGACACCAAGTCCTCGATCGCGGCGAGATTCATCGAGGCGTCTTCCCTGATCGCCGTGTGCGGGCAACCGCCCGTTTCCACGCCGATAATGCGGCCGGCATCCAGTGCCTCGCTGCGAATCAGGAAGTCGGCGTCTTCACGGGTATAGATGTCGTTCGTCACGACCGCGATCTCGTAGCGCTCGCGCATGCGCTTGCACAAGGCATCGATCAGCGCGGTTTTTCCGGAGCCGACGGGGCCGCCGACGCCGACGCGAAGGGGATTGGAGTGAATTGCTTTCATGTCAGGACCTGAACAATCGGGTGTACTGGGTTTCGTGCCGGCTGCTGGCGATGGACTGGGCGGGAAGCGAGCCTCCGATGCGGTCGTCGCTGACGTCGATCGCCTGCTCGACGCGGTCGGGCAACGAGGCGCCCGTCGCGGCCAACAGTCGCTGTCCATCGGACTGCCCGAGCGGAATCAACTTGATGCCCGCGGTGACGCTGTTCTCCAGCCACGAGAATGCGAACGCCACGGCGAGTCGTTGGATGTCGATCCGCCAATGCGCCGCGGCCCAGGCAAGGCCGGCGGACTGGCAGCGGCTCATGGCCTCGACGAACGGCGCGTCAACCACGATGGAAAGGGCCTTCAATACCTGGTGCATGGCGCGACCGCGACTGCTCTCTTCCTCGCGCAGTTCCCGCGTCTCCCGGGAGGCGACGAGGAAATCCACCCACCACGTGAAGTCGCCGGAATTGCGATCCACCGCTGCTCGATGAAGTCTCGCGAGCACGGGTATTTCAAGATAGACGAGCGTTTCGCCGGCGATGCCCTCGAGCCAGTCGGAGAACGACGGCGCATCGTGAACCCAATGCATTGCCACGGCATACTCCAGACCCTGGGAATAGCTGAATCCGCCAACCGGAAGGGACGGGCTGGCGAGTTGCAGTAGTCGCACCAGTGGCACGTCGGCCCCGATCGATTCAGCGCGCGCCGTCATGGCCGTGATCGTGCCCCCGACTCGTCCCGCCGGGTGAGTGAGTGTGACCGTGGTCATGGCGACCGCCGTAGGCACCGCCTTGCGGATCGAACGGCGCACGTTCGGTGACGGGCTCGAAGCCGAGACCACGAACCATGGCGTCGAGAACGTGGTCGGTTTCGTAGGCAATGCGCCCGATCCCGATCTCGAGACTCACGTGCCGATTGCCGAGGTGGTAACAGAGTTGCGCCATCTTGCGCGCCTCGCTGCAATACACAGCGGACACGGATTCCGCGGCCGCATGTACGAGGAATGTCTCTCCCGAGGCGCTGTGCAATCGGTCACCATCGCGCAGCAGGCCACCGCGTTCGACGTGAATGGCGACGTCGCGGCCGTCGTCGGCGCACGCCCGCAGGCGGCTGCGGGTGCGTTGATCGAAGGTCAAGGTGATCACGCCGCGAACCGGCCCGCACGGGGCATCGTGATCCGGGGATGGACGAGTCAGCGTCAACATGGTCAGAAAAGGAAATAGCGTTGGGTCATGGGCAGGGTCGCGGCGGGCTCGCAGTGAAGCAGTTCGCCGTCGGCGCGCACTTCGTAGGTCTGCGGATCGACATCGACCCGGGGCTGGTAGTCGTTGTGCACCATGTCGGCCTTGCGTACGGTGCGGGTATTGCAAACGGTCAGTAACGGCTTGGTGATACCGAGCTGCTCTCGCAGCAGGCCCTTGTCCACTGCCGCGGGGACGAACAATGCCGAGGTATGGCTGCGGGCGCGCCCCAGCGCCCCGAACATGTACCGATAGTGCACCGGTTGCGGCGTCGGAATCGACGCGTTGGGATCTCCCATCAGGGCGGCAGCGATCATTCCGCCCTTGATGATCAGCTGCGGCTTGACGCCGAAGAACGCCGGCCTCCAGATCACCAGGTCGGCGAGCTTGCCGGGTTCGACCGAACCGACCTCGTGCGCGATGCCGTGGGTGATCGCCGGGTTGATCGTGTACTTGGCGACATAGCGTCGCGCGCGAAAGTTGTCGTGCCGCGACGGATCCGGGGAGAGACTTCCACGCTGCACTTTCATCTTGTGAGCCGTCTGCCAGGTGCGGGTGATGACTTCGCCCACGCGACCCATGGCCTGGCTGTCCGATGCGATCATGGAGAAGGCACCGAGATCGTGGAGGATGTCCTCGGCGGCGATGGTCTCCTTGCGGATTCGCGACTCGGCGAAGGCCACGTCCTCGGCAATGCCCGGATCGAGATGATGGCAGACCATCAGCATGTCGAGATGCTCGTCCACGGTATTGATCGTGTACGGCCGCGTCGGGTTGGTGCTCGACGGCAGCACGTTGGCGAGGCCACAGGCGCGGATGATGTCCGGTGCGTGGCCACCGCCGGCGCCTTCCGTGTGATACGTATGAATGGTTCGGTCCCGCAGTGCCGCCAGGGTCTGCTCGACGAAACCCGATTCGTTGAGGGTGTCGGTGTGAATGGCCACTTGCACGTCGTATCGCTCCGCCACCGCGAGGCAATTGTCGATGGCGGCGGGCGTGGTGCCCCAGTCTTCGTGCAGCTTCAGGCCGATGGCGCCGGCCTCGATCTGCTCGTCGAGGGGCGCGGGCAAACTGGCATTGCCCTTGCCGAGGAAGCCCAGGTTGACGGGCAGCGCGTCCCCCGCCTGTAGCATCCGCCCGATGTTCCAGGGACCGGGCGTGCAGGTCGTGGCATTGGTACCCGTGGCGGGACCGGTACCGCCGCCGATCATGGTGGTGACGCCGGACATCAATGCGTCGTCGACCTGCTGCGGGCAGATCATGTGTATGTGTGCGTCGATGCCGCCGGCGGTGACGATCATGCCCTCCGCGGCGACGGCTTCCGTCGCCGCGCCGATGATGATGTCCACGCCGGGCTGGATATCCGGGTTGCCGGCCTTGCCGATGGCATGAATTCGCCCGTCCTTGATGCCGATGTCGGCCTTGACCACGCCCCAATGGTCGAGAATCAATGCGTTCGTGATGACGACGTCGACGACGGCGGCGGCTCCACGCTGGCTTTGCCCCATGCCGTCGCGTATGGTCTTTCCGCCGCCAAACTTGACCTCCTCGCCGTATATCGTGTGATCGCGCTCCACTTCGATGAACAGTTCGGTGTCGGCCAACCGCACGCGGTCGCCGGTCGTCGGGCCGTAGATTTCTGCATAGGCCTTGCGATCGATGGGCCTCATTCGTTCGGCTCCAGCGGCCCCATCACCTCGGCGTTGAACCCGTACACTGTCCGCTCACCGGAAAACGCAACCAGCTCGACGGTACGGCCCTGACCCGGCTCGAACCGTACCGCCGTGCCCGAGGGAATGTTCAACCGAAAGCCGCGCGACGGTTCGCGATCGAAGGTCAGCGCCGTATTGGTCTCGTAGAAATGGTAGTGCGAACCGACCTGGATCGGTCGATCGCCGGTGTTGAACACTTCGACAACGAGAGTTTGCCGGTCCTCGTTGATCGCGATCACGCCGTCGTCGACGATCACTTCTCCGGGATTCATGAGCACTGCCTCAATTGATCGGGTCGTGTACGGTCACCAGCTTGGTGCCATCGGCGAACGTGGCTTCGACCTGGACGTCGTGGATCATCTCCGCAATGCCTTCCATGACGTCGTCGCGACTGATCACGGTGCGCCCGAAGTCCATCAACTCCGCGACGGAGCGGCCGTCGCGAGCGCCCTCCAGGATCGCGGCGCTGATGAGGGCGACAGCCTCTGGATAGTTCAGCTTCAGGCCCCGCTCGCGTCGACGCTCGGCCAACAGTGCCGCGGTGAACAACATCAGCTTGTCTTTTTCTCGTGGACTCAGGTCCATGGCCTTTCCCCGGTCGGTATGTCGTGGTGGTATCGGTCTACGTAAGCCAGATGCGCGGTGTCACCGCCCGGCGGCCGGTGACGAGCGGACGCAGTCGGTGCCAGGCACGGGCCAGCGAGCGACGCACCGGCTCGGCGCCGTGACCGAGGCAGCGGAGCACCAACAGGTCACCCAGCAACGTCGCGCCAGACGGCGAAGCCATGCCTTCGAGGGCTTCTCGTGCGACTCCGAGCGCGGTGTCGTCGGCCGGCAGCGCGAGCAACATGGCCGATACGCCGTGCCCGCGAAGCCCGGCCGTGCCACCGCCATGGCGGCCCACGGAAGGCGCAAGCACCAGTCGCTCGACCAGTCTCAGCTCGTCTCCTCGATACACGCGCACCTCGCTATCGATGCAGCCGTGGCAGTAGCGCTCATTCGCGGCCGGCCTGCCAAAGCAGTTGATCTCCCAGGCAATCAGCCGACCGCCTTCGGCGACCCTGAACTCCGACCGAAGTCGCACGTCGGCGCCATCGAAGAAAATGCTTTCCTGCGGCAGCCACTCGACGGAGCCCGCGTCCACATCAATTCGCTGACGCTGACTCGCCCGCTCGCCATTGCCCCGGTAGAACTTGGTGGCGCCCGGCGTCGTCACGAGGCATTCACCGTTTTCGTTCGCGCCGAACCGGATGTCGAGGCTGTCACCACCGGCCACTCCGCCGGGCGGATGCAGCAGGTAGAGGTGGGCAATATCGCCCTCGGGATACAGCGGCCTTTGCAGCGCCAGCGGACCGCGCTGGCGCCGCTGGACCAGGCGGGTCCTGCCGCCTCGCCACGCCACGGCAGCCGACAGGCTGGCAGGCCAACGGCGTGGCGGCACGCCTGCTCGAGCGCCGGAGGACAGGATCGTCATACGGTGAGATACTCGCGGATCAGGTCGTCGTCGAGTTCGTCAATGGCGCCGGACGCCATCACCCTGCCGCGATCCATGATGGCGAATCGATCCCCGACCCTGCGCACGAACGGCAGCTTCTGCTCGACCAGCAGGACCGTCAGGCCGGCCGCCTTCAACTTGACGACGATGTCGGCGATCTCGGACACCACCGATGGCTGTATCCCCTCGGTGGGTTCGTCGAGGATCAGGAAATCAGGCTCCATCGCCAATGCGCGCCCGATGGCGAGTTGCTGCTGTTGGCCGCCGGAAAGATCGCCGCCCCGACGCCCCCGCATCTCGGCGAGTACGGGAAACAGTTCATGGATTATTGCAGGCAGCTGGCGCCTGGATCGCGGCCTCGTCGTGAGCCCGATCCTGAGATTCTCCTCGACGGTCAGCAGCGGAAATATCTGTCGCCCCTGGGGCACGTAGCCGATCCCCAGGGCGGTGCGTCTCTCTGCCGGGCCGTCGAGGGGACTGTCCTTGAAGCGCACCTCTCCGGTACGGGTCGGAATCAGACCCAGGATGGCGCGCAGCAAGGTCGTCTTGCCGACGCCGTTGCGCCCCATGAGACACGTACACACCCCGCCGGCCGCATCGAGGTCGACATCGCGAAGCGTGTGGCTTTGTCCGTAGAACTGGTTGAGCTTCTCCACCTTCAACATGTCAGCTACCCAGGTACACTTCGATCACGCGCGGGTTGTTCTGCACCTGGTCCATGCTGCCCTCGGCGAGTACCGTTCCCTGGTGAAGCACGGTGACCTTGCGTGCGATGGCGCGTACGAAATCCATGTCGTGCTCGACCACGACCACCGAGTGACGCCCCGCCAGCGACAGGAGCAATTCCGCGGTCTTGTCCATTTCCTGGTGCGTCATGCCGGCAACCGGCTCGTCGACCAGTAACAGGAGCGGCTCCTGCATCAGCAGCATGCCGATTTCCAGCCACTGCTTCTGACCGTGAGACAATTCTCCCGCCGGCCGATCGGCGGCGTCCGCCAATCCCGTCTCGCGAAGCACCTCGGTGATCCGGTCCCTGTTGTCATCATCGAGCGTGGCACGAAGCAGTGAGAAAGTGCCCTTCTCGCCCGCCATGGCAAGCTCCAGGTTCTCGAACACCGAATGTCGTTCGAAGACGGTCGGCTTCTGAAACTTTCGACCGATACCCGCGCGCGCGATATCCGGCTCGGACAACGACAGCAGGTCGGTGCGCTCGCCGAAGATCACTCGCCCGGCATCCGCCGCCGTCTTGCCGGTCACGATATCCATCATCGTGGTCTTGCCGGCACCATTGGGACCGATGATGCAACGCAACTCCCCCATGTCGACCGCCAGGTTGAGATCGTCGATGGCCTTGAAGCCGTCGAAGGAAACCGATACGCCCTCCATGTACAGGATGGTGCCGCAGTCTTTCGACGGTCGGCGCGCCTCGGCGGGCACCAGCGCGTCGAAGACCCGGCGGCGGTCGGTGAATCTGCGGTATCGGTTCTGCAGTTTCATTGCGTCGCCTTTCGGCGCGCGAAGATACCGACGACGCCGCGCGGCAGGAATACCGTCACGAGGACGAACAGCGCGCCCAGTGAAAACAACCAGACCTCCGGG
>JAUIDF010000113.1 GCA_030429125.1 Gammaproteobacteria bacterium | reverse complement strand
GCCCCGCGGCGGTTGATGCTGTAGGAAAGCATGAACCCCGGCGGCAGCGAGGCTGAATCCCAGGCCATCGGCGCATCGGCGGCGGCATCCGCGGCGGGAGCATCGATGCCGAACCATGTCAGGCTCTCCTTCGCCGTTCGTGGCTCCAGCTCGCTGTCATCGATCCGGGTACCGACGGAAATTTCGACGAACATGTACTTTTCGATGATATTGCCGCCGTCGTCGAGCATGTCGGTTCTAAGCAGCAGGCCGGTCTCGGTGTCGACCCACAACCGGTAGCCGTAGCGGTACTTGTCCCGCGCTACCACCTTGATGACCTGGGCGGGCCGATCGGCGATACGCTCTTGCTCACCGAGTGTAAAGTCGTAATACCCGGACAGGGAGGCGATCTGTTCCCCGCGAATCTGCAGAAAGGTGTTGCGAGAACTCTTGCGCGACTCGTGAACCCCGATCTTCTTGTCGGGCAGGAAACACCAGACACTCTCGTTGTCGCGAATGATCTCGCGCGCCGATCCGGTAAGCGAGAACAGGCGTTGACGAAACCCGTCCTCGCGGGCGCGATGCGCGACACGCATGGTTTCCATCTTGCCGTCGTGCTCGTAGATGAACGAGCCGATGAAATTGACCTTGTCCGGCGCCATCTCCACGCGCATCAACCAGTCGGAGATGCTGTCCTCGCTGGCTGCAGCCGGCAGGGCCGCGATACAAAACGCGAACGCGACGAAGCGAACGAATGCTGTGAGAAGCGGCGACACTGTCATGGGGCGGGCGGGCCGTGCTATTCGCTGCCGTGGCTGACGAACTTCGCGTAGGCCACCAGGCCGTTCAGGCCCGCGGAACCGGTGAACTCCCCGTGTTCGACCAGCAACGCATTGAGTGCGTCGACATCCATTGGCGTTGCGCCGGTCGGCGACGCGGACTCGCCCGCGCTCGCCAGCGACGCCGGCGCCTCGCCGGGCGCCCCCAACCAGTTGGGCGCCACGACCATGATGGCCACCGCGGCAATGGCCGCCGCGGAAGCGAAGCCGCCGACGAATGCAAAGCCGTGGCGCGGGCGCGGGGCCGACGCCTCGCGGCGACCTGCCGCGGGCAGCAGCCATTCGGGTTCCCCCGCAATCGAAGCGCCGATACGCGAAGCGATATCGTCGCGGTAGAGACGTAGCGATGCCTCGCGGCAATCGTTGCGCATCAGCGACCCGATCAACTGATAGCGCTCGGCCGTGCGCAACGCGTCGGCGTCGAGCGAGGCGCAGGCCGCCGCCAGTTCGTCCCGCGACAGTTCCCCGTCCACGAGGCTGGATATTTTCTCGGTCATGAAGTACCCCCGTCGGGCCGCGTCGTCCGCGGCCACACGCGATTGAACCAACGATCTCGACGGCGCCCGGCGAACAGCCCGGTCGATAAAATCTGGTCTATAGACAGCACCCTGCGCCGGAAATTCCGAAACCCGGTGAAAAAAATGTGAAGCCGCCGCTTCATCCCAGCATCGCCTTCAGTTCACGGTCGATGGCCTCGCGTGCGCGGAAAATCCGCGAACGCACGGTACCGATGGGACAGGACATCACGTCCGCAATTTCCTCGTAACTCATACCCTCGATCTCGCGCAGCGTAATCGCCTCGCGCAGATCGTCCGGCAAGTCCCGCAATGTCGCCTGCAGGACATCGGCGATCTGGCGCGTCATGATGGCCCGTTCGGGTGACTCGCTTTCCTGCAGACGATACCCGGCTTCCGTGTTGACCACGTCCTCGGCGTCGACGTCCTGGCCCGGCGGCCGACGTCCCGAGGCCACGAGGTGGTTCTTCGCCGTGTTGACGGCGATCCGGTACAGCCAGGTATAGAACGCGCTATCGCCGCGAAACCGATCGAGGGCCCGGTAGGCCTTGATGAAGACCTCCTGCACCACGTCCTCGACCTCGGCGTGATCGTAAACGTAACGCGACACCAGGCCCGCGACCTTGCCCTGGTACTTTCGAACCAACAGGTCGAACGCGCGCTTGTCTCCGCGTTGTACGCGCTCCACCAGCTCCTGATCGAGAGTGTCCATTACGTCCGGTTTTTCTGGGATGACAGGTGTGGCCTGATTGGCTGGTCCTCGCCCCCGCCGCCATCGCGCGCGATCACCGCGCGGCAACCGCCATTCACCAGTCGCGACGGGGGTCGTCGCACGGGCCGCACACGTTCCCCGGGCCGGGCGCGGCTAGTGTACCATGCACTATCCGGCGCGCATGGCCATGACGACGGATCGCTGCGTGATGTCCACCGGACGACCGTCACGGCGTAGCGACCATGCACCACGCGCCGATTGCCGACGAGATCCCGTGTCGGCGCCCCGTCCAATACCTGAACCATGGCGCCATCGGACCGGTCGCCCACCGCGAGCGAGGTACCCGTAACGATGCATGATGCCGGGCAGGAGTCATCGGACGTCCTGGTCGTCGGCGGCGGCGCAGCCGGCCTGAGCCTGGCGCTGCGCCTCGCCGAGTCCGGACGTCGTTGCACGGTGCTGGCCAAGGAGGCACTGACCGAGGGTGCGAGCCTTTACGCCCAGGGCGGCATCGCCGCCGTCGTCGATGCCGCCGACAGTTTCGAATCGCATGTCGCCGACACCGTCGATGCCGGCGCCGGGCTATGCCACGTGGAGACGGTCGAGCAGGTCGTCAGCCACGCGCCGGCGGCCATTGCCTGGCTGCGCGAACGCGGCGTGCGCTTCAGCGAGGACGCAGGCTCGAGCACCGGACTGCACCTGACCCGCGAGGGCGGCCATAGCGAGCGCCGGGTCATTCACGCCGCGGACACCACCGGTCGCGAAGTGGAAACCACGCTGGAGCAGCTGGTTCGCCGGCACCGGAACATCCGCGTACTCGAGCACTACGTCGCCATCGATCTCGTCACCACCGCCAAGCTCGGCCTCGACGGCGCCAATCGATGTCTCGGCGTGCACGCGCTCGACCGGCGCCGGCACGTCGTCGAGACGCTGCGTGCCCACTACGTCGCCCTGGCGACGGGCGGCGCCTCGAAGGTCTACCTGTATACGAGCAATCCGGACACCTCGACCGGCGACGGCATCGCCATGGCCTGGCGCGCGGGCTGCCGGGTGGCGAACATGGAGTTTGTCCAGTTTCACCCGACCTGCCTGTATCACCCACAGGCCAAGTCATTCCTGCTGTCCGAGGCGCTTCGCGGCGAAGGCGCGTACCTGGTGCTGGACGACGGCGAGCGATTCATGCAGCGGCACGACGAGCGCATGGAGCTCGCGCCGCGCGACATCGTGGCCCGCGCCATCGACTACGAGATGAAAAAGCGCGGACTGGACAGCGTGTTCCTCGATATTTCCCACCGCGACAGCGCATTCGTGTGCGAACATTTTCCGAATATCCAGGCCGAGTGCCGGCGCTTCGGGTTCGACCTGACCACCGGTCCGGTTCCCGTGGTGCCGGCGGCCCATTACACCTGCGGCGGTGTCGTCACCGACCACCGGGGACGCACCGACATCGACAACCTCTACGCGATCGGCGAATGCGCCTTCACCGGCCTGCACGGGGCCAACCGCCTGGCCAGCAATTCGCTGCTCGAATGCCTCGTGTTCGCACAGGCCGCGGCGCTCGACATCGGCGGGCGTGAACCCCGGGCCGAGGTCATGCCGGCCGTCGTGCCACGGTGGGACGAGAGTCGCGTAACGGATCCCGACGAGCAGATCGTCGTCTCCCACAACTGGGACGAGCTCAGGCATTTCATGTGGGACTACGTGGGCATCGTGCGAACCACCAAGCGATTGCAGCGTGCCGCCAACCGGTTGAAGCTGCTGGACGAGGAGATCCGGGAGTTCTACAGCAACTTTCGCATCGACAACGATCTCGTCGAGCTGCGCAACCTGGTGCAGGTGGCCGACCTGATCGTACGTTCGGCGCAGGCACGGCGGGAAAGTCGCGGCCTGCACTACACGCTGGACTATCCGCGCACCGCCGACCTCGCCGCCGACACCATTCTCACGCCACCGGGGTGAGTCCCGCGGCCTACGCCGCTGACGTCACCTTTTCGATCAGGGCGTAGGTATGGCGCGCGCCAAGGTTGGATACGGACCGGCAGCGGACGACGCGAGCGTCATGACGGCGCGCAATCAACCGCACGTCCGCCACGGACATGGCGGTCGAGTGCACGGGCTTGCCGCGCAAGCGGCGCGACCAACTCGACAGCGAGGCGCGATTGCGGAACGAAAACACCACGCGCCGGCGCGCGACGCGCAGCAGTTCGCCGAGCAACCGCGCACGCTCGGACGCGCAATTCAGATGATGGGACAACCGCGCGCAGACGACGGTTTCCACGGCATCGTCTGGCAATGGAATATCAAACGCCGAGGCGGTCATCCAGATGCGTCCCTCGCAATCGCCGAAGCGACCTCGGTTCAATGACAACTGGCCCGGCGAGCTGTCCGCCTCCAGCAGCGTGCCGGCGCCATTGTGCAGGGGCGGCGAGAGGCGGCCGCTGCCGCAGGGGATATTCAGTACGCTGGGCCCCGGATCGCCGCCCAGCAGCTCGTCGAGCACGCTCAGCTCGCGGCGCGTGCGCCAGCGCTTTCTGGCAATTCTCTCGAAGGATCGCTGGTAGGCCGCTGCCGTTTCGGGGCGGCGAAACGATTCCGTGTAGCGACCGATTTCGGTCACGCCGGCGTCGCGGGAATCGATGAAGAAGCAGTGGATGCCGTCGGATACGCGAAACTCGTCCGCGCAGTGCCGGCAGTGGTAGACATCGTTTCCCGCCTGCAGGGCGAGGCGACAGGTCGGACAGACAAAGCGAATGCCTTCGGCCCCGCCCGCTGCGAGGTTCGTGTTGACGGGCAATGTCATGGTAATGAATCGTTGATGCTTGGTCCGATTCGGCGCGCCCGGCATCATTGCCGCAGCTGCCTGGTACCGGCCTGTCTTTTTATCGTATCGAAATTAAGACTGCCTGAAGCCGTCTTGCGCAAGGCCGCGCCCCTTCCCGGCCGCCGCGGAAAGATACCCGGATCGGCGGGACGTGCCAACCCCTCGGGTCCGGATTCGGCGGACCGCTCCGTCAGGATCCTGTCAGCGCGCCTGGGCAGCCTCGAGGGCCTGTTCGAACGACCCCGGGCGCGGGGTGAAGTCCGCCGGTATTTCGCATCCGACCAGGCGCGTGGAGGCGCCCTGCTGGCTTCATGGCAACCCGTGGCGACGCTGTCGGGGCGAAGAACGGCCCCGACCTCATCGCGACCGGGTCCTGTATACCGACCCTAGTCGTCCGACCCGCAGAACAGGCGCTCGCGATAGAACTTGAGCTCGTCGATGGATTCGATGATGTCGTCGAGCGCGCGATGCGTGGATTTCTTGCTGAAGTCCGCGCTCATGCCGGGGTACCAGTAGTCCGCGAGTTCCTTGATCGTGCTGACGTCGAGATTGCGATAGTGCAGGTAGCCCTCGAGTTTCGGCATGTAGCGATAGAGAAACCGGCGATCCTGGCAGATGGTATTGCCGCACAGGGGCGAGGAGTTCTTGCGTACGTAGCGTTTGATGAAATCCAGCGTCTGCCGCTCTGCCTCGGCGTCGTCGATGGTCGAGGCGCGCACGCGGTCGACCAGCCCGCTCTCTCCGTGGGTCCTCGTGTTCCACTCGTCCATGCCCGTGAGCAGGTCGTCGGACTGGAAAACGGCGATGACCGGGCCCTGGTCCAGGATGTTGAGCTGTATGTCCGTGACCAGCGTGGCGATTTCAATGATTCGATCCTTGTCGGGATCGAGACCGGTCATCTCGAGGTCGATCCACACGAGTCGATCGGTATTCGCGGGCATGGGAAATCCTGGTGCGCGTGCTGTTCGACCGATCCTAGCACGCGCCGAACACGCCTGCCGGACCCGCGTGGCGCTAGTGCCGGTTCGGGTTGCTCAACACTGTTGCCAGGGCAGGCCGTCGTGTCGCCAGCCCGAGGTCGAACTTCGATGATGATCGCTGTCGAGCGGACCTTCGAAACCACCGGCAATGGAGTAGACATTGCGGAACCCCGCCTCGGTCAACGTGCGGCCGGCCTCGACAGAGCGCCGTCCGCTGCGACAGATGAGGATCACGGCGGGTCCCTTGTCCTCGTCGGCACCGAGCAGGCCGCCCAGCATGACCTCGCGCACCTGGGCGCAGAAACGGGGATTGGGCGTCCAGTCGGGCTCGTCGAGCCAGGGAATGTGGATGGCCCCGGTGGGATGACCGACCATGAGAAACTCCATGGTGCTGCGGACGTCGATGAGGTACGACTGCGGATTGTCCTGGATCATCTGCCAGGCATCCGTCGGCGACAGTGTCAGCGGATCCGTGTCCTTTCTGGTCTCGCTCATGGCATACCCTGCGCGGTGGCGGTTGAAAATCGCGGGACCGGCATTGTACCGGATGGCGCTCGCTGGCGTGAACGCCGGGGCCGCGACGTGCTACACGCCGAGGTAGCGATCCAGCTCGCCCCGATTCGCAGTCAGCGCGTCGCTGTCGCCCTGCCACACGATGCGCCCCTTTTCGAGAATGTAGTGGCGATCGGCGATTTTCATGAGATCCCGGATGTTCTTGTCCACCACCAGAATCGACTGGCCCGATGCCTTGATCCGGTGCAGGCACGCCCAGATCTTGTCGCGGATCAGTGGCGCGAGGCCCTCGGTGGCCTCGTCGAGAATCAACAGCCGCGGATTGGTCAGCAGCGCGCGCCCTATCGCCAGCATCTGCTGCTCCCCGCCGGACAGCAGGTTCCCCATGATGTCCATGCGGGCGGTCAGCTCGGGGAACATCTCGAGCACGTTGTCGAGCTGCCAGCGGTTTTCGCCAACGCCCTGCGCCGCGGTCGCCACCAGGTTCTCGCGCACGGTCAGGTTGGGAAAGATCTGCCGTCCCTCGGGGACCAGTCCGAGGCCGAGTCGCGCCACCCGGTAGGATGGCCAGCCGCGAATCTCGGCGCCGTCGAAACGCACCGAGCCGGCGAAAGAAGGCACCACGCCCATGATGGAGTGGATGCTCGTGGTCTTGCCCATGCCGTTTCGGCCCAGCAGGCTGACCACCTCCGAGGCGTCCACGCACAGCTCGACGCCATACAGCGCCTGGCTCAGTCCGTAGCGGGTTTGCAGATCGCTGACCTCGAGCAGCATCTCAGCCCTCACCCAGGTAGGCGGCCTGGACCTGCGCATTGCCGCGAATCGCGTCCGGCGTGTCGCAGGCGATCACGGCACCGTTGACCAGGACCGAGATTCGGTCGGCGAGGGCGAATACCGCGTCCATGTCGTGCTCGATGAGCAGGATGCCGGGCCCACCGCGAATCGTGTTGAGTATCTCGACCATGCGCACGGTTTCCTCGCGGCCCATGCCGGCCATCGGTTCGTCCAGCAGAAGCAGGCGAGGCTCCGTCGCCGTCGCCATGGCGATCTCGAGCTGGCGGTGCTCGCCGTGGGACAGATCGGCCGCCGGACGCTGGGCGCGGTCGTCGAGTCCGACCCGTTCGAGCGAGGCGTGGGCGGCCTCGACCAGGTCCCGGCATTCGAGCGCCGGACGCCAGAAACGGAAATTGTGCCCGGCATGCGCCTGCACGGCGAGCAGCACGTTCTCCATCACGGACAGGTTGTTGACCACGCTGGTAATTTGGAACGATCGCGCGACGCCCAGACGCGCCCGGCGAAAGGTCGGCATGCGCGTGATCGACCGGCCGTCCAGGCGCACGCTGCCGCCGTCGGGGCGCAATTCGCCGGTGAGCTGGGACACGAGCGTGGTCTTGCCCGCGCCGTTGGGTCCGATCACGGCATGGACCTCGCCCGCCTCCACGGCGATGCTGACGTGATTGGTGGCCACCACGCCGCCGAACGTCTTGTACAGGTCGTTGACCTCGAGAAGCATGCTAGTGCCCTGCCCGATCTTTGTGCATGTCGCCCGGTCGCCCGTCGCGCCCGCTGAACGACGTTGCGGAGGGCGCCGATATCGACAGGCAAGTCACCAGGGAGCCCACTACGACCGCCTCCGGAACAGCCATTCGAAGAACCCGTGCAGTCCGCCGCGACCGAACAGGACCACGAGCACGAGAAACAGGCCGAAGTAGAGTTGCCAGTAAACGGTGAGGCCGGAGAGGAACTCCTCGATGGCGATGAAGGCGCCGGTGCCGAGCACGGGACCGAACAGCGAACCGGCGCCGCCGAGCACCACCATGAAGATCAGTTCGCCCGATCGCACCCAATTCATCATCTCGGGACTGATGAACAACGTGAAATTGCCGAGCAGCCAGCCGGCGATACCGCACATGATGCCCGCGATGACGTAACACGTCAGGCGGTAGCGAAACGTGGGCAGGCCGAGGGACTGGAGGCGGGCGTCGTTTCCGGCCGAACCGCGAAGGACCAGTCCGAACCGAGAATTCACTATTCGATTCACGAGGACGAGTGAGACGATCAGCACACCGAGGCAAACGTAGTAGAGCGTGATGCTGTCGCCGATCGCCGCACCGAAGGGGAAGCGGCTGCGATCATAGATCACGAGACCGTCGTCGCCGCCGTACTCGTCCAGGCTGATCATGGCGTAGAACACCATTTGCGCGAAGGCCAGCGTAATCATGATGAAGTACACGCCCCGCGTCCTGAGGCAGACGAGACCCGTGACCAGTGCGAACGCCCCGCATACCACGACGGTGACGAGCAACTGGAACAGCCCGTCGTATATCCCGTAGTAGGCGGGGATGCCGACGCAGTAGGCGCCGATGCCGATGTAGGCGGCATGCCCGAAGCTGATCATGCCGCCGTAACCCAGCACGAGGTTCAGGCTGACCGCGGCGATGGCAAGGATAACGGCCCGCATGACGAGATCGAGAAAAAACGGCTCGTCCGCGATCACGGTATAGGGCGGCACCAGCGCCAGCGCGGCGAGCACGACCACCATGACCCAGCCGTTGGGGCCGGAGGGACGGATGGAGCGCATGCCCACCGCTCAGCGTACCTTCGGCGGAAACAGGCCTTGCGGCCTGAAGTAGAGAATGCCTGCCATCAGGATGTACACCAGCATCGCCGAGATGGCCGGCGCCGCCGTCTCGGCTGCCGTCTCGCTGATGACGAGCTTCATCAGGTCGTCGAGAAAGGAACGTCCCATGGTATCGATCAGGCCCACGATCAGCGAGGCGATGAATGCGCCGCGAATCGAACCGATGCCGCCGATGATGATGACCACGAAGGCGATCAGCAGGATATCGCTGCCCATGCCGATGCGCGCCTCGGTAATCGGCGCGATGATCATGCCGCCGAAACCGGCCAGCATGGCGCCGGCGGCGAATACATAGCGAAACAGCTTGTTGATATCGACACCCAGGGCGCCGACCATGACACGGTTGGAGGCGCCGGCCCGCACCAGCATGCCGATGCGCGTGCGCCCGATGACGAGGTACAGGCCGAGCGCCACCAGCAGGCCGGCGGCAATGATCAGCAGGCGGTACACCGGGAACTCCGTGACGCCGAACAACTCGATACGCCCGTTGAGCGCATCGGGCAGCGTAAACGTGAGGCCGGCCGGACCCCATACCAGGTGAACCAGCGTGTCGAAGACGAGAATCAGGCCGAACGTCGCCAGCACCTGGTCGAGATGGTTTCGCTGATACAGGTGACGGATGACCAGCAGTTCGACGACATAGCCGACGATGAATACGCCGGGCAGGGAGATGAGAATCGCCAGGGCGAACGAATCGAGGTAGAGCGTCAGCCAGGCACAAAAAAAGGCGCCGATCATGTACAGGGCGCCATGGGCGAGGTTGACGAAATCGAGGATGCCGAAAACCAGCGTCAAGCCGGCCGCCACCAGGAACAGCAACACGCCGAGTTGAATGCCGTTCAGAAGCTGTACGAGAAAGAGCGCGCCGTCCACGCGTTCACCACCCCACCAGGATCATCCGGTTCCTCGATGCCGCGAGGGGGCGTGACGCCCCCCCGCGATCGACGCGACCGGATTTTTTACATGCTGCACTTGTCGACGTAGAGATCCTGGTGGTTTTCGAACACCGTCTCCACCGTCTTGACGGTCCACACGCCGTCGGCGTCCTCGACCACTTCACGCAGGTAGAAATTCTGGATCGGAAAGTGGTTCTTGCCGTAGGTGTAGCGACCGCGGGTCGACTCGAAGTCCGCCTTGCGCATGGCTTCGCGCATGCCGTCCATGTTCTCGAGGTCGCCGTTCACGGCCTCGACCGCGCTCTTGATGAGGAGGATCGTGTCGTAGGACTGGGCCGCGTAGAACGACGGGTAGCCTCCGAACCTGGCCTTGAAGTCCGCGACGAATTTCTTGTTCGTCTCGTTGTCGAGGTCCGGCGACCACTGCTGCGTATGCTGGGTGCCGAGCACGCCGGTCAGGCCGCCCGCCTGCAACTTCGGCAGGCTCAATGCATCCACGGTGAAGGCCGTGTACAGCGGAACGGAGTCGGACAGTCCGGATTGGCCGTACTGCTTGATGAACGCGCCGCCGGCTGCGCCCGGGTAGAACACGAACAGCGCTTCGGCACCCGACGGCTTGACCTTGGCAAGCTCGGCGGAGAAGTCGAGCTGCGCATCGGCGCCCCACTTGGTGAGGTCGCGGCCTACCACTTCACCCTTGAAGGTGCTTTCCACACCGGCGAGCATGTCCTTGCCCGCGGCATAGT
>JAUIDF010000112.1 GCA_030429125.1 Gammaproteobacteria bacterium | reverse complement strand
TACCTCGGCGCCGAGCACGGCCTCCCACGGCGCCACCGGCAGTTCGAGGGCAAGATGGCGACCGTCGACCCGGAACAGGTGATGGGGGCGGATGTGGATCTCCAGGTAGAGATCGCCCGATGCCCCACCACGCATGCCGGGACCGCCCTGTCCCCGCAATCGAATGCGCTGCCCCTCGGTCACACCTTCCGGAATTCGCACGTCCAGTGACCGCGCGCTGCCATCGGCGCCCTGCAGACTCAGGCGACGCTGGCCGCCACGGAAGGCTTCCTCCAGCGTGACCTCGAGCCGGTGGGTGCTGTCGGAACCCGCAAAGCCACCGCCGAATTCGAACCCGGACGAGTCAAACCCCCGGGCGCCGCCCCGCGCGCCACCGAACATGGCCTCGAAGAAGTCGCTGAATCCGTTGAAGTCGCCACGCCCGGGGGCGCCGCCGAATCCTCCGCCGCGGGCTTGCCAGCCGGGCGGCGGACGGAACTCCTCGCCGGGACGCCCGCCGTAGCGGCGAAGCTGGTCATACTCGGCGCGACGCGTCTCGTCGCGCAACACCTCGTACGCCTCGCTGACGCGCTTGAACTGGTTCTCCGCGTCGGCCTCCTTGCTGACGTCGGGATGAAACTTCCGCGCCAGCCGTCGGTAGGCCTTCTTGATCTCGCCCGCGTCCGCTTTCTCGTCGACGCCGAGAACTTTGTAGTAGTCGATGAACTTCACGATTGAGCCCTTCTGCGAACCCCTAGCCCAGACGGCTTTCGATCGCCGCCGGGCGTTGATCAAACCCGGGAAACATATGCGGTTTTTTCGGTCATATTCAAGATGATACAGGCGTTGGATACGCGTTTACCCGGCTGCGAAACGGTGGCAATCCGGGTGAGCAAGCCGTTCGATCCGGCGTCGGTTCAGGCGCACCCGGACCGGGCCGCACGCTCTCATCGTCGCGCTCGTGACGCCGGTTCTTCGAGACATGCCCTGAGCGCACTGGCCGACGCCTCGTCCAGTCGCCCCGCGTCTTGCGCCATGGCAACCGACCGCAGCGCAAGCACGCGGTAGATGGGCGACAGGTCACCCAGATCGGCCAGCGCATCGACGTGCATCCGAACCGTTTCAAGGTCCGCGCGCGAAACCGGGCCGGTCAACGATGCCTTCGTCCCCTGGGCCAGCGCATTGTCCAGCGCCGAGCGCACCAGCGGGTACAGCGCCGCCATCATGTCGGCGCGATCCAATCCCGCGGTCCGGGCGGTGTCCAGGGCGGCATCGAGCAGCGCCGTGAACAGGTTGCAGGCCATGGAGGCACTGGCGTGGTAGAGCGCCTTGTTGCCACGGGACACGACGTGGTCGATCCCGCCGAGACGGGACACGATGCGCGATGCGACGTCGAGCGCACGCGGCGCCCCCTCGAGAAACCAGTGGCTGCCCGGCAGTTGTCGAATGCCGGTGTCCGCGTCGGGAAACGTCTGCAGGGGATGCATGGAACCGGTGGCGGCGCCGACGGCGGCGGCCGGGGCCAGCACATCGCTGGCGTGAATGCCGGAGACGTGCAACACGATGGAGTGTCCATCGACGAGACCGCGCTCGACGAGACGCGCCGATTGCTCGCCGACGGCGCCATCGACCACCGCCAGGACGACCACCGGAAACGGTCCGCGCATCGAGGCAAGAGTGCCCGCGGCCACGTCATGACCCAGTCGCCCGGCGAGCGCGGCAGCCTGCTCGGGCGCACGCGACGCGATGGCCGAAAGCGGCCACCCGGCAGCATGAAGCGCGAGGCCGAGCGTCGAGCCGACCCGGCCAGGCCCGACCAGCAGCGTGGCGTCAGATGGCAGGCGGGCGGGCGACTCTTGCATCGAGACAATCCGTGACGGCGGGCCGGCACCAGGTCGCGGAGCGACAGGCGGGACGGTTAGGCCGACTCGCGCGCGAAACGGTAACCCGCGTCGTGCGCGGCATCGCGAAGGAAGGTCAACAGGTGGTCGGCAAAGCTGCGCCGCACGATCACGTCGAAGGTGCGACCGTCACCGGCACCGCCGAGAAGGACGTTGGTGCGCGCCATGACCGTCTGCGCGCACTGACCCGCGCCGAAGGTGCGCGGATCGAGATCGAACGTGGTGCCCTGGGCGAGCACGTCACGAGCGGCGTCGCCACGAATCGTGAGGCGGGTCATGCCGCTGGACAGATCCGTCAGCGCGAACCAGTGGCCTTCCAGCGCCTCGCGCAACAGTCCGATTCGCGTCGCGTCGCTTTCTGACGGGGTTCGCAGCAGCCATTCGTCCGGTCCCAGCCAGTAGACGTCGGCGTCTGCGGCCCGCACGGTCCGGTTCGGCTCGGTGACCAGGCCAATGCCGATGGCGTCGGCAATCGCCGCCGCCACCGACTCGTCTTCCGGATCACAGCGCAGGATGAAATATCCCTCGAAGGCGTGCTCGACGATGTCGACGCCGACCACGCCGTCAGCCGGGCATTCCTCGGCCTCGAATGCGGCAAGCACCGCGCGCCTGGACACTGCGCCGTTCATTGCGCCCGCTCCGCGAGCCATGCCCCCACCGCTTCGACCAGTGCCTCGTCATGGCCATCGAAGAAGTGGTTGGCGCCGGGCACCATTTGCTGGCGATAGCCGTCGTTGTCGGACTGCGCCGCCGCGCGTGCGTCGGCAGATGACAGCACCGACTCGAAATCGTTCTCGCCATAGAGATCGAGCACGGGCAGCGCGATGTCGCGCAGCGACTGCACGTTGTCCGACTGCGCAAACGCGGCGTCGCCGGACATGCCGATGCCGACGAAACCGGCGTAGGCCACGGGGTCGGCGTTCGCCAGGTACCACGTCGACATGGCCGCGCCGAGACTGTGGGCGACGAGGTACGTGGGGCCGTTGCCCTCGAACCAGGCCGCGGCGGCGTCCAGTCGCGGCGGCGCCTCGGGAAACACGTCCTGGTACTCGGCGGGCGGGACCTCGTTGGCGAGGACCGGCATCTGTATCGACAGGGTCGTCCAGCCGCGCTCGGCGAGGCCGACGCGAAGCGGGTTGATGACCTGCGCCCAGTCGGGATGCACCCCGGTGCCGTGGGCGATAACCACGTACCCGCGGGGCTCGTCGGCCTCGATCAGCACGCCGAGGAAGCGGTGGCCTTCGGCCTCGAGCCAGACCATCTCGCCCTCGAACAGGTTGGCCTCGACCTGCGCCGCCCAACGCTGTTCCTTGCCGCTGTCGGTGGCATGCGCCGCGACGGCGGCGAACAGGACGGCGACTGCCAGGAAGACGCGAACTGTCATTGCTTCATCCTCCCCCCTTCGGGATCGTAGAACACGGGGGACGTAATCTCGCATTCGATGCGCCGCCCGTCCAGCGTGCAGGCATAAACCGTGCCGCCCATCCGGCCGTGCCCGCCCTTGACCACGGCAAGCGCTACCGGATGCCCGAGCGCCGCGCTCCAGTAGCTCGACGTGACGTGGCCGACCATGGGGACCGGCGTGGCGTCGGTCGGCTCGTTGACCAGCTGGGCGCCCTCGGGCAGCACGGTCTCGCCGTCGCGGCTGCTCAGGCCGACCAACTGCTTTCGCCCCGGGCGAACGCAGTCGCTTCGCGACAGCGACCGGCGGCCGAGAAAGTCCTTGTTCTTCGACACGATCCAGTCCATGCCGAGATCGATGGGCGTGACCGAGCCGTCGGTGTCCTGGCCGACGATGACGAAGCCCTTCTCGGCACGCAGCACGTGCATGGTCTCCGTGCCGTAGGGCGTGATGTCGAACTCACCGCCCGCCTCCATGAGCGCATCCCACACGTGTTGCGCGCAGTGTGCCGGCACGTTCACCTCGTAGGCCAGCTCGCCGCTGAAGCTGATGCGAAACACGCGCGCCGCCACGCCCGCGGCGCGTCCCTCGCGCATGGACATGAAGGGAAACTCGCCGCGCGAGAAGTCTATGCCGTCGCACACGCGTTCGACCACCGTTCGGCTTTGCGGCCCCGCCACCGCCATCACGGCCCATTGGTCGGTGACCGAGGTGAAGTACACCTTCATGTGCGGCCACTCGGTCTGCCGCCACTGCTCCATCCAGCCGAGCACGTGGGCGGCGCCGCCGGTGGTCGTGGTCATGTAGAAGTGGTCCTCGCCAAGGCGCGTGGTCACGCCGTCGTCCATGACCATGCCGTCCTCGCCGAGCATCAGGCCGTAACGGCAGCGGCCGGTGCCGAGCCGGGCGAAGCCGTTGGTATACATCATGTCGAGGAAGGCCCCCGCGTCGGGCCCCCTGACATCGATCTTTCCGAGTGTCGACGCATCGAGAATGCCGACTCGATTGCGCACCGACAGGCACTCGCGGTTGACCGCATCGTGCAGGGATTCGCCGGCCTTCGGGTAGTACCACGGCCGCTTCCACTGGCCCACGTTCTCGAACATCGCACCCCGCGCAACGTGCCACTCGTGCAGCGCCGTGCGGCGCACCGGATCGAACAGTTCCGGGCCGACATCGCGCGCCGCGATGGCGCCGAAAGTGACCGGTGTGTAGTTGGGACGGAACGTGGTGGTGCCCGTGGCGGCCAGCGACTGCCCCAGCGCACCGGCGAGAATGGCCATGCCGTTGATGTTGCCGGTCTTGCCCTGGTCGGTGCCGAAGCCAAGCGCGGTATAGCGTTTCACGTGCTCGATCGACTCGTACCCCTCGCGCGCGGCGAGCAGGATATCCGCCGCCGAGGTGTCGTTCTGCAGATCGACGAACTGCTTGGGTCCACGCCCCGGCGCCACGCGATCCGGCACCAGCCACAGCGCCTCGGCCGGTGTCCCGGCGACTGCCCGTGCCTCGACGCGCCGCGACTCGGTGGCGTCGAATCCTGCGGCGCGCGCGGCTTGCGCACCGGCGTCGGCGCCATCGGCGAAGCACTCGGGCAGGTCGAACACGGCGCGGGCCGCGCCCGCACTTCGCTCCGCCTGCACGCTTTGTCCCGGCACGAAGCAGAGCCGGTCCTCGTCGAACACCGGTCGACCGCCCGACTGGGCATGCAGGTGCACGGCAGGACTGAAGCCGCCGGACACGGCCAGCAGATCGCACTGCACGACGTCCCGCGCCTCGCCGAGCCGATCGCCGTCGAGCCGGTAGATTTGCGCTGCACGCAGGTGCTTGCCGCCGACCGCGCGCGATACCACGCTGCCCTGCCGCACCACGATGCCGCGCGCCGCGATCTCCTGGCGCCAGTCACCGCTCGCGGTAGCCCGGCTGTCGACCACGCTGCGCACGGCGACGCCGGCGTCATCCAGATCGAGCGCGGTGCGATAGATGACGTCGTTGTTGCCGAACACGACGGCTTCGCGTCCGGGAATCGCGGCGTAGCGATTGACATAGGTGGATACCGCCGAGGCGAGCATGACGCCCGGCAGATCGTTGTTGCCGAATACCAGCGTGCGCTCGATGGCGCCGGTGGCGAGCACCACCCTCGTGGCCCGCACGCGCCAGGTGCGTTCGCGGCATCCGCGCCGCGCCCGTACCGGGACGTGATGGGTCAGGCGCTGGTTCAGGGTGACGAAATTCGCATCGTGATAGCCGAACGCCGTGGTGCGGGTCAGTACCGTCACCGCCGGCATGGCGTCGAGTTCAGCCAGGGCGCGCGCGACCCAGTCACCGGCGGCGAGGCCGTCGATGGTCTCACGGCTGGCGAGCAGGCTGCCGCCCGCTTCGCTTTGCTCGTCGCACAGGATGACCCGCGCGCCGCTGCGTCCCGCCGCCAGCGCCGCGGCGATGCCCGCGGGACCCGCGCCCACCACCAGCACGTCGCAATGGGCGTTGCGTCGCTCGTAGCGGTCGGGATCGGGCGCCATCGGCGAGCGGCCGAGGCCCGCGGCCTTGCGAATGTGATGCTCGTACGTCATCCACAATGCCTTCGGCCACATGAAGGTCTTGTAGTAGAAGCCGGCCGGCAGCAGGCGCGAGAACCAGCTGTTGATCACGCCGACGTCGCGTTCGACGCCGGGCCAGCAATTGACGCTGCGAACGACGAGATCGTCGTAGAGCTCCGTCTGTGTCGCGCGCGGATTGGGTACCGTGTGCGCGCCCTCGTCGAGCTGGAAGATGGCGTTGGGTTCTTCGGCGCCGCAGCCGATGATGCCGCGCGGGCGATGGTACTTGAAGCTGCGACCGACAAGATGCACGCCATTGGCGATGAGCGCCGAGGCGAGCGTGTCGCCGGCGTAGCCGGTAAGCCGCACGCCGTTGAATTCGAATGACACGGGCCGCTCACGATCGATACGGCCGCCCTCGGCGAGTCGGTTTGGCTGGCTCACGCGTCCACCTCAGGCGCGTCTTCGCCGGGACGGTACACGGCGTGAATCCGGTAGGTCACGGTGTCGCGCACGGCGTTGAACCAGCGCCGGCATCCGCCGCTGTGCACCCACTGCTCGCGGTGCAACCCCTTGGGATTGTCACGGAAGAACAGGTAGTCGCCCCACTGCTCGTCGTCGAGCGCATCGGGATCGGGCGGCCGCACGATGTGGGCCTGGCCCCCGTAGCTGAATTCGCTCTGGTCGCGCTCGCCGCACCACGGGCATGGAATCTTCAGCATGACGACACCTCAGTGCGCGACGCCAGCGGCGCCGTGCTCGTCGATCAGCGCGCCGGAATGGAAACGGTCGATGGTAAATGCGGCATTGAGCTCGTGCGGATCGTCACGCGCGATGGTGTGGGCAAAAACCCACCCCGAGCCCGGCGTCGCCTTGAATCCGCCGGTACCCCAGCCGCAGTTGAAGTACAGCCCCTGCACCGGCGTCTTCGAAATGATCGGGCAGGCATCGGGGCAGGTGTCGACGATGCCGCCCCACTGGCGCATCATGCGCACCCGGCTGAACATGGGAAACAGGGCGACGATGGCCGCCACGTTGCCCTCGATAGTGTTGAAGCTGCCGCGCTGGCCGTATCCGGTGTAGCTGTCGATACCTGCCCCGATGACCAGCTCACCCTTGTCGGACTGGCTGATGTAGCCGTGCACGGCGTTCGACATGATCACCGTGTGCAGCACCGGCTTGATTGGCTCGGAGACGAAGGCCTGCAGCGGGTGGCTCTCCACCGGCAGCCGAAAGCCCGCCATCTCGGCCAGCACGCCGCAGTGACCGGCCACCACCACGCCCACCTTCGGCGCGCGGATGCTGCCGCGAGTCGTTTCGACGCCGGTCACGCGTCCTTCATCGCGCAGGATACCGGTGACCTCGCAGTTCTGAATGATGTCGACGCCAAGCCGATCCGCGGCACGAGCGAAACCCCAGGCGACGGCGTCGTGCCGGGCCACCCCGCCGCGCGGCTGGAACGACGCGCCGAGCACCGGGTAGCGGGTATGCGCCGACGTGTCCATGATCGGCACCATGCGCTTGATCTCCTCGGGGGTGAGGAACTCGGCGTCGATGCCATTCAGGCGGTTGGCGCTGCAGCGCCGGTAGATGTCGCGCAGGTCCTGCAGGTTGTGACCGAGATTCATGACGCCGCGCTGGCTGAACATGACATTGTAGTTGAGGTCCTGGCTCAGGTCTTCCCACAGCTTGAGCGACTTCTCGTACAAGAGCGCCGCCTCGTCCCACAGGTAGTTCGAGCGGACAATGGTGGTATTGCGGCCGGTGTTGCCACCGCCGAGCCAGCCCTTCTCGAGCACGGCGATACGGCGCACGCCATGTTCCTTAGCCAGGTAGTAGGCGGTAGCCAGCCCATGCCCGCCCGCGCCGACGATGATGATGTCATAGGCCGGCGACGGCTCCGGACTGCGCCAGGCGCGGTCCCACTTTTCGTGGTAGCTCAGGGCGTTGCGGGCGAGGCTGAATATCGAATACTGGCTCATCGGCTACGCGCTGGATGCTGGTGGCAATGCGGGTCCGGGTCGTTCAGCGTCGGTAGACGGGGAAGCGCGCACACAGCGCCTTGACCTCGTCCTGCACCCGCGCAACGGTTTCCTCGTTGTCGATGTCGTCGAGGATATCGCAGATCCAGTTCGTGATCGTTCGCATCTCTTCCTCGCGAAAGCCGCGCGTCGTCGCCGCGGGCGAGCCGATGCGCAGGCCGCTGGTGACGAAGGGCGAACGCGGGTCGTTGGGAACGGCGTTCTTGTTCACGGTGATGTTGGCGCGACCCAGCGCCGCGTCCGCGTCCTTGCCGGTAATGTCCTTGTCGATCAGGTCGAGCAGGAACAGGTGATCGTCGGTGCCGCCGGAAACGATCTTGTAACCGCGCTGCTGAAACTGGTCCGCCATGGTGCGGGCATTGGCCAGTACCTGGCGCTGATAATCCTTGAACCCGGGCTCGAGCGCTTCCTTCAGCGCCACCGCCTTGCCGGCGATGACGTGCATCAACGGCCCGCCCTGGGTGCCGGGGAACACCAGCGAGCTCAGCTTTTTCTCAACGTCCGGATTGGCCCGCGCGAGGATCAGTCCACCGCGCGGTCCGCGCAGGGTCTTGTGCGTGGTGGTGGTGACGACGTCGGCCACCGGGACGGGGTTCGGATACAAGCCGGCGGCGACGAGCCCGGCGACGTGCGCCATGTCCACCACGAACCAGGCGCCCACCTCGTCCGCGACGGCGCGAAACCTGTCCCAGTCCATGACACGCGAGTAGGCCGAGAAACCGGCGATGATCATGCGCGGCTTGTGCTCGCGCGCCAGTGTCGCCAGCTGCTCGTAGTCGACCTCGCCGGTGGTCTCGTCGAGACCGAACTGCACCGAGTTGTAGATCTTCCCGGAGAAATTCACCTTGGCGCCGTGGGTCAGGTGCCCGCCGTGGGCCAGGCTCATGCCGAGCACCGTCTCGCCCGGCTCGAGCAGGGCCATGTAGACCGCGGCATTGGCCTGCGAGCCCGAATGCGGCTGCACGTTGGCATAGTCGGCGCCGAACAGCGCCTTTGCCCGATCGATGGCGAGCTGCTCGGCGACGTCGACGAACTCGCAACCACCGTAGTAGCGCTTTCCCGGATAACCCTCGGCATACTTGTTGGTCAGCACCGAACCCTGGGCCTGCAACACGCGCGGACTGGTGTAGTTCTCCGACGCAATCAGCTCGATATGCTCCTCCTGGCGCCGTTCCTCCGCCACCATGGCGGTCCACAGGTCGGGGTCGAAATCCTTGATGGTCTGCGACGAATGAAACATTCGAAATCTCCAGTGAAAGCGCCGGGGAAAAAGCCGCCATAGCCTACGGCGGCGTATCGGTAGGATCGCGTCACCGAACGACGCTCAATTATCGGGCGGCGACGAAGGTTGCGAGCATAGCATTGCTGGTGCCGAGACTGGCGGATCGGGGGCGGCATCTGGTCTAATATCGGCGTATCGACGGGCGGGTGATGGCACCAGGGAGCGTGCCGGATACTTGGCCACGGGACCTGCCCCTGCCCGCGAATCCGGCATACCGTCTGACGCCATGTCCTGCACTGCTCCCTCCCAACGGCACCGGCTCTCGACCCGGATTTCCTGTTGTCTCGGTCTTGCCCTGGCCGGCGCCCTGCTGCTTGCGGGCGGCGCCATGGCCGATGGCACCCAGGCCGTCCACGACAACCAATGGCGGTTCACGGTTGAACTCGGCGTCGGCGTCAAGCACAACAACGACGGTGGTGCTCTGCTGTGGAGAGGCCGCTTCGGTGACGACGACTGGGGCGGCTGCGGCTTCGTGCTGGGCGGCTGGAGTGGCCGGTCGAGAAACCAGGTCGCGGGCCTGAACTGCGAAAAGCGCATTCGCCTGGGCTGGCGCCACGAACGGCGCTTCTTCGCCGGTGTCGGCATGGTGGATATCGAGCCCGGCACCATCGTCAACTCCAGCTGGGCCTTCGAGATCCACCTCCGCTACATGGTAAGCGATCGCACCGCGCTGTCCATCACGCACTACTCGAACGCAGGCACCCACGACCCGAATCGCGGGTTCAACTTCCTCTCGGTCGAAGTCATTCTCTAGGCGCGCATTTCTCCACCACCAGCAGGAGTTGCTCGGGCGTGAGATTGTCGAGCCGTCCACACCACTGCTGCTGAACCGCGCCGAGCCGGCGAATCCGGATCTGATCGAATTGTGCCTGCAGGTCGCCGAGCGCCTGCTTGACCGCCACGAGATCATCGTACGAACCGACCATCAGGTTGAATACCAGCGCCTCGCCGGAACGGGACGAGAAGGCATGGACCGGTCGACCGTCGTCGATTCGCTCGCCGGCGTCGGCCACGGCAGCCCGCGACGACTCTCGCAACACTTCGATGGTGAACGCATCGGCTGACTGGCCGTAAAGCCAGGCAAGGTCGTCGAAACGCACCGCGTCCGCTACCCGCGGATCGCTCGAATCGGCACCGGTCCGCGGAACCGAATCGTCGGCGCCATGATCGCCCGGCGTCGAGACCGCGGCCGCAATCGTCGTTCCGCCCGAAGCCACACCCTGGGTTTCGGCCGCCAGGCCGGCATTGGACCGGGCAGGCTCACCGACTGGTACCGATTCGTCCGTTTCCACCGCGGCCAGCGGCAACTCGCCCGCGAAGGCAGCGGTCGTATCCGCTTCGGTCGTGTCCGCCTCGGTCGTGTCCGCTTCGGTCGTGTCCGCCTCGGTCGTATCCGCCTCGGTCGTGTCCGCTTCGGTCGTGTCCGCTTCGGTCGTGTCCGCTTCGGTCGTGTCCGCTTCGGTCGTGTCCGCTTCGGTCGTGTCCGCCTCGGTCGTGTCCGCTTCGGT
>JAUIDF010000111.1 GCA_030429125.1 Gammaproteobacteria bacterium | reverse complement strand
ATCGAGCGCCTGGCGAGGGCCGAAAAGCCCAAGCAGGAGGGCAAGAAGCTCTGTATCGAGCTGATCCAGAAGATCCGCGAGATTCCCGGCATCGCCGGCGTGCACATCATGGCGTACCGACAGGAAGAGTCGGTCGCCGAAATCGTCGATGCTTCCGGCGTCCTCGACGGCCGGGTTCCCTGGCATCCCAATCGCAGCAGCAATACCGAGACAATGAGGCTTGTACAGTGACCGATACCGTGATCAGTTCCGCCAGCAAAGAGGTGGTGATCGGCTTTGACCGACCGTTCGTACTCATCGGCGAACGCATCAATCCCACCGGGAGAAAGCTGCTGGCGGCCGAGATGGCGGCGGGTGACTACAGCCGTGTCGAGACCGATGCGCTCGCCCAGGTAGCCGCCGGCGCCCACGTGCTCGACGTCAACGCCGGCATTCCCCTGGCGGACGAGCCGGCCATCCTGGCCGAGGCGGTGAAGCTCGTGCAGACGCTCACCAATGTGCCGCTGTCGATCGACTCCTCCATCGTCGCCGCGCTGGAGTCCGGTCTGTCGGTCTACAAGGGCAAGGCGCTGGTCAATTCCGTGACCGGGGAGGAGGAGCGCCTGGAATCGGTGCTGCCGCTGGTCAAGAAGCACGGCGCCGCCGTGGTGGCCATCTCCAATGACGAGACCGGCATCTCCGAGGACCCCGACGTGCGCTTCGACGTGGCGAAGAAGATCGTCGAGCGCGCCGCGGACCACGGTATCGACCGCTCGGATATCGTGGTCGATCCGCTGGTCATGCCCATCGGCGCCATGAATTCCGCCGGCGTGCAGGTCATGCGCCTGGTGCGGCGCCTGCGCGAGGAGCTGAAGGTGAACACCACCTGCGGCGCCTCCAACGTGAGCTTCGGTCTGCCCAACCGCAACGGCATGAATGCGGCGTTTCTCACCATGGCCATCGGCGCGGGCATGACCTCGGCGATCACCAATCCGTTGCACGCCGAGGTTTTGCAGGCCATTCTCGGTGCCGACGTCATGATGGGGCACGATCCCGATTGCCGCGACTGGATCCGCAAGTACCGCGAACCGGCCGCCGAGGGGCAGGGCGGGGCGCGTGAGCGCGGCGGGCGTCGACGGCGGCGCGGTTGACGAGCCGGCGCGCCGCTGCAATAGTCGCGGCCGCCTCCATGGACACCGATTCGCGCGGCATGAACAGAGACGTCGAATTGCAGGCCCGGCAAGACCAGGTGCGGGTGGTTTTCACCCCGTCGGGGAAGCGCGGCGCCTTCGCGCCCGGCACCACGGTACTGCAGGCGGCCCGCACCCTGGGCGTGGATCTCGATTCGGTCTGCGGGGGGCGCGCGATCTGCGGACGCTGCCAGGTCAAGCTCAGTGAGGGCAGTTTCGCCAAGCACGGCATCGACTCGCGTGCCGCCCACCTGTCGGCGGCCACCGAGACCGAGACCAGTTACTTCAAGACTCTCGGCCGCAACGCCGATCGCCGGCTCGCCTGTTCCACCGAGATCCTCGACGACGTCGTCATCGACGTACCGGCGGACAGCCAGGTGCACAAGCAGGTGGTGCGCAAGCGAATGGAGGTCCACGAGATCGAGGTGGACCCCGCCGTGCGCATCTACTTCGTCGAGGTACCGCAGCCGAGCATGCACGATCCGGCGGCAGATCTGCGCCGGCTGCGCGAGGCGCTGGAATTCGAGTGGGCCCTGACGGGTCTCGAGTTTCCCGCCGCGCTCTTGCCGTCGCTGCAGAAAACACTGCGCGACGGCGGCTTCAGCGTGACCGTCGCCGTGGCCGACTCGCGGCGCGTGCTCAGTGTCTGGCCGGGTTACCACGATCGTGTCTATGGGCTCGCCATCGACATCGGCTCGACCACCATCGCTGCTCACCTCATCGACCTTGCCACCGGCAAGGCCGTGTCGTCCGCCGGCCTGATGAATCCCCAGATCCGCTTTGGCGAAGACCTCATGAGCCGGGTCTCCTACGTCATGATGAACCCGGGCGGCGAGGTCGAGCTGACGCGGGTGGTGCGCGAGGCGATCTCGCAACTGGCGCGCGAGACCTGCGAGGAGGCCGGTGTCGACGCCGACAGCGTTCTCGAGTTGGTGCTGGTGGGCAATCCCGTGATGCACCACCTGTTCCTGGGCATCAATCCCGTGGAACTCGGTGGCGCGCCCTTTGCGCTTGCCACCGACGAGGCCGTGCGTACCACGGCCGCCGTCCTGCAACTCGACGTCAACCCCCGCGCCGAGGTGTACGTGCTGCCCTGTATCGCCGGCCACGTCGGCGCGGACACGGCCGCCGTGGTGTTGTCGGAGGCCCCGTACCTGCGCGACGAGCTCACCCTCGTTGTGGATGTCGGCACCAATGCCGAGATCGTGCTCGGCAACCGGAAGAAGCTGCTGGCGGCGTCGAGCCCGACCGGACCGGCCTTCGAGGGCGCCCAGATCAGCTGTGGCCAGCGGGCGGCGCCGGGCGCTGTCGAGCGCGTGCGCGTCGATCCGGACACGCTCGCACCCCGGTTCAAGGTGATCGGCTGCGACCTGTGGTCCAATGAACCGGGATTCGACGAGGCCGTCGCGGCGGTCGGTATCACCGGCGTCTGTGGCTCCGGGATCATCGAACTGATCGCCGAGCTTTTTCTTGCCGGGGTCATTACCACCGACGGCGTGATCGACGGCGCCTGCGCGACGCGCAGCGACCACGTGTTCGAAAATGGCAAGACCCATGCCTACCTGCTGCACGACGGCGCCGTGCGTCTGCAGCTGACCCAGAACGACGTGCGCGCCATCCAGCTCGCCAAGGCGGCGCTGTTCGCGGGTGCCCGCCTGCTGATGGACAAGTTGCGCGTCGATCGGGTGGATCGCATCCGTCTCGCCGGTGCATTCGGCGCCCATATCGACGTCAAGTACGCCATGGTGCTGGGCATGATACCGGACTGTCGGCTCGATCACGTCACCTCGGCGGGCAATGCCGCCGGCACCGGCGCATCCATTGCGTTGCTCGACCACAAGGCCCGCGATGAAATCGAAGCGGAGGTACGGCGCATCGAAAAGGTGGAAACCGCGGTCGAGCCGAAGTTTCAGCAGCACTTCGTCGAGGCGATGGCCTTTCCGCACAAGACGCTCCATTTTGCCGAGCTCGCCGCGGCGGTGCCTCTGCCCGGACCTCGCGAAGCCTCTGCCGGTGGGTCCCATGGCCGCAGGCGTCGTCGAAGGCGCTGATTCTCATTTAACGCACATCTCGCTCGTCAAATGGATTTGACCGCCACGCTGAGTCGGGTGCCCCTGTTTCGCGGACTCGACGACGCCGACCTGACGTACTTCAGCCATTGTATTCATGCGCGGACGCTGCCAGCCGGCGCCCTCGTATTCGTCGAGGGCGACGCCGGGGACGCGCTATACCTGGTTGCAGACGGCGCGGTGAAAGTGTTCGTCGACACCGAGGCAGGGCGCGAGGTACTGCTTTCCCTCGAGCGCGCCGGCAGCTATTTCGGCGAGTTGTCGATGATCGATGGTCGACCCCGTTCGGCGTCGGTCATGACGGTCGAGCGTACCCGACTGCTGGTCATCACCCGGGCCGCCTTCAGCCGCTGCCTCGCCCGTCGACCGGACGTCGCCTACCGGGTCATTGCCGCCATGGCGAATCGGGTGCGCCACCTGACCGACAGCGTTTGCGACCTGGCGACGGCCGACGTGAGACGGCGCGCCGTCAACGCGCTCCTGCGCCTGGCCGAGCCCGCGCCCGGCGGTTGGCGAATCGTCGCGCGCCCCTCGCAGCAGGAAATCGCCGACATGATCGGCGCCTCCCGCGAGATGACGGGCCGCGTGTTGCGCGAGTTGCGCCAGGCGAACCTGATCCGTTTCGCCGGGCGCGAGATCGTTCTCGACGCGGCCGTTGGCGACTGGCACCGTGAGCGCTAGCGGGCACCGGGCCGTCAACCCTCCTGCCCGTGCTACGACGGTATGCCGCCTGGGGTGGCACGAACGGAATGAATGGCCGGCGGCCTGTCGCCACGCCTTGCGCGCCCATTCACGAGATGCCGACGTCGGCAGGCAACAAGGCCAACCGGGCGCTAGCCCGAGACGAGACGCAGGAATTCAGACCGGGTACGGTGATCCTTGCGAAAGGCGCCGATCATCATCGATGTCTTCATGACCGAGTTCTGCTTTTCCACGCCGCGCATCATCATGCACAGGTGTTTCGCCTCCAGCACGACGCCCACGCCGCGCGGGTGGGTGATCTCGGCCACCGCTTCGGCAATCTGGCTGGTCAGGTTCTCCTGGATTTGCAGTCGGCTGGCGAACATGTCGACGATGCGCGCCACTTTCGACAGACCGATGACCTTGCCGGTCGGCAGGTAGGCGACATGGCACTTGCCGATGAACGGCAGCAGGTGGTGTTCGCACAGGGAATAGACCTCGATGTCCTGGACGATCACCATCTCGTCATTGCTCGAATCGAAGACGGCGCCGTTCACCACCTCGTCCAGTGTCTGGGAATAGCCCCGCGTCAGGAACTCGAACGCGCGAGCCGCACGCAGCGGCGTGCCGCGCAATCCGTCTCGCGACACGTCTTCGCCGACACCGGTGATGAGCTGCCGATATAATTCGGCCTGGCTGTTGATATCCTGCATGGTCGTCGCCTCGGAATCAGAATTTTTGCCAAAGGATATACAATTTCGTCGCCCCTGGTAAGCGAGCACCCCCGGAACATGCGACATTGCGGCACACTGGCGAAAATGGCTGTCCGCCACCTTGACCCGGTGGATTACTCGCTTCGTATCGGCGGGAGCGGCGTCTCGTTGAACGAGCTGCTGGGGCGTGAGGTCGAACTCGTACTCTCCGGCGCGATCCGCTGCATCGGCTGCGGCCGGAGTACTCGCAAGAGTTTCAACCAGGGTTACTGCTTCGCGTGCTTCAGATCGAAAGCCGCCTGCGATCGTTGCATCATGCAACCCGAGCTCTGCCACTTCCACGACGGAACCTGTCGCGAGCCGTCATGGGGTGAAAGCCATTGCATGCAGCCTCATGTCGTCTACATCGCCAACTCCTCCGGTCCGAAGATCGGCATCACCCGCGCGAGCCAGGTGCCGACGCGCTGGATCGACCAGGGTGCGATCCAGGCCCGGGTGCTGTTCGAGGTATCGAGTCGGTATCACAGCGGGCTCGTCGAGGCCCTCGTCAGGAAATTCATGAATGACCGCACCGACTGGCGCGCCATGCTGCGCAACGAGGTCGAGGCCATCGATCTCGACGCCTGCTGGCAGCGCATTTGCGCGACGAATCATCTCGATATCGAAACGCTCCGCCGGCAAAGCGGTGCCCACAGCGTCGCCGTTTCGTGCGACCGGCGCGTGTACGAGTTCAACTACCCGGTCGTCGAGTACCCCCGCACGATCCGTTCCATCGATGCCGGGAAGACGCGGGAAGTGCGCGGGACGTTGCTCGGTATCAAGGGGCAGTACCTGATTCTCGATACCGGCGTCATCAACGTGCGCAAGTACACCGGATACGAGGCGGCCTTTTCAGCCTGATCCGGCCGGTCTTTCGTCAGCGATTCGCCGTGTACGCCTGGGCATGGCGTGTGAAGTGCTCGGCGCAACGGCGCCAGGCGCCGGCCATGTCGGGTAGCGCCGCGAGCAGGGGGACGAGCTGGTTGCTGAAATCGATGCTGCTCTCGCGCGGTAGCAGTGAGGGCAGGTGATCCACGGCGATGACGTCGAGCGGGTTGTCGCCCTGTGCGATGCGAAGCGCAGGTTCGGAAAACGTGGTGACGCGATCGTAGAACGGCAGGGGGTTGCCGGGATTGCCGGGGTCGCAACTCACGTCGGCGACGACGGACAGGCGGCGGCCGGGACGCGTGATTTCCCGGTCGGTCAGGAATGGCGGCATGGGCTTGCCCAGCAGCACGGTGTTCACCAGCAGGTCGTAATCCAGCAGCGCCTCGAACGGTCCGCCGGCGCTCGTCTCCTCCATGTCCCAACGGTCGACATCGAGCCCGAGCGCCTCGAACAGGGCGACCGCGCCGCGACCGCATCGGCCGAGGGCGCCGATCACCACCGCCCGCGGTGCACGCGACTTCGGTTCGGGGATCAGGTCGAGACGGTTGCGGATGGCGGCAACCAGTTCCTGCTGGTCGGCGGCGGCCTTTTGCGGGGAGAGGGCGAAGTCCGCGCCTTCGCGCTGGCGGCCGGCCCAAAGACGCACGCCGAGGGCGGCGCCGGCAAACCCGGCCCAGTAGCCGAAGGCCGCGAGTCGACGGTTTTCCGAGTCGGTCAGGAATTCGAGATCGAGCAGCGTGCCGCCGCCGGCGATGAATCGACCGATCAGGTCGCGTGCGCCGGCCTGCCCCTTGTAGGCATGGCCGAAGTAGATGTGTCGATGAGACAGCGGTGTGCCGTCCTCAGGCAGTTCCTTGATGCCGAGCACGAAGGCCTCGGCCGGCGCTCCGATCCAGCTGCCCGCGTCGACCAGCCGGCAGCCGGCGGTGGCGTAGGCGGCATCGTCGAAGACGCGCCGTTCGGACTCCTCGACGCGAATGTCGAATCCCGCTTCGACGAGCTTTGCCGCGTCCGACGGTGTCAACGGTGCGCGGTGCTCGCCGGACTTGGTTTCGGCCCGCAGCCAGATCAGGGTCGTCATGGTCGGGGTATCCATGTACATGGTGGCCGGGGTCCGCGCCCGTGGCGGAGCCCGGACGGGTTCATACGACGTTTTTCTCGACGAGCGGCAATCGACCTGCAATTCGCCCGGGCGAGAATTCCGACAAGTCCAGGGTCATGTATCGGCCGTCGACGATCAGTTCGGCGAGCGCACGACCCACGGCCGGGGATTGTTGCAGTCCATGCCCGGAAAATCCATTGGCGAGGTACAAGTTTTCCACTTCCGGGTGGCGCCCCACGATGGCGTTGTGGTCGAACGTGTTCACGGCATAATGCCCCGCCCAGGCGCCGGTGACGCGTATGGCTTCAAACGCGGGTACGCGGCGCGCGAGCGCCGGCCAGATGCGCGACTCGAACCAGTCGTGGTCGACGTCGAAGTCGTCGCAGTCCGGATCTTCGTCGGCTGCCGGCGAGAGGCCGCAGATGAACCGCCCGCTCTCGGGACGGAAGTAGACGCCGCACGGATCGACCACCAGCGGGCAGCGTTCGATGGCGGTGTGGCAATGGAACACGAAGACCTGGCGCTTGCGTCGCGCCACCGGCGGCGCGGTGCAGTCGGCCAGTCGGCATAGCGCGGCGGCGGCGGGTCCGGCAGCGTTGACGAACACGTCACCGGGGCGGTCCGAACCGTCTGCCAGTTTCACGGCGACGACCCGCGCGTCGCGCCGTTCGACGCCGGTGACCTCGCCCTTCTCGAACCGCGCGCCGCCAGCGAGGGCGGCATCGCGGAACAGCGTAAGCAGGGCGTGAGGGTCTATCCAGCCCTCGCCCCGGCGTCCGTGTGCGCCATGGGAAATATCCGCGGTATCGAGCCAGGGAAATCGCCGTCTCAACGTGGCCGCGCTCATCAGTTCGACATCGGCACCGAGTCCGCGCTGAAGCGCGACGTTGCGGGCGAGCGTCTCGGCGCCCGCCGGGCTCGCCAGCATGAGGTAGCCATTCTCGACGAAGGCAAGCGCGGCGGTGTCGCACCGGGTGCGAACGTACCGTGCCGGCTCACGCACGAACTCGGTGGCGAACTGCGAGATGCGAACGTTGATCGGCGTCGAGAACTGGTGGCGAATACCGCCTACCGAGCGCGTCGTGGATGCCTCGGCGTAGGTCGGATCGCGCTCGACCACCGTGACCGAGCCATCGAAGTCGTCGTGGTTGACGAGGAAGCATGCCGTGGCGGCGCCGATGACGCCGCCGCCGACGATGACGACATGGCCGGCCCCGGCGACTTCCCGGCGGCGGCCCGCTGTCACGTCTGTTCGCTCGCCAATATCAACGCAGCAACCGGGTGCCGATGAGTCGATCTTCCTTGAGGTCGAAGCGCAGGCGCATGGACGGACCCACCGCGACGCGAATCATGCCGTCGGGGCGTCCGTCGACGATGCGCGGCAGCCGCAGGCCCTGGATCACGACGATGAGCGTGTCGCCCTCGATGGTATGCCCGACCTTGTAGTGCCGTGCCTGCCGTTGCGCGTCGGTAAGTCCTTCCTGTTCGAGAAACGTCTCCCACGCGCGGTCATAGTAATCGAGCAGCGCGACCGGCAGCATGCGTGCCTGGCCTTCCATCGTCATCGGTGATGGCGGATCGTGCGGTGCGTAGGCGTCGGTGTAGATGCCGTGTCGCGGTAACGCACCGACCCATCGCAGGGCAACGGCTTCATCTGAATCGCCTCCGGCATGGGCGCCGGCGGACGTCGCGACGACAAGCGTCAGCAGGCAACGAGGAATTCGCCGATTGCCACGCCTCAATTGTTGATTCTCCCGAGCACCGAGATTCTCCCGGTTCGAAAGTCGTGCAATTTCATGAAGCCCGCCGGGGTGCCGAGGTAGCCGTCCACCTGTTGAATGACGTCCGAGAACACGTCGGAGGGTGAGAAGTTCTCGTTGTCGAAGCGCGGGTCGGGCCCGCCGTGGGTATGGTAGCTGGCGCTGGCAACGGTGCCGCCCGGCACGACCGTCTTCTGACCGATGTCGACGCTCGCCACCGAGCCGGCGACCGGCTCCGTGTAGCCAAACGTGCCATCGGCGTTTCGATAGATCCAGCCGCCGTGTTCGCGGTTCTGCCTGACCGAGACCGGGTTGATGCGATTGAGCACATGGCGTGCCGCGTTGTTTCTGCCGTTGATGCGAATGCGCTCGTCCTTGTCGTCGCTGCCGGAGCTGGCGGCCACGCCGATGCCCACCAGCGCACCGCCGAGCAGGGCGAGGTTGCGCGCCTTGCCGGAGCGGGCCTGCTCCTGGTCTCCGTTGGTCGTCTGCGTACCGTTCTCCACCTGCTCGGCGGCAGCCAGGGCGCCGGGTGGTGGTGCGCCGAGCGTGCCCGAGACGTGGAACAGGAGGCGCGATTCGTCGCCAGAGGGGTAAAGCGGATTGCGTCCAGAACGAAACGTTACACCGACGTGCCGGCCCCGGCCGGTGGCGTGGTCGAAGCCGATGGCGCGGTAGCGGGCCCCCGACTCGTGATCCACCTGGCGAAATGACGTGACGCCGGCGGGCGACGACCACGACAGCATGACGCCCTGCGCGGTCGCGTCGTCTTCGCGTGCGACCTGGAACACGCCGCCGGCGATGCGGCTCGCGCTGAAGCCCGCGTAGACGGTACGGCGGTCGTCGAGCCGGTCGGCCTCGATCTCGGCGAGGGCGAATTGCAGGCTGACTGCGCGTCCGATGGCCACGTCCGCCGCGGCGCCGCGGTAATCGAAGTCGTCGCGCGATCCGCCGTGAAAGAAGAACGGGTCGACCTGCAGCGCGCCGGGGTCGAGGCGGCTGTAGGTGTTCGCGCGGCCACTGAACAGGTTGAAGGACAACCGTTCCCCTGCGAACCCGAGATCGGCGCGCCGATCGTCGCCGGACCACGCGGTGCCGAGGCGCAGCATCCCTTCGCCCACTGGTTGGTGAAATCCGACGATCACCACTTCGTCGGATTCGTCGCGTCGCGCGCGCGAGGTGAACTGGAAGGCATCGACGCTTGCACTCGACTCCGCGTCAGCGGGTGCTGGTCCCCATGGCAGCGGTGAAGCGGTCGACACGGAGTTTCCGGCGGCACTTGCGGCGAGACTCCATGCGAAAACGGCCGGCGCGAGAAGGTAGCGGTACATCATCGATATTCCCTGGTCTGATTGAACCTGTAGCCGCCGTATTAGACCCGGGTATTCCCGTGGTGGCAACCGCGTGGCTCATGCCGTCGGCCGGTGCCTGGCGGCGCAACGACGAGGGATGACTACGTGGCGGGCGTGACGACGACGATACCGGCCTCGGCCAGCACGCCGGCCAGCGATGCCGGCGGCGTACGGTCGCAAACGAGCACATCGACCTGGGAGGGATCGCAGATACGCACGAAGGCGCGGGATCCGAACTTGGAGTAATCGGCGACGACGATGGTTTGTTGCGCCTGCCCGATGACGGTGCGCGAGAACTCCGCTTCCTCGAGATGAAAGTCCATGAACTCGCCGTCGTCGGTGATCGCGCCGATGGACAGGATGGCGTAGCGTACGTGGAACTGGCGTACGAACTCGATCGAAGTCGGCCCGAACACGGCGGAATCGTCGGCGCGCAGTTCGCCGCCGGAGATGTGGACGCGATTGCCGCCAACCGGCGCCAGGGTGCGTGCGATCTCGGTGCAATTCGTCACCACCGACAGGTTGTCGTGTCGGCGAAGCGCGCGCGCCACGTAGGCGTTGGTGGAACCGGTATCCATGATGATGGAGTCGCCCGACCCGACGATGCCGGCGACGAGCTCGGCGATCGCCTTCTTCTCGCTGGTATGCTCCTGCATGCGACGCTGGAACGGGGGTTCCTGCCGCTTGTGTTCGGCGAGCACGATGCCGCCGTGAACCTTCTCGATGAGACCCTCGTCGATGAGGGGTCGAATCGTGCGGCGAATGGTCTCGTCCGAGACGTCCAGCGCGTTGGCCAACTCCATGATGGAGCAGTCGCCACTGGCGCGCACCATGCGCAGGATCTCTTCGCGACGTCGGTGTGCCTGCATCATGCGGGTCCTTCCCTGGTCATTGAG
>JAUIDF010000382.1 GCA_030429125.1 Gammaproteobacteria bacterium | reverse complement strand
GGGCGTGTAAGAGCTTAAAATCGCGGTAATTTAGCAAGCCGGTGGAGGCGGTTCAATGAAAAAAACCGCAGCCGGGAGGGATCGGTTGCGCCGGCGCGACCGGAGGGGAAATCCCCGGCCAGGCAGGTAACGCTGCGCGAGACGCGTTAGAATATCACGTTAGCCTGCGCGCCGCTGCCCGAGTTTGCCGCGCAAGTGTTTCGGTACCGACGCTGGCCGCACGCGGCCGGTGCCTTCCAATGAGCCAGACGACCCCATGAGCATCAGTAAAGAAGACGTCCAGGGCATCGCGACGCTGGCGCGGCTGCGCATCGACGACTCCGAGTTCGACGGCTATGCCGCCAATCTCTCGCGCATTCTCGACCTGGTCGAGGAAATGAACGGCGTCGATACCGACGCCGTGGAACCCATGGCCCACCCCCAGGACGTAGCGCTTCGCCTGCGCGCGGACGACGTGACCGAGACCGATCGCCGGCAGGACTTTCTCGACATCGCGCCGGCCTCGGAACAGGGTCTTTACCTCGTACCCCGCGTCATCGAGTAAGCGGCGCGCCCGACCTTTTCGTACGTTTTCTCATACCATGCCCCACCGACACAGTCTGACCGAGCTGGCCGCCATGCTGCGCGCCCGCGACATTTCGGCGTTGGAACTGACCGAGCATTTTCTCGCGCGCATCGAAGCGGCCAACGGCCTGAACGCCTTCATCACCGTGGATGCCGAGGGCGCGCGCGCCCAGGCGCGCGCCGCGGACGAGCGACTCGCCGACGACGACCCGCCGCCATTGTGCGGCGTGCCCATCGTGCACAAGGACATTTTCTGCACCCGCGGCATGAGAACCAGTTGCGGGTCGCGCATGCTCGACAACTTCACCGCGCCCTACGACGCCACCGTGGTCGAACGACTGGCGGCCGCGGGCACGGTCACGCTCGGCAAGACCAACATGGACGAGTTCGCCATGGGCTCGTCCAACGAGACGTCATGGTACGGCGCGGTGCGCAACCCGTGGAGCACGGACCGGGTACCGGGCGGCAGCTCGGGCGGCTCGGCCGCCGCCGTGTCCGCGCGCCTGGCGCCGGCGGCGACCGGCACCGACACCGGCGGTTCCATCCGCCAGCCGGCCGCGTTCTGCGGCCTGACCGGCCTGAAACCGAGTTACGGCCGCGTCTCGCGCTACGGCATCGTCGCCTTCGCCTCGTCGCTCGACCAGGCTGGCCCGTTGGCGCAGAGCGCCGAGGATGCTGCCGCCCTGCTCGACGCCATGTCGGGCTTCGACCCGCGCGACTCGACCTCCCTCGACAAGGCGCTCGATCCCACCGTGTCCTCGCTCGGCGACAGCCTGCGCGGATTGAAGATCGGTCTGCCGCGCGAGTTCTTCGACGCCGGCGTCGACGACGAAGTGGCGACCGCGGTGCAGGCGGCCATCGCGCGGCTGTGCGAGCTGGGTGCCAGCACCGTGGAAGTGTCGCTGCCCAACATGGCCGCCGGCATCCCCTGCTACTACGTCATCGCACCGGCCGAGGCCTCGTCGAACCTGGCCCGCTTCGACGGCGTGCGCTACGGCTACCGCTGCGAGAATCCGGTCGATCTCGCCGATCTGTACGAGCGCAGCCGCGCCGAGGGCTTCGGCGACGAGGTCAAGCGCCGCATCATGATCGGCACTTATGCCCTGTCCTCGGGTTACTACGACGCCTACTATCTCAAGGCGCAGAAGATCCGCCGGTTGATCGCCGCCGACTTCGAGAAGGCGTTCGCCGCGTGCGACGTGGTGGCGGGCCCGACCACGCCGACCACCGCCTTCGGCCTCGGCGAGAAGACCGACGACCCGGTGTCCATGTACCTGAACGACATCTACACCAATACCGTCAACCTGGCGGGGCTGCCCGGCGTCTCGCTGCCGGTCGGCTTCGACCGCGTCGGCCTGCCGGTGGGCATGCAGCTCATCGGCCCCTACCTCGGCGAGGCGCGGCTGTTGAACGTCGCCCACCAGTACCAGTCGTCCACCGACTTTCATCGCCAGATTCCGGGAGCCTTCGCATGAGCTGGGAGAGCGTCATCGGACTCGAGGTGCACGTGCAACTCGCCACCCGCAGCAAGATCTTCTCGGGCAGCGCCACCGCGTTCGGCGCCGCGCCCAATACCCAGGCGAAT
>JAUIDF010000110.1 GCA_030429125.1 Gammaproteobacteria bacterium | reverse complement strand
GAACAGCACGACGATACTTTCTCGCCGAAGGTCGAATGGGCGAATCTGCGTTACGAGATCACGTCGGACAGTTACGTTCGCGTCGGCCGCACCGTCCTGCCCGGCGTCATGGCGTCCGAGTACCGCAAGGTCGGCTATGCACTGCCATGGGTTCGTCCGCCGGTGGAAGTCTATAACCTCGTTCCCGTGACCAACAGCGACGGCATCGATGCGGGGTTCGACTTTCGCGCCGGTGATTTCATCAACACGATCAGGATCAACCACGGCCAGATCGATATCGATCTGCCGGACGGCACCGTTTCCCGCGCACGCGATCTCTGGGGCGTGTCGGCGTCGACCGAGAGCGGCCACTTCGCGGCCCACGTCAGCTACCTTCGAGCCGACATCACGGTCGAGAGTTTCGATCCGCTGCTGTCCGGCTTCCGCGCCTTTGGTCCGGCCGGCGCCGCCATCGCCGATCGCTACGAGTTCGACGACGAGCGGATTGACTTCTACGGCCTGGGCCTTCGCTACGATCCCGGCGGCTGGTTCCTTCGTACCGAGGCCGCGCGACTGGAGAGCAGCACCATCATCGGCGACCGCAACGGCTGGTACCTGACCGGGGGCGTTCGAGTGGGCCGGTTCACGCCGTATGCGACCATTGCCCGCATCGAGTCGGACAGCAATCGCTTCGATCCCGGCTTGCCGCTGACCGGACTGCCGGCGCCGGTGGCGGCGCGTGCCTCGGCATTGAACGCGGGCCTGAACGCCGTGCTCGGCGTGGCGCCGGCGCAGAAAAGCCTGTCGCTGGGGCTGCGCTGGGACTTCGCGCGAAACCTGTCGTTCAAGTTGCAGTACGACTACCTCGATCTCGACGATGGCTCCCCCGGCGTGCTGATCAACGAGCAGCCCGGATTCAGCCGCGGCGGCAACGTGTCGATCATCAGCGCCGTCGTCGATTTCGTGTTCTGAGGAGCGGAGGTTGAAAGCAACGCGGACAGCGGCGATCGGGATGGCAATACTCGGCGCGGTATTGTGTACCGCGCACGCGGACGTCGTCGTCGTCGTGGCGCCCGACAGTCCGCTGATGTCCCTCACGCGTTCGCAGCTTGCCGATATCTACCTCGGCCGCATCAACCGCCTGCCCGACGGTACGTCGGTGGTGCCGATCGACCAGACCGACGTGTCCGCCGCACACACGGAGTTCTACGAAAAATACCTCGGCCGAACACCCGCCCAGATCAAGGCGCACTGGTCCAAGCTGATATTTACCGGCCGCGGCCAGCCGCCGCGCACGTTGGCGGATGGCGACACCCTCGCGGCCTTCATTGCCACGAATCCCCATACCATCGGATATCTCGACCCGGCCGTCGTCAATCGACCGCTCAAGGTCCTTCCGATCGAGTAGCCCGGCTGTCCGGGTCTTCAATCCAGGATGACGACCTCAGGCGGGGAACAGCGAAACTGGCGCGCACGGCTCACCGATCCGCCGTTCCTGTTCTCGTTGATTGCGCTCGCCGTCCTGGTACTGATCTGGACCACGACCATCAACCTCGCCAACCGCGAGACCGCGGCGACCGCGCGTGCCGGCAAGAGTCTCGCTGGGGACGTCGCGGATACATACGAAGCCCAGGTCGTGCGCGCGCTCCGCGAGATCGATCATACGCTGAAGCTGGTCGGTTACAGCCTATCGAGCGCCGCACCGGGTCGGGTGCTCGCCGATCTTCGCGACAACGAACTGCTGCCGCCGGAACTGCTGTTCACGGTGAACGTGCTCGATCCGCGCGGCACCCTGCTCGCCACCACCCATCCGGCCAACACGGCGGGTCATCCCGATGCCGCGTTCCTGCAGCTGGTCGCGGCGTCCGGGGGCATGGCGGTCGGACTGCCGCGATTCGCCGACGTGACCGGCGAATGGCGGCTGCATTTTGGTCGTGCGCACCGGGGCGACAGCGGCGAGCTGGCTGGCGTCGTCACGCTGTCGGTGCACGCGGGTTACTTCGTCAGCGGCTACGAGTTCGGCGTCCTCGGCGACGGCAGCGTGCTCGGCATCATTGGCGTGGACGGCGTGTTTCGCGCACGGCGTACCGGCAACGTCGTGTCTGCCGGAGAGCACATCGACTACGCGACGCTGCTGCCGGCGGAAGACGACGCCGACGCAGGCGCGGTGCTCGAGCGCAATGCCTGGGACGACGTGTCCCGGTTCACGGTGTCACGCAAACTGTTCGAGTTTCCGCTCGCCATCGTCGTCGGACTGTCCGAGGCCGAACACCTGGCGCCGGCCAGGCGGCGCGTTACGACCTACATCGAGCGCGCGGCGCTTGCCAGCGCCATCCTGCTCGGCGTCATCGCCATTCTCGCCTGGGTGAGCTGGCAGCTTCAGCGCACCCGCGAGCGGGCGATGAACGAACGCGTCGAACACGCGCGACGGGTGGAGTACCTCGCCTACCACGACAACCTGACGGACCTGCCCAATCGCGCGCTGTTCAGTCGCAGCCTGTCGGCAAAGATGCACGAGGCCCGGCTCGAAGATACCGGTCTCGCGCTGATGTTCCTCGACGTCGACCGGTTCAAGAACATCAACGATTCGCTGGGGCATGACGCCGGCGATGCGTTGCTGCGCGAAGTCGGCCGGCGTCTTCGCGGCGCGCTCGATGCCGAGGACATCGTCGCGCGACTCGGTGGCGACGAGTTCGTGGTGCTGCTGCCGGGCGTGCGCATGGCCGAGGAGATCGTTCCCGTGCTCGATCGGCTGCTGTCGGTCCTCGGACGGCCCATGGCGCTCGCGGACCAGGAATTCCGCGTCTCGGTCAGTATCGGCGTCACCCTGTTCCCGGGCGACGGCGAGGACGAACAGACCCTGTTCAAGAACGCCGACGCCGCCATGCGCCACGCCAAGGAGCAGGGCAAGAACAACTTCCAGTTCTACTCCAGCGGATTGAGCAGTGACTCGCTCGCACGGTTGTCGCTGGAATCGAGTCTTCGCAACGCGCTGGAGCGCGACGAGTTGTGCCTGTTCTTCCAGGGCAAGCAGGACGTCGCCTCGGGCGCCATCGTCGGCGTCGAGGCGCTGCTGCGGTGGCGTCACCCCGATCTCGGCCTGGTGTATCCCATGCGGTTCATCTCGCTGGCCGAGGAGAGCGGACTGATCGTGCCCATCGGCCGCTGGGTGTTGCAGAAGGCGTGCGAGCAGAACGTTGCCTGGATCAACGAGGGCTTCGCACCGATCTGCATGGCGGTGAACCTGTCCGCGCGCCAGTTCCTCGACCGCGGACTGCTCGAGGACGTCAAGGGCGCCCTCGAGTCGAGCGGCATGGAGGCGTCGATGCTGGAACTCGAGATTACCGAGAGCATGGTGATGCAGGATGTCGGGCAGGCGGTGAGGGTGCTGAAGGAACTCAAGGCGATGGGCGTGAAAATCGCCATCGACGATTTCGGTACCGGCTATTCGTCGCTGTCGACGCTCAAGCTGTTTCCCCTGGACACGTTCAAGATCGACCGCTCCTTCGTTCGCGACGTGACCAGCAGCGCGGAGGACCGGTCCCTGATCGAGGCGATCATCGCGGTGGGCAAGAGCCTGCGCCTTACCGTGGTGGCCGAGGGCGTGGAGACGGCCGAGCAGGCCCGGCTGCTGCGCGACTGCGGCTGCGACGCGATCCAGGGCTACTTCGTGAACCGGCCGATGGCGCGCGAATCGTTTACCGGGGTGCTTGGTGCGCGCCCGGTGACCGGCACCTCGGGATAACGGTCCCGCGCGCTTCTCACAGGGAGAAGCGGGCGCCGTGCCGGTCCCATTCCACGTCCGGGACAATGACGATCTTGCCGACGAAGTCGGTGCCCCGGTCGACGAAGTAACGCTCCGCGCGGTGTATGTCGGAGAGACGGAACGTTCCGTGAAGCACGGGCCTGAGCGTGCCGTCGCGAATCCACCCGACGAGCTGCGCCGCCTCCGCCCGGGTGCCGTGCGAGACGCCGAATATTTGCACCTGGTAGAGGTATATCCGCGTCCAGAGCATCTCGGTGACGTTGCCGGCGCTGGCGCCGGCAATGGACAGCCGCGGACAGGTGCGGCGTTCGCCCATACGTGCGGTCATCACGTCGATGAGCGGATTGGTCAACGCGCCGCCGACGAGGTCCATGACCGCGTCGATGACGACGCCGCCCGTGGCCTCGTGCACTGCACGGGTCCAGTCCGAGACCGCGCGTCGGTCGATGACGCTCGCCGCGCCGAGGCCGCGCAGTACCGCCTCCCGGTCGCCGCTGCTCACGGCGTGCGGCACCGCGCCGAGCGCGCGGCAGAGCTGGATCAGCGCCGTGCCGACGCCGCCGCTGGCACCCGTCACCAGCACGTGCTCGCCTGCCGTCACCGAGGCGGCGTTGAGCATGTGCAGTGCGGTCTGGTACGAGCACATGCCGAGCGCGGCGAGTTCGGCGTCGGCCAGCTCAGGATTGTCGACGCGGTGAAACTGGCTCGACGGCACCACCACGTATTCGGCGAATCCGCCGTCGGCGCCGTGGCCGTAGTAATCCGGCGCCAGGTTGATGTCGCCACGCTCGTCGGCATAGAGATTGAAATCGAGCAGGCCACGCTCGCCGATGCGCGCGCCGTCGACGCCCGCGCCCACGGCTGCCACGCGACCGGCGACGTCGGCGCCCTGGATGCGCGGAAAGGTCAGTGTCGGCGAACCGCCGATGGCGAACGACGTCACCTCGGCGTCGTCCGCGACCGGGTACAACCCTTCTCGCACCTTGCGGTCGGTATTGTTCTTCGCCGTCGCCGTGACCTTGACCAGTACCTCGCCCGGTCCCGGACGCGGTACCGGCACATCGTCGCGGTAGACGAGCTTGTCGATGCCGCCGTGACCGGTAAGCTGGACGGCGGCCATGTGGTTGGGAACCATGTTCTCTCCGTCACTCGTTCGTCGTGTATCGACCCTGTCATCGCATTGATTCGGATAAGGCATCCCGTAGGTCGGGTTAGTACCCGCGACGGCGGGTGCGTCACCCGACAACGCGCCGGCGGGCACGAATGCCCATCCTTCGTCGGGTTACGCCTTCGGTTAACCCGACCTACGATATGCCACGATCTCACCTTGATGGCGATTCGTAGGCTCGGTTTCACCCACCCTACACGAGTGCCACCGCCTTCACTTGTGCGAAGACGCGCTGTCCCGGCTGCAGTGCCAGCGCGTGGGCCGATTTGCGCGTCACGCGGGCGAGCAGCGCGGTGCCGCCGACGTCGAGGCGCACCAGTGACTGGGCGTCGTCCTCGTCGGCCATTGCGGTGACCGTGGCCGGGAAGATGTTGAGAATGCTGGTGCCGTCCTGGCGGTCCAGCGTGAGACTCACGTCCCGCGCCAGCACGCGCAGGCGCACCGGGTGCCCGGTCGCAAGGTGGTGGCGAGCCACCTGGAAGGTGCCGCCGGGAAACGACAGCGCGGTCAGGTGCCAGTGGTCGTCGTGGCCGGCGACGGTGGTGGCGATGACGGTATCCGCCTGCGCGCCGTGTTCGCGGGCGATGTCCAGGCGCGAGGCGATGTCGTCGAAGGCGCCGGCGGCGCGCACGCGTCCGTCCTCCACCAGCACCAGGTGATCGGCGAGCCGCGCCACTTCGTCGGCGGCGTGGCTGACGTAGAACACGGGCATGGCGAGCTCGTCGTGCAGGCGTTCGAGGTAGGGCAGGATTTCGCCGCGACTGGCCTGGTCGAGGGCGGCGAGCGGTTCGTCCATGAGCAGCAGGCGCGGACTGGTGAGCAGGGCGCGCGCGATGGCGACGCGCTGCCGTTGCCCGCCGGAGAGCTTGTCGGTGGACCGGTGCATCAGCGATTCGACGCCGAGCAGCGCCACTGCCTCGTCGAAGGACACGCGTCGCTCCGCCGGCGCGATGCGACGGTAGCCGAACTCGAGGTTGCCCCGGACGTCGAGGTGGGGAAACAGGCCGGTGTCCTGGAACACGTAGCCGACCGCGCGGCGGTGCGGGGCGACGAACCGCGATGCCTCGTCGTCCTGCCAGCATTCGCCGCCGATGTCGACCAGCCCGCGCGCGCGGCGCAGACCCGCCACGCAGCGCAGGATGCTGGTCTTGCCGCCCCCCGAGGGGCCGAACAGCGCGGTCACGCCGCGCATCGGTGCCTCGAAGGCGACCTCGAGGGAAAACTCGCCGAGGGCGTCGGCGAGGCGCACGCGAATGGCGCCGCCGTTCACGGCGTCACGCGGGCGATGCGCTTCTCGATCAGCAGCACCGCGAGGATGACGCAGAAGGCAAAGGCCAGCATGCCGCCCGCCAGCAGGTGGGCCTTGGCCCACTGCAGGGTTTCCACGTAATCGTAGATGGCGACCGACAGCACCCGCGTTTCGCCGGGGATGTTGCCGCCGATCATCAGCACCACGCCGAACTCGCCGATGGTGTGCGCGAAGCCGAGCACGGCGCCGGTGAGAAACCCGGAACGCGCCAGCGGCACGGCGACGTGCCAGAACGTGTCCCGCGGCGAGGCGCGCAGGGTGGCGGCGACCTCCAGCGGCGCGTCGCCGATGGCCGCGAAGGCATTGCGGATGGGCTGCACCACGAAGGGCATGGAGTAGATCACCGAGCCGATGACGAGACCCTCGAAGGTGAAGGCCAGCGTGCGCCCGCCGAACAGGCCGGCGATGGCGCCACCGGGTCCGTCGGGGCCGAGCGCGATCAGCAGGTAGAAGCCGAGCACCGTCGGCGGCAGCACCAGCGGCATCGCCACCACCGCCGCCACCGCCTCCTTGTAGCGCGCCCTGGAGCGCGCCAGCCACCAGGCGAGTGGCGTGCCCACGACCAGCAGCACCGCCGTCGTCACCGTCGCCAGTGCCAGCGTCAGGCGCACCGCGGGCCAGATGTCCGTGAAATCGAGCATGGCGGGAGTATCGGTCAGTTGCCGGCGTCGTAGCCATACGCCGCGATGATTTCCCGCGCCGTCCCGCCGCGCAGGAATTCGAGAAAGGCGCGTGCCGCCGCGTTGTCCGCGCCCGCGGTGAGTAGCACGGCGTCCTGGGCGATGGCCGGGTACAGGTCGGCCGGCACCTCCCAGCGCGATCCGCCCTCGACGCCGACCAGCTGTGCGCGCGAGACGAAGCCGACTTCGGCATTGCCGCTGGCGACGAACTGGAAGGCCTGGACGACGTTGCCACCCTGCACGATGCGCGGCGCCAGCGTGTCGTAAACGCCCAGCGCCTTCATCGTCTCGACGGCTGCATGCCCGTACGGCGCGGTGACGGGATTGGCGATCGCCAGTTTCGTGACGTGCCCCGTGCGCAAGGTGTCCGCGCCGGTGACGAGACCGGGATCGGCGCTGAACAGCACGATGGCGCCGGTGGCGTAGGTGAAGCGCGTGCCCGGCACGGCGAGGCCATCGCGCTCGGCCCGGGCCGGCCTGTCCTGGTCGGCGGCGAGGAAGACTTCGAACGGCGCGCCCTGGGAGATCTGTGCATAGAGCTGACCCGTGGACCCGAAGCTGAACGTCACCTCGTGACCCCCGGCAGCGGTGAAGGCCGCGCCGATCTCCCGCGCCGCCGCGGCGAAGTTGGCGGCCGCCGCCACGCTCACGGTGTCGGCGCCGGCCGCGCCGGTGCCGAGGACGGCCGCCAGCACGGCGGCCGCGACCCGAAGCGCGCGGGGATCGTGACGACGGACGCGGTGTTCGAACATGGGCGATGTGTATACCAGACGCCGGCCGCCGAGAGAATCGAGCGTCAACCGGCGCGGCGGCTCGGGGATGTTGTCGAAACCTCTGTGCACGAGGGGAAGCCTTCGAAGCGCATGCCAACAGACTTCTCTCAGGAGCCCGGTATGATCAGTTCGACGCGATTTTCCTTGTCAATCCTGATGATTCCGAGGTCGATCAATTTTCGGATGTCCCTGTCCCGCGTGCGCCTCGTCAAGTTCGAATACAGGGCCTTGTACCAGGCTTTCGATTGAATCTCGGACAGCGAACCCGATCCCGGCCGCAAGTAGAGATTGTTGATGATCGTGTATTGCCTGGCATTGATGATTTTCTCATGCAGGTAGTGGTTGATCGAGTTTTCGAACAGGACGATGCCGATCAACTGGTTTACGTGGTCGTGCAGGTGATTGAACACTTCCCGAAGGCGGTGGAGGAAGAATTCCACGAACGGTGTGTTCGGATAGGCTTCGCCCTTCTGTTCCAGTTTTCGACTGGTGTTGAACACCGTGAAGTATTCATCGATGTGCTCGAGGTAACTGCGTGCCAGCCCGAACGGTGCGTACATCATGCCGGAGCACTTCAAGACTATCGCCTCGAGCACCCTGCCGACGCGGCCATTTCCGTCCCAGAACGGATGGATGCGCTCGAAATAGTAGTGTAATAGCGGGGCGCGGATGAGTGGATGCAGTTCTATGATCGCGTCGCTGTTTATCCATTGGATCAATCCCTGGATCAGCAGTCGTATGTCGTCGATGCATTTAGGTGGCGTATAAGTTCCACCGTGATCCGCGTCACCCACGCGAGTATGAAAGCCCTTGGGATTGTCCCGGTAGACACCGGGAACGTTTCGTGGGTGCGTAAGGTCTTTGGTAATGAGTTCGTGCAGCGTGAGGATGAGATCTTCGTCGATCCGATAAGGCACGCCATGCCGGCCTTCGGTCAACCTGTTTTCCTGCTTCAGGCTCGCAGATAGCGACTCGGCATGGTCGTATGCGTTCCTGATATTCAGAACCCTGCGCTCCTTTTCCTCCTTTATGACATTGGGTGTCTCTGCCCTCTTGAACAAGTCGTCGATTTCCTCTTCGGTCAGCGTCCCCCCCTCGATGGTGTTCGTGCCGAAGACGCTCGAAACAACCACCGACTGCTGAAGGTCTCTCGCGATCTGGGGCAGCATCGGCACGGCAACAAAGCGAGAATGTGCGTCCTCAACGCGGTCGATCAAAGGTTGAAGATTCTCTGTGCTGACGCCGATTTGGAAGGTGAAGTGTCCGGATCGATGGGTTCGAACCTTCAGGGTCTCGTTAATGTCCTTAAACATGTCTACAGTGTTTTCCATAAAAAATATTAATTTTTATATATTTAAACTAAAATCACATGCCGTATGTCTTACAGAGAGACTGATATTATGTCTCATTTCTTGTCTTGTAAAGCGCTCCGGTTCACGGATCAGGTCAAGTGGCGAAGGCGAGCGAAAGGTTTCCCGTGAAGGACGGATACGAGGCGAGGGAGCGTATTGAATTCTCCGCCAGGGCCGCTAAACTGAAGCGGTCTCTCGGGGTGCCGAGAGGCGGTGAAATCCGCCTCGACGCTGAGATGGCCCTATTGGCCGAACCCGCGGAACCTGACCCGAGTAATATCGGCGGAGGGAAGAGAACGGGCCAGGCCGCCAGACTGACAGTCGCCCGCGGCCGCTTGCCCGACGTCGCCTCCGCCACCGACCAGCCCCAGCGGAGGACCACGACACCATGACCGCCCCAGCCAGCAACGCCCCGTCAACGGGTGATACTCCCGTCAACGATCCCTTGACCCGCGAGCCGCTGCCTGCCTCGCGCAAGGTCTATGTCGACGGCACCCTCGACGGAGTCCGCGTACCGATGCGGGAAATCGGGCTGACCAACGGCGAGTCGGTGACGGTCTACGATACCTCGGGTCCCTACACCGATCCGGACGCGGCCATCGACGTGACCCGCGGCCTGCCGCCGCTGCGTACGCCGTGGATTGCCGCGCGCGGCGACACGCAGGTGTACGACGGCCGCGCGGTGCAGGCGGTGGACGACGGTTACCGCGAAGGCTCCTCTCGTCTGCGGCCCGCCGAGGGGCTGGCCCGTCGACCGCGCCGCGCCACCGCCGGCGCCAACGTCACCCAGCGACACTACGCGCTGAACGGCGTCGTCACGCCGGAGATGGAGTTCATTGCCATCCGCGAGAACCAGCGCCTCGAACAGCATCGCCAATGGATGCGCGAGGACCGCCAGCAGCGCCTTCGCGGCGAGGGCTTCGGCGCCGCGATCCCCGACGTCATTACGCCCGAATTCGTCCGCGACGAGGTCGCGCGCGGCCGCGCCATCATTCCGTCGAACATCAACCATCCCGAGAGCGAGCCGATGATCATCGGCCGCAACTTCCTGGTGAAGGTCAACGCCAACATCGGCAACTCGGCAACGACGTCGTCCATCGCCGAGGAAGTCGAGAAAATGGTGTGGGCCACGCGCTGGGGCGCGGACACCATCATGGACCTGTCCACCGGCCGCCACATCCACACCACGCGCGACTACATCATTCGCAATGCCGCGGTGCCGGTGGGCACGGTGCCCATCTACCAGGCGCTGGAGAAGGTCGACGGCGTGGCCGAGGACCTCACCTTCGACATCTTCGCCGACACGCTCATCGAGCAGGCCGAGCAGGGCGTCGACTACTTCACCATCCACGCCGGCGTGCGCCTGGCCTACATCCCGCTCACCGTCGACCGCGTCACCGGCATCGTCTCGCGCGGCGGTTCCATCATGGCCAAGTGGTGTCTTGCCCACCATCGCGAGAGCTTCCTGTTTGATCGCTTCGACGAGATCTGCGAGATCATGAAGGCCTACGACGTGAGTTTCTCGCTCGGCGACGGCCTGCGGCCCGGCTCGCTGGCGGACGCCAACGACCGCGCCCAGTTCGCCGAGCTGGAAACGCTGGGGGAGTTGAATCGCATTGCCGCCCGCCACCATGTCCAGTCCATGATCGAAGGTCCCGGCCACGTACCCATGCACATGATCAAGGCCAACATGGACAAGCAGCTCGACGCCTGCGACGAGGCGCCGTTCTACACCCTCGGGCCGCTCACCACGGACATCGCGCCGGGCTACGATCACATCACCAGCGGCATCGGCGC
>JAUIDF010000109.1 GCA_030429125.1 Gammaproteobacteria bacterium | reverse complement strand
CGCGACCACCGGCGTGATCTCGGCGGCGGTCATTTCCATGGGACTCATTTCGCTGCCGGTGATGCTGCGCTACGGTTACAGCCGCCACGTCGCCACCGGCGTCATCATGGCCTCGGGTTCGCTGGCGCAGATCATCCCGCCGTCGATCATCCTGATCGTGCTGGCGGATCAGCTCGGGCGCTCGGTGGGCGACATGTTCATCGGCGCGATGATTCCCGGTTTGTGCCTGGTCGGCATCTACGTGCTGTTCGTGATCGGCGTGGCGGTGGCGCGGCCGTCATGGGTGCCGGCGCTGCCGGTGGAAGCCCGAACCTACCGCGAGTCGGGCGGTTCGAGCGGCTACCGCTCGCTGGCGGTGCTGGTCGGCCTGTCCATCGCCACCGGCCTCGGCGCCTGGTGGTCGGGTGTGATCGCGCCCGCGGGGATCCTCGGCACACGGGGTACGGGTGCGGACATCGTGATCTCGGTGGTGACCGGCGCGGCGACGGCCACGGTGATGATCGGCGTCGATCGGCTGCTTCGCCTCGGACTGTTCTCCACGCTGGCGATGCGGGTCACGTTGCTGCTGCTGCCGCCCCTGGTGCTCATCTTCCTGGTGCTCGGTACCGTGTTCATCGGCCTGGCGACGCCGACCGAGGGCGGCGCCATGGGCGCGGCCGGCTCGCTGGTGCTTGCCTCGTTGCGGCGTCGACTCGACATCGCGGTGCTTCGCGGCGCGCTCGAGCACACGGCGCGGCTGACCTGCTTCGTCATCTTCATCCTCATCGGCGCCAGCGTGTTCAGCCTGGTGTTCAATGCCGCCGACGGGCACGCATTCGTCGAGCACCTGTTCGACCGCCTGCCGGGCGGGGAGATCGGCTTCCTGGTGGCGGTGAACGTGCTGGTGTTCTTTCTCGGGTTCTTTCTCGACTTCTTCGAGATCGCCTTCATCGCGATTCCCATTCTCGCGCCCATCGCCGAGGGCATGGGCATCGATCTCATCTGGTTCGGCGTACTGATCGCGGTGAACCTGCAGACGTCGTACCTGACGCCTCCGTTCGGCTTCGCCCTGTTCTTCCTGCGCAACGTGGCGCCGCGTCATGACTACGTGGACCGGGTGACGGGCGCGAGAGTGCCGCGAATCACCACCGAGCAGATCTACCGCGGCGCGGTTGCCTTCGTCGTCCTGCAAGTCCTCATGATCGCCATCCTGATCATGAAGCCGAGGCTCGTCACCGACCGTCTCGAACACGGGCCGGCGGTGGACCCGGCGAGCGTCATCATCGAGATTGAACCCGAGTCCTATCCCGAGGCCGACACCGACCCGATGCGCGGTTTCCTCACCCAGTAAACGTCGTCCGCGCCGCCGGGGCATACATACCATCACAGGAGCCTGAATGAAGATCACGCGAATCAAGGCCACGCCGCTACACCTGTCGGCCGAGTTCGAGTCGTCGGTGGGCAAGAAGACCACGACGCTCTCGATGTGCCTCGTCGACGTGGAAACCGACGTCGGTATTACCGGCACCGGCATGACGGCCATCACCGAGGAGGAGGTGATCGCCAGCATCGTCGACGACATCGTCGCACCCAACTTGCTGGGTACGGATCCGATGTGCCACGAGCGTACCTGGGAGGCGCTCTACTGGCTGCTCACGCCGCGCGGACAGTCCGGCTACGCGAGTCACGCCATCTCGGCGGTGGATCTCGCGTTGTGGGACATACGCGGGCAGGCGCTGGGCGAGCCGTGCTGGCGGCTGCTCGGCGGCGCGCGCGACGCGGTACCGGTCTACGTCACCTTCGGCTTCAATTTTTTCGACCGCGAGGCGCTTGCCGAGGCGGCGCTCGACTGGGTGAAGCGTGGCTTTTCGCGATTGAAGATGACGGTCGGACACCATGCGCTGCAGAGACGCGACGAGCCGCGCGGGCTCGACGAAGTCATTCGCGAGGATGTCGCGAGGATTCGCGCGGTGCGTGACGCCGTCGGTCCCGACGTCGAGATCTACATCGATGCCAACTGCAGTCTCGATTACTTCCATGCCCAGTTGCTGTGCCGGCACGTGGAGGAACTCGGCATTGGCTTCTTCGAGGAGCCTGTATCGCAGAACGACGTCGGCAATCTCGTCAAGCTGAGGCAAAAGACCTCTATTCCCCTGGCGGGCGGACAGAACGAAGGTCTTGCCAGCCGGTTCCGGGAATTTCTTGCCAGCGGCGCGCTGGACGTGATTCAGGCGAATGCCTGCATCAGCGGCGGGTTCACCCAGTGTCTGCGGATCGCCGGCATGGCGCGGTCATTCGAAACCCGGTTCGCCAATGGCGGCGCCTGGCCGCACCACAACATGCACCTGCACGCCGGCCTGGCCAACGGCACGCTGGTGGAGTACCACGCTGCCGCGGTCAAGATCTGCGAGCAGGTGTTCGACGACCTGCCGGTGCCCGAGGCCGGCGTGCTGCGCCTGCCGGCGGAGCCCGGGCTCGGCTTCCTGCCCAACCGGTCCCATGTCGCCGAACTGGCAAAGCGGCCGCTGTCTCGCGGCAAGGGCAAGGCATGAATCGCCGGGCGCATTCGGCCGCCGACGAGGCAATGTGTACATGACCGTGGAGATCGTGCCGATCGAGCGATTGCTCGCAACGACTGCCAAGGTGCTGTGTTCGGCCGTGTTCGTATCCGGGCGCGACCCGGACGAAGCGTTTCGCAACAGCGCCGTCACCGCGCTGCAGACGGCGCAGCTGCCCGCGGCGCTGTCGCGAATCGTCCGCTGGCGCGTCGATCCCGATGCGGCCTGTGTCGAGGTCAGTGTTCGACTGAACTCGAGCACCGTCCGCGAACTGGTCTCGGCGTGCCGGACATCCTTCCCCGGTTTCAGTGCGGACTGGGACGCTGAAGCAACGCGGCTCGCAGGTCTCGGCGAGGTTCGCCGCACCGCGTGCTTCAACGGCGACCAGGGCGCAATCATCCTGCCGCGGGACAGCGACCGGCATCTGTACTTCGAGCCCGTGCGTGTTGTGCGCGGACCGGCGCCGAGCGATTCATGGCTGCCTGACGCAATGCGAGACGGGCAAGCGCTGCCGGCGAACGAACTCGACAGGGCACGCCAGCGCATGTCGTCGGTACTGGACGCGGCCATGGCCGACGCGCAAGGCCATCATGCCGCCATCCTGGTGGCGCATCACGGTCATCTCGTCGGCGAGCGATACGCCGCCGGCTTCAACGCCGACATGCCGCTGGAGAGCTGGTCCATGGGCAAGACCGTGATGTCGGCGCTGATCGGGCTGTTGGTGGGCCGCGGCGCGCTCGCGCTCGACGAGCCGGCGCCGATCGCCGAATGGCGCGCACCCGGCGATGCACGCGGCGGCATCACACTGAGGCACCTGCTGAACATGTCGAGCGGACTGTCGTGCACCGGCATGGACGAACCACGAGCCGCTTGGGGCGGTAGCCTGCCGGACCACTTCCTGCCCTATGCGGGCGCCGTGGACGTGGCGCGCTACGCGTCGCAGCGTGCTGCGGAGCACCCGCCCGGCACCGTGGGCCGCTACCGGAACTGCGACCCGCTCGCCTTGTCCGCCATCTTTCACGACACGGTATGCAACGCGCTCGGCGAGGACCCGCTCACCTGGCCCCAGGTCAATCTCTTCGATCGCATCGGCATGCACGGACTGGTACACGAAACGGACCGCTGGGGACGATTCATCATCACCGGGTTCAATTACGGCACCGCGCGGGACTGGGCCCGGTTCGGCCACCTGCTCCTGCACGACGGCGCCTGGAACGGTGAACCCGTGCTGCCTCGTGGATGGGTCGAGTTCTGCCGCACCCCGGCGCCGGCCTGGCCCGAGGCCGACTACGGCGGACAGTTGTGGATCAATACCAATCGCGCCTTCCCGTTGCCGCCGGACACGTTCTACCAGTACGGCGGCGGCGGGCAGTACGTCTTCGTGGTGCCGGGCGCCGACATCGTCATCGTGCGCCAGGGCCACACGCGCGGCTGGGACGGCGCCAAGGCACGGGTCGAGCGCTTGCTCGCGCAGATCATGGCGGCGCTCGACGCGCGATGAAGCGGCGTCGACGGACGGTCGACTACACGGCCTGATCGTCCGCTGTTTTCTTCCGGCGTCGGCGCTCCGTGCGCAGCGCCTCGATAAAGGTCTGCGCGGCGGGGGAGACGGGGATGTTCCTGCGCGTCGCGATGCGATGCACGCGCGTGGCCCAGGCATCGCGCAGGCGCACCGCCTTGATCGGCAGCGTGGAAAGCTGCGGCCTGATGGCCTGTAGCGGCAGCATGCCGACCCCGAGGCCGGCGCTGACCATGCGGGTGATGGCGTCGAACCCGTGCATGCGCATGCGGATGCGCAGGGTGCGGTTCGCGGCCGAGGCCGACATGGCGAGCCGCGCCGACAGCGCCGTGGATTCGATCAGGGCGATGAACTCCTCGTCGAGGACGTCATCGAAGTACACCGCGTCGCGTCGCGCCAGGGGGTGATCGACGTGAGCGACGATCACGAGGTTGTCGCTGAAGAAGTCCTCGAGGTCGATACCGCGCACGCGAATCGGCGCGTCCACCACGCCGACGTCGGCAAGTCCCTCGAGCAGGGACCGCTGGGTCTGCGAACTGCCTCGCTCCTCGACCTCCACCCTGATGCGTGGCGACTGCTGCGCAAACGTCTTGAGTACGCCGGGCAAGACCTGAAGCAGGGAGGAGCTGTTGGCGAGGACGTGAACATGCCCCTCCAGGCCCTGGCGATATTCGTACATGTCCTCGTACAGGCGATCCGCGTCGCCGATGATGCGCCGCGCGCGCTCGACCAGCACGCTGCCGTTGGGCGTCAGGTGAACGCCGCGCGGCGAGCGTTCGAAGATGCGAAACCCGAGCGACTTCTCCAGCGCCGTCACGCGGGCGCTGGCCGCCGCGATGGCCAGCTCCAGCTGGTCTCCCGCCGCGCTGATGGAGCCGTGATCGGCAGCCGCCACGACGACGCGAAGCGTGGCGAGATCGAAGTTGTCTTTCATCTGGACCCCCGTCCGTCGCACATGCGTGTGCGCAACCGTCTCTCCTCCCGCGGGTCGCGCGGGAAGCCGCGCGGTCGATTCTACGCGAGGACGGGGGTGCGACGCGGAGTCGCCGCCGTGATGGCCTGCGAACCCCTGTCTCGGGACGCCGGCGCGCTGGCGAGGGGACGACGCCCGCGACGCGGGCGACCACCGGTATGCCTACCGTTCCCCCGCGTCGACATCCACGCCCACCACCCAGGCGGGCGCTTCGTCGCGGGCGAGCCGGTTCACGTTGTCCGCGGTCAGCTCGGCGAGTCGTCGCTCGGTCTCCCGGGTGTCGCCGGCAATGTGGGGCGTAATCACCACGTTGGGCAGTTCCAGCATGGGTTCGTTCGCGGGCACCGGTTCTTCCCAGAACACGTCCAGGCCCGCGCCGCCGAGGTGGCCGCACTGAAGGGCCGTCAACAGCGCGGCGCGATTGACCATGGGTGCGCGCGAGATATTGATCAGGAATGCCCCCGCCTTCATCTTCGCCAACTCCGCTTCGCCGATGAAATCGACCGTGTCGGGAATCATCGGCAGGTGAAGCGAGACGATGTCCGATTCCGCGAGCAGCCGGTCCAGCGAGTCGAACGTCTCCAGCCAGTCGAGCCCGAGTTCGTCGGCGAGCGCGGCGTCCCTCGTTCGCTTCACGGCGACCACGCGCATGGCGAACGCGCGCCCGAGACGGGCCAGTTCCGAGCCGGTGTTGCCGACGCCGACGAGGCCCAGCGTCAGGCCGTGAACGCGGCGGGTCTTGGGCAGGCCCACGACGCCGCGGCGCAGGTTTTCGTTCGCCCGCGACGACTCCTTGGCCAGGCTCAGGATCAGGTGAAAGGCGTGTTCGGCCACGTCCCGGGCGGGCGCACCCTGTACCTTCGAGGGAAACCGGGAAACGAACACGCCGCGCCGCTTCGCATGGTCGAGGTCCACGACCGGCAGGTGATCGCCGGGCCGCTGGATCAGTCGCAGGTTCGGCGCGGCGTCGATGACGTCACGGTCGATGGCGACGTCGCGCACGAGCAGTACGTGCGCGTCGCCGACCTGGTCGGCGAGCGCCACGCCGTCCTCGTATTCGACGACCTGGTGTGCCTCGCCGAGTATCTCCGCGAGCTGGTTGCGCTGGTCGAGTCCCGGGCTTGCTTTCTTGATGATCACGGTAATCTGTCGTCCTGGTCGGTCGGGTTCTATGCCGGCACGGTACCGGCGAGTTGGATGCGCAGCATCAGGCGGTCGAAACGCGATTCGTCGAACGGCGTGGCGCAGTGCAGGGTACTGCGGTTGTCCCACATGATGAGATCGCCGGCGCGCCACCGGTGCCGGTATGCGAATGCGTCGCGTGTCGCATGGCTGCGCAATTCATCCAGCAGGGCATCGCCCGCCTGGACATCCATGCCATCCACTCGCGGACCGTGCTGAACGCCGCCCACGTACAGGGCGCGACGGCCGGTCTCCGGATGCGTGCGCACGAGCGGATGGGATACGTCCGGCAGGTTCGCGATCTCGCGGGCTGTCAGGGGCGGACGGTCGGGATGGGAGCGGGCATACGCCCGCACCCGGCTGTACGTCACGCGCATGGATTGCAGTGCCCGTTGCCGAGCGGCGGGCAGGGCGTCGTGGGCGGCAACCGTGTTCGCGAACAGCGTGTCTCCACCGTCCGGTGGTACCACGCTCGCATACAGGAGCGACGCCGACGGCGGCGTGCGCAGGTACTGTGAGTCGCTGTGCCAGTTGCGCCCGGCCCTGGTGGCGCCAATGGGTCGTCCTTCGCGTTCGATGTTCGAAACCAGTGCGATGGTCGGATAACCGTCCAGGGTGAACTGGACCTGGTCGTGGTGCTCCGGTTCCCCGAACTGCCGCGCGAAGGCAATGAACTGCGCCGGCGTCACCTCGCCGAGGTTGCGCAGCAGGAGGATACCGCTGTCGAGCCACGCCGCGCGCAGGCGCGCGACCTCGCCGGGATCGTCGAGTGGCGAAATACCGACGCCGACGATCTCGACGCCGATACCGGGCGACAATGGCCGGACATCGAATGTCATGGCTGAGTCCTCCTGCAGGTGGTGGTGCATCGGCGATGCCGGTGCCTGACGACGGTCGAATGCGCGAGGCTCGCGGACAATCGAGAGAGCGGGTATTCTTCGCACCGATTCAAGAACGGACCCGAAGCATGGATAAAACGGTCGCCAAGGCCCTTCGATTGATCGAAGCGCTCGCGCAAAGTCCCGAGGCGCGAGGCATAAGCGATCTTGCGCGAGACCTCGAGCTGACCAAGAGCAATGTGCATCGCCTGGTCGAAACGCTGCGCAAGCTCGGATACGTCAATCGCGGCGAGAATGGAACCTACTCGCTCTCCCTCGAGATCTGGCGACTCGGCCTGCAGGTGATGTCGCGCGTCGACGTCCGCGACGTCTCGCTGCCCTACCTCGAGGCGTTGACGGCCGAGACGGGCGAAACCGCGCGGCTGACAGTGTTCGTCAACGACCAGGGGGTGTGCGTTCAGCAGGTGCAAAGCTCCAACCCGGTAGGGGTGATCACGCGCGTCGGTGGCACGCTGCTGTCCTACTGCTCGGCCACGGGCAAGGCGCTGCTCGCCTTCCAGGACGACGACGTCATCGATCGAATCGCCGCGCGGCTCGAGAACTTTACGCAGTACACGGTGGCGTCGCCTGCCGCGCTGCGCGACGAACTCGAGCTGATAAGGCGAAACGGGTTCGCCATCAACCGGGGTGAATGGCGTGAGAATGTCCGCGGTGTCGGCGCGCCGGTCTGGAACGGAGACGGCAAGGTAATTGCCGCCATCGGCGTTTCCGGTCCGGGCTCCCGGCTGCCGATCAAGAAACTCAAGCAACTCGGCGTGAGCGTGCGCGACGCGGGTCTGCGCCTTTCGCATGAACTCGGCTACGTGGGCACGCCGGATCGTTGATGCGCGACCCCGGGCCGTCGAGGGTCGGTGTCGCAGGACCGCATGAGGCCGCAATCGTCTCGGTCGGGTGGCCGCGCTCGAACCGGACCTGGCCCGAACCGCTCGATGGGTAATCGCTCGCGTCACCGCGTTCTTCCCTCCCTGTAGCCGATGTACGCCGCGCTCCCTGCAATCAGGATCGCGCCGATCCAGCCGGACAGGTCCAGCAGTTCGCCGAACACGAGATAACCGAACAGCACCGCCCACAACAGGCGCAGGAAGTCGAGGGGGAAGACGACTCCCGCTTCGGCCTCGCGAAGTGCCTGGGTATAGAACAGGTAGCCGAGCGTTCCGAGCAGGGCGATCACCATCAAGGTGCCGAACTGGGAGAGACTTGGCGTCGACCACACCAGCACGGCGGCCGGGAGCGACATGCCCGCGCTCATCGCGGCCATCAACACCACGATGCCGAGGGTGCTGTCGTGTCGAGTCAGCGACTTGGCCATCAGCAGTGATCCCGCCCAGAAAATGGAGGACAGGATGACGAGAATACCGCCCAGGCTGGCGGCTTCGCGACCCGGCTGAAGGATGATCACCACGCCGGCGAAGCCGACCACCGCCGCTATCCACCGATACCGTCTGACTTCTTCGCGAAGAATCACGGCGGCGCCGACGGTGGCGAACAGGGTCGAGGAGAAATTTAGGGCGGTGGCCTCGGCCAGCGGCAGCAGGCTGAGAGCGTAGAACCACGACAACAGGGCGATCACGCCGATGGCGGCGCGCGACGCGTGTGGTGCGAACCGACGCGGCCGCAGGCTCGACCAGCCGGCGCGTATCAGCCACGGCAGCAGGTAGAGCGGCACCAGCAGGTTGCGAAAGAAGGCGATCTCGAACGGATGCAGGTCCCTCGACGCATGGCGGACCAGGCCGTGCATGCCGGTCAGGCATGCCGTCGCGAGAATCATCAGCACGATGCCACGAAGGTTGCCGCGCGTGTCGGCGGCCAGGGTCACGTCAGCGACCCGGGCGCTGACTCGGAACGGGCCGGGGCCGGCGCCCCTCGTCCCGCATTCTGCAACGCGGTCCACGCGCCTGGGCGGTAGCCTGCCGCGGCCGCCATGCCGTGGTTGCGTCGATGCGTACGCGGATGCATAATTGCCAAACGTTCCAAATAACGAGACGATGTTCCAAAAATAATATTCGAACCACACGACGAATACCAGTGGCGTGTGTGCGGAACCGGTGTCCTGCATCCCCGGGCTTTCGCACCCGACGAACACTGCGTGGCGACCGCGGCGAGCCCATGGCCGTTGCCGCCCGACGGAATCGTCCACCAGTTGCACGGCGCGGATCGCGATGCCCGGGTTCGACTCGTGCGACGCAACTTGTCGAGGAGATGAGCAATGAGAGATTCACGCAACCTGGCAGGCCGTTCGCGACGCGCGGTCGGCATGGTTCTGGCAACGGCACTCGTTACGGCGGGCGTTCCGGCCGTGGCCCAGGACGCGCCCGAGCAGGGTGCGGAGGTTTGGAGCTACCTGGCTTCGCTCGAGCCCGAACAACGGCTCGAGGTCATGGAGAACGAGGCCAGGCGCGAAGGCGGCTTCGTCATATACGGCGCCCTCGGCATCGATCGCGCGGAGATACTGATCGATCTCTTCAACGAGAAGTATCCGGGTATCGAGGTGGAGTTCGTTCGCCTGCGTGAACCCGAACTCGTCGAGAAAACCACGCTTGAACATCGAACCGGTCGCGTCGAGCACGATCTGCTGCTGTCGAGCATTCCATGGATGGGTATCCTGCCCGAGGTGATCGCGCCCTATGAGCCGACGAGCTGGCCGCACTTCGACGAGCGATTCCTGGCTGGCAGCGCCGAAGATGGGTGGACCGCCATCTCCTACGAGCTACTGCCGACCACGATCGCCTGGCGCAAGGACCGGGTGAGCGCGGACGAGGCGCCGAAGACGCTGGAGGCGATGGCCGATCCGAAGTGGCAGGGTCGCGCCGGCACCACGACGCACCTGGAAAGTTTCATCGATGTGCTGACCAGCGTCATGGGCGAGGAAGCCGGCATGGACCTGGTTGAACGGCTCGCGGCGCTCGACAACCGGCTGTTCCGGAGCACCGCGGCATTGGCGCAGGGACTGGCCGCCGGAGAGTTCGATATCGCGTGGAACTTCAGCGGCCACCGCCCGGTGAAGCTCATCGCCGAGGGCGCACCGATCGACTTCGTGTTCTCCGATCCGGTGTTCGGCCTCGGCATCACCTACTCGGTTGCCAAGGGCGCGCCGCACCCCTATGCCGCGGCCCTGTTCATGGACTACATGACCCAGGCCGGGGTGCTCGAGGCGCTCGACAAGGTCGAGGGCGGACGATTCTTCGGACACAAGGACGGAGACTTCAGCAACAAGCTGTCGGACTATCCGAGCCTGTCGCTGTTCCGACCGGTACCGCAGGACCGCTTCGCCGAACTGAACCGGGTGGCCGAGCGACTCTTCATTCGGCGTTGACCCAAACGTGATGCGAGGGGCGCACCCGACCCCTCGCATCGTTTCGGCGAAGCACATTCGCCACGGCATGGAGTAATCGATGAAGATCGCGACCTACGTCGACGGGGGCGCATGTATCGGACTGGTTCTCGGCGACGAGATCTGGAACCTGCGCGAAGCCTACTCGCTGTTTCTGCTGGACGCCGAGCGAACCCCGCATCACCGCGAGATTGCCGAGCGCATCGTGCCGCGGGACATGTCGATGTTCGTGCGCATGCATCACGGGCGCATGGAATTCTTCGAGGATCTCGCCGAGAGCCTGGCAGAACGGCGCGAGCGCTACCTGGAATCGGCGAGCCGGCCATTGGTGCGGCCGTTCGAATCGGCCCGGCTGCTGCCGGCCGTGCCGGCGCCGAGCAAGGTCGTGTGCGCGGGAAACTCCTACGC
>JAUIDF010000108.1 GCA_030429125.1 Gammaproteobacteria bacterium | reverse complement strand
TTAACCTTGGCCTCGGCATGATGCGTAGGCAGGTGACGCTGCCGTCGGCCGGCGTAGGGAGTGGCCGTGTCGCCGATCAGCACGATCGTCTTTAGGGAACCGGCGGCCGCGATGCCGCGAATGTCGTTTCGCAGCGAGTCCTTGTCCGGTCGCGGTGGGATAACCGTGATGTTGTGGCCTTGCTGGCGGCGATGGAGTAGCAGCGGATGGCTTACGGATCGGAAGTGCGCGACGCTGTTCGGGGCGCCTACGTGCACGAGCGCTTGCCCCTGGCCGAGGCCGCCCGGCGAGCCGGCGTCGGCTACGAGACGGCGCGTTCCTGGAAGAAGGCGGACAAGCGGCGCGGCGACTGTTGGGACATGGCCCGGGACGCGGCGCGGCTGGTGAAGGGCGGCATCGGCGAGGTGTCGGCCGGTTTTCTCGAGAACTTCGTGCGGCTGTTCCAGTCGACAGTGAAGGGGCTGGAAGAGGCGCGGGAGAAGAACGCCCAGCAGTACAACCCGATCGAGGTGGCCGAAGCGCTCAGCCGGCTGTCGGACGCCTACGTGAAGACGGCGCGGGCGATGACGCAGACAAACCCGAAGCTGTCGCGCCTGTCGGTGGCCTACGAGGTCATGGAGGAGCTGACGGCGTTCATCCGCGACAAGCATCCGGATCGGCTGGCCGAGTGGGTGGACATGCTGGAGCCGTTCAGCCGCAAGCTGAGCGAGGTGTTCGGCGGATGAAGCTGAACGAGGCGCAGTTTTTCGCTGAGGTCCGCAAGCTCGTCGCCTCGACGCGGCGAGAGATTGAGGCGCACCAGCTGAACCTCGATAGCGGCCGGGCGGCGATCGCCGCGCGCCGCGCCCGCGTGCTCCGGGGTGACTACCAGTTCTTCGCCTATACCTACTTCCCCCACCACGTGCGCGGCGAGCCGTCGACATTTCAAGCCCACTTCTGCCACCGGGTTCCGCAGATCCTGCGCCACACTCGCGGACTGCGTGAGTGGTGGCGGGCGCCACGCGGCGAGGCCAAGACATCCCTGGCGACGAAGATCACGCCCGTCTGGTGCGCGGTGCAGGCGCTGCTGCGCGAGCGGAAGGTCCGCGACGAAATACGGTGGGACGAGGAGAAGCCGGGAGCGATTGACTATATCGTGATTCTTGGCGCCGAGCTGCGCCTGCCCACCAAGCTGCTCGAGGTGGTGAAGCTCGAGCTCACGGTCAACCCGATGCTGGCGCTCGACTTCCCCGAGGTGTGCGGCAAGTCCGACGTGTGGAAAGTGGGCGAGTTCGTCACCCGCAATGGCGTGAAGGTGGAGCCCTACGGCGCCGACCAGGCGATCCGCGGCACGTTCCACGGCAGCGAGCGCCCGAAGCTGGCTCTGGCGGACGATCTCATCACCGACAAGGAGGCCAAGAGCCCGACGATTCGCGAGAAGCGCTGGGACTGGCTGGAGCAGGCGATCGAGTATCTCGGCCCGCCGGACGGCTCGCTCAAGTTCATCGGCGTCGGCACGTCGCTCAACAAAGACGATCCAATCACCCGTGCCGGACGCGAGCCGGGTCACCTGGTGCATACGTTCCAGGCGATCGAGAAGTATCCGGACCGCATGCACCTGTGGGACCACTGCGCGGAGTTGATGCTCAACGAGGATCCCGCGGTGGAGCGCGCCGCGGCGGACCGCGGCGTGATTCTCGCCGAGGAGGACAAGCCTTCATACCGGTACTACGCCAAGCGGCGCAAGATCATGGACCAGGGCGCGGTGACCAGCTGGCCGGGCGTGCGATCGCTCTACACCCTGATGTTCAAGCGCACCCGCAACCGCAAGGCGTTCGAGGCGGAGATGCAGCAGAATCCGCGCTCCGACGAGGATCGGGTGTTCACGGATCTGCGCTACTGGGTCTCACGGCTGCCCGGGTGGACGCCGTTCGGCGGTTGCGATCCCTCGATGGGACAGGGACACACGGCACATCCTTCGGGATTGGTGGCCGGGTACTGGTGCGGCAAGCAGAACCGGCTGCACGTGGCCTGGGCGAGCCAGAAACGCCGGGTGATGAGCAAGCTGCAGGCCGATCTCATCTGGATGCAGCGGGAATTCGCCTGCCAGGCGATCGGCTTCGAGAACAACAATGCCTACGAGGCAATGCGCCAGTCGTTCATCGACGCTGGCCTGCGCGAACAGGTCCCGCTGCCGCTGGTCGGCATCACTGCCACGGTAGCGCCGGAGGTGCGGATCGACGCGCTTGAGACCTACATTAACGGGGCGGATCCAAAGATTGTGTTCAGCCACGACTGCCGCCAGCTCGCCTCCCAGCTCGAGGAGTGGCCGGAGAAGATGAGCCAGCACCACTACGACCTGCTCATTGCTCTGGAGCTGTGCTGGGTGGTCGCGGTGCGGCGATCGGGCGGACTCCCCAATATCGTCACCCGCGCTGCGGCGGGGCAGATCGACATGCGAGGCTATGCGAATGGATGACACGGTCCGAAAGGTCACCGGCCGACAGAAGGGCGTGCTCGCCAGCGAGATCGCGACGCGATCGACGGACCCGAACTTCTACGCGGCACTGGACGTCCTACCCAATCCGGATGCGGTGCTGCGCAAGCTGAACCGCGGCCAAGAGGTCTACGACGCCATCAGCTACGACGCCCACGTTATGGGTGAGCTGCGGAGTGTTCGTGCGGGACTGCTTGCCTGGGAGTGGCGGCTGCAGCCCGGCGGCGAGAATCCCGCCGACGTCGCCGCGTTCGAACTCTGCCGGCAGATTTTCGACCGGCGGCCGAGCCAGTGGGCGCGGTGGTCGGATTTCGTCTGGAACGCCGCTCAGGCGGTGTTCCACGGGTTCGCGGTGCACGAGGTGGTGTGGCGCCGCGAGGACCGCTTCCTCGTGCCCGCGATGGTGCTGGACAAGCCGCAGCGGCGGTTTCACTTCGATACCGATAACAACTTGCGCCTGAAGACGCGCGCCAACTTCACGCCTGGCGAGGAGCTCGGCGAGTTCAAGTGGCTAATCACGCGCCACATGCCGAAGCACGACAATCCCTATGGCGTGGCGGTGTTCAGCGCCTGCTTCTGGCCGTACACGTTCAAGCACGCGGGATTCCGATATTTCACGAAATTCGTGGAGCGCTACGGCATTCCGACGCCAATCGGCAAATATCCGCCGGGCACGCAGGAGACCGAGATCAATGCGCTGGTGAATCGCCTTGCGCAGATGGTCGAGGACGCCGTGGCGGCCATTCCCGCCGACGCGAGTGTGGAGCTGCTCGAAGCCAAGGGCGCCGGTCAGGGGCGATCGGTGCACCTGGACTTCGTCAATCTGTGTAATCGCGAGATGTCCAAGGCCCTGACGAGCCAGACCCTGGCTACCGCGGTGCAGGACAAGGGCAGCCGGGCGCTCGGCGAAGTGCACCATGAGCGGGAGGAAGCCGGTTCGGAGTCGGACCGGGAGATGATCGCCGCCACGGCGCAGGAGTTGTGTGAGTGGATCACTCTGCTCAATTTCGCGCCCGGCACTGCGGCACCGATCTGGGAGTTTTTCGACGAGGCGGAGAGCAGCCAAACGCTCGCGGAGACCTACGACCGGGCACGTCGCTACCTTCGCATCCCGGCCGCCGAGGCCTACGAGCGCCTGCAGATCACGCCGCCGGCCGATGACGAGGAGGTCCTGCCGGGTTTTGGCAGCGCGGATCCGGACGAATCGCCGGTGTCGTTCGACCGGTGCCCTCGATGTGGGGAGACGCACCAGTTCAACGCAGAGGACGACCCGCTCGACGCCCTCGCGGACCAGGCGGACCGCCAGTCCGGTCAGTTCGTCGGGGTGATGGTCGACCAGATGCGCGAGCTGCTTGGAGAGGTCGAGACGCTCGAGGAATTCCGTGACCGCCTGGCATCGCTCTATCCCGAGATGAGCGAGGAGCGCCTCGGCGAGGTGCTCAGTTTGGCCAGCCTCACCTCGACCCTTTCGGGGATGGCCGCGGTGGACGATGGCTGAGCCGAAGCTGGGCGCAGTCCCGTTCACGGAGGCGATCGACTACTTCCGACGCAAGCTCGACCTGCCGACGGAATCCTGGTCCGACCTCCAGGAAGACGCTCACGCGCGCGCCTTCGTCGTCGCCGGCGCGACCAAGGCCGATCTTCTGGGCGACATCCGCGCGGCGGCCGACGACGCGCTCGAAAACGGCACCACCATTGCCGAGTTCCGCAAGCGATTCGACGAGACGGTCGAGAAGCATGGGTGGTCCTATCGCGGCAAGCGCGGCTGGCGTACGCGGGTCATCTTCGATACCAACGTTCGCACCGCCTACGCCGCGGGGCGCTGGCAGCAGATTCAGCGGGTGAAGCAAAAGCGCCCGTTCCTGATCTACGAGACCGCCGCGGACGAACGGGTGCGGCCGATGCACTGGTCCTGGCATCACACCGTGCTGCCGGCCGACGATCCCTGGTGGGACACGCACTACCCGCCGAACGGCTGGGGTTGCCGGTGCATCGTCCGCACCGCCAGCGATCGTTCGCTCGAGCGGGAGGGGCTCGTTCCCGCGAAACGCGCGCCGACGCGCAAATACACTGACAGGGTCAACACCGGCACCGGGGAGGTGCTGCCGCCGACACCAGAGGGGATCGATACCGGTTGGGGCTACAACGTCGGCAAGGCCGCGCAGCTCGGCCCGGCCCAGGCGTTCGGTCAGCGGGTCATGTCCGCGCCGCGCGACATCCGGCCGGAGCTGCTCAAGCATGCCGACCAGTATCAGCGTCTCTTGCAGCCCGGCTTTCGCCGCTGGGCGAAATCCGCCCTCGAATCGGACCAGGTGCGCAACGAGGTACGGCCTGTCGGTTTCCTCGAGAACGGTATCATCGAGCACCTGGTCGATGCCGACGCGATCCCGACGCCTCAGTCCGCCTTGGTCACGATCTCGGATAGGGTGCTGCGCCACATGGTGCGTCCGACCAAGGCAGCCGGCCGCGGCAAGGCGATCCCGGACGAGACGCTGCTAGACTTGCCCGGGCACCTTCGCCGATCCCGGGCCGTCCTGTGGGATGCCCAGCGTGAAAATCTGGTGTACGCCTGGGACGTGGCCGGCGAGTCCCGGTTCTGCGTCGTCTACGTGAAGCTGAACCACGTCGACGCCGGCCAGGTGGCGCAGTCGGTCCGATCCGGCGGCATGATCGAGTCGGCGACGCTGCGCGATCGCAAGAGGTTCGAGGTGCTGAATGGGGAGATTTGACCAGTTGGAGGGCCGCCTGTCCCCTCATTGTCTGTACCCACTGCCAGGGTGGGATCAAACGCTGGCACGGCGGACCCGCAGACCGAATGGCTGCGAGCGGTTACTTTCCAGCCTCAACTGGTCGCCGCCATTTTACCACCGCGGCAGGCGAGCCACCCCGGTAACCTCGGCACAGTTGGTGGCAATTTTCGCGTCGATTTTTTCCACCAATTCCGAGAGGATTGCCCACCGACAACCGCGAAGTTGTCTAAAACCATCCGTAAATTAGTATTCTCTTAAAAGAGCCGAAAAAGCCCATTTAACGCGACTTTTCGCGTGTTTTAGCTTTTCCTTATTTGTCTAGAACCTACCGTCACCCCTCATGACGAACCGGAGCATGACCCGACAACAAACGTCCAGCCCGTCGGCGCCCAGGCTCTCGCGCCCTCGACCCGAGCGGGTCTGCGTCGAGATCAGTCGCGACAAGTTGCTCGAACTGCTGCGCGAGCGGCAACTGTGCGCGGCGGACTTCACCTGCCTCGACGGCGAATCCAAGCACTGTGTCTGGCGGCTGATGCTGATCGCCTGTGGCCGCAGCTGACGCTCAGTCGCCGGTCGGTTTGACGGGTTGTGTGCCGAGATTCTTGTAGTAGTAGACCGTCGGATGCAGCACGCCGTCCGGTGTGCCGGCATAGTCGGGGATCTCGCCGGCGCGTTGCCAGCCGAGGCGCCTGTAGAGCCGCTCCGCGTCGCAGCCGCGGATGGTATCGAGGACGAGCAGCGTCAGCCCGGACTCGGCCGCGCCGCGTTCGGCGGCGTCCATCAGGGCCGTGGCGATGCCGTGTCCGCGATGTCCCCGGAGCACCAGCAGTTTCTGCAAGTCGCCTCGATGTCGACCATTCGGCTTCGCACACCGCGCCACTTGCACCGTGCCGACGATCTCGTCATCCACGCTTGCCACCCACAGCCGCGCGCGTTCGCCAAGAGCGTGGAGGGTTTCGCTCCAGAATCGCGCGGCTTCCTCCACCGTCAGGGACGAAAGGAACCCCACCGAGGCGCCGCCCGCGACCGAGTCCAGCAGCAGCCGGCACAAGGCATCGAGGAGTCCCGGCTCGCCGGGGCCTGCCTCGCGCACGTACGGCCGCGTGCCGCTACCGGTTCCGCCGGACGCATTCACAGCCATCGCCGGACCGAGTCCCGGTAGGCCTCGTATCGATTCCCAAACCGTTCGCACAGGGCCCGTTCCTCGGGCACGATCTGGTAGCGGTTCATATAGACCACGAAAACCGTCACGAGGGCGGCGGCGGCGAGGTTCGACAGCCATGCCGCCCAGCCGCACAGCACCAGGGCGAGTCCGAGATACATCGGGTTGCGGCTGAGCCGGTACACGCCCGTCGTCACCAGGGTCGAGGTGCGCTCCGGGTGGGTCGGGTGGATGGTCGTATCGGCACGGCGAAACGTGCCGATACCGGCCAGCGCCAGCGCAATGCCCGCCGCGGCGGACAGGACCGCAAGGACGTCCAGGACGGGCGTCGAAAGGGACAGCGCCGGCCACTGCTCCCGGGCCAGCCACATGGCCGCCGCGACCGTGAGCGCGACCAGTGGCGGCGGCACCCTGAGCGCCAGTCCCCGGCGTCGGGCCGAGCGTGTCGTCATGGTGGTGGCTGTCCGTCGTCGTCGAAGTGCCCGGCGCGCGAGCGTTCGAGCATGCTCTTGAGTTCGCGCACGTTGGCGCCGCCGGCCGTGCGCAGCACGCCCTGCACGTAGCCGAGCCAGAGGAAGGCGAGCTGGCCGCTGACCTGTTCGTTGTAGACGCAACGACACATGTAGGCGAGGTGGTTGATGCCGATCTCCAGATCCGCGTTGGGCAGGGCCAGGGTGTTGCGACGCGAGAGGATGGCGCGCTCGAGTTCGCGCGCCAGCTTCTTGATATCGAGTTCCCCGCGCATCGTCACACCCGTCGCTCGCTTCCCGGGCGGCGATTGTATCGCAGCCCGGGAGCGTGGGACTCGTTCAGCGGCGGCCACCGGTGCGAAACACGACTGCCAGGGCGGCGAGGATCATGCCCATGCCGAGCAGGCTCAACGGCCTGAGCACGTTGCCGAGTACGAGATAATCCATGACCGCGGTCACGCCGGGTACGAGGTAGAACAGGCTGGTGACGTTGACCAGGTTGCCGCTGCGAATGAGCCGATACAGCAGTACCTGGGCGACAACGGAAATGACGATTGCCAGCCACGCGAGCGGCAGCAGGAAATCCACGGTCAGCTCGAAGTGGAATCGCTCGAAGGGCACGAAGAGCAGGCACAGGCCGAGGCTCGCCGCGTACTGCAGCGGCAGTACGCGCAGCGGGTCGGCGAGTACGCCTTTCTGCCGAATCGCGCCCACGGTAATGCAGGCGAGGGCGGCGAGGGCCCAGGCCATGCCGGCAACGGACACGTTGGCGATGCCGATGTTCTGGTACACCACCAGTACCAGGCCGGCGAGGGCGAACAGCAGCGCGGCGAGTCGCAGCGGCGCGAAGCCCCGCTCGAGCCAGAGCAGCGTGGCGATGGGCTGCACACCCAGGATCGTGGCCAGCACGCCGGGGGTCACGCCGTGGTCCATGGCGAGGAAGTAGCAGATCGAGTAGGCGCCGATCATGGCCAGGCCGGTGGCCATGGTGCGCAGTCGTTCGCCGGGCGCCGGCCATTGTCGCCCGGTCACCGCGGCCGCCACGGCGAGCACGGCAAGCGCGAGCGCGAAGCGCAGCACCAGGAAGGCGAAGGGCGTGGCGTGGTCGAGGCCGAGCCGGGTAAAGATCGCGCCGCTGCCCCACAGCAGCACGAACGTCGCAGTGGCGCCATGGGCGGCCCACGCGTGAGTCGGGATGTTCATTGGATTGCACCATGAGATTCGTTGGCGATCCGCGCGCGCCGGCGCGGACGCCGATCGGCGATCCAGGCTGGCGGATGCGCGGGGACGGGCCGGATGGCCCGACGGACGTCAGTCGGTGTGAACCGGCGGCGGTGGCGCGGTCGGGCCGACGACCGTCGGCGGTGGTGCAACCCGGGGTGGATGGGCGTGCGTCATCGCCCGGTCTTCCGGGAGACCGGTCCACGAGCGGGCGATGGTTACGCAAGCGAGGTGCACGGTCAGGTGTTCCCCGGTGGAAGGCGGGTCGATTATACCTGGCTCTGCAGGTAGTTCTCCATGCCGATGGCGTCGATCAGGCGCAGCTGTTGCTCCAGCCAGTAGGCATGGTCCTCCTCGGTATCCTCGAGTAGCTTCGCCAGCATCTCGCGACTCTGGTAGTCGCCTTCCTTCTCGCACAGCGCGATGACCTTGCGCAGGTTGTCGATCACCGAGTACTCCACCTCGAGGTCGTTCTCGAGCATCGCCTTCACGTCGGCGCCGACGCGCAGCGCATCCGGCTTCGACAGGTCGGGCGTGCCTTCCAGGAAGAGGATGCGCCGGATCAGTGCGTCGGCGTGCTGGGTCTCTTCCTCCATCTCGTGGTGGATGCGTTCGTAGAGCTTGCGGTAACCCCAGTCGTCGTACATGCGCGAGTGGATGAAGTACTGGTCGCGCGCGGCGAGTTCGCCGGCGAGCAGCATCTGCAGTGCCTCGATGACTTTCTTCTTGCCTTTCATGATGCCTCGTTCGCGTAGCGTCAGCTTTCCGACTTGAGTTGCAGGTAGTTGGCCATTCCCAGCTTCTCCATCAAGTGATGCTGGCTCTCCAGCCAGTCGATGTGTTCCTCGGTTTCTTCCAGCACCTCCTCGAGCAACTCGCGGGAGATGTAGTCCCGCTCGCCCTCCATGAAGGCGATCGCCTCCTTGAGACGGGCGTGGATGCCGCTCTGCATGTCGAGGTCGGCGGCCAGGGATTCGGCGACGTTCTCGCCGATGTTGAGCTTGCCGAGCTTCTGCAGGTTGGGCAGGCCCTCGAGGAACAGCACGCGCTGGATCAAGCGATCAGACAGCTTCATCGCCGTGATGGAGTAGTCGTACTCGGCCTTGTCGAGCGACTCGTAGCCGAAATTCCGAAAGATCCTGGCGTGCAGGAAAAACTGGTTGATCGCGGTGAGCTGGTCGGTGAGGGACGCATTCAGCCGCGTGATGATCGGTTTCTTGCTCTTCATGGCCTCGTGTCCTGGTGGCGGGTAGCGGTCGCTTCGATGCCAATGCGAATCGAGCGCAACTAGTGGAAATCATTGGGAAAGTCGACTATAGCAGAACCGCGCCCGGGGGTTAAGCGCGGGATGCTCCGCGCGCCTGCCGGTCGGGGTTGACAGGCGCGGGGTTGTCCGTAAAATACGAATCATTCCTATTTAGTTTTGTAAGATCCAACCGGGCCGTCTCCATGTACGTATGCATTTGCAATTCGATCACCGACCGGGACATCCGTGGCGCCGTCGACGCCGGTGCGACCACGGTGAAATCGCTGTGCAAGGAACTGGGCATCGCGATTTCATGCCCCAGTTGCGCCAGGTGTGTTCGTCAGCATCTCGTCGATGCGCTCGAACGGCAGGGGGGCAGGCACGTTTCGGCGTTCGCCATTCCCGCCTGAGCGGCCCCGGTCGATGTCCCTGCACTCCGCCAACGACGGCTCGGGCAATACGGCCGACAACGACCGGTCCGGTCAGGGCGCGGGTTCCCCCGAGGTGCCCATCTACCGCAGCCGAGACCTGTTTCGCGAAGGCAGGCGCGTCCATATCGAGCATGGCGCGGGCACCTACGTACTCCAGATCACGCGCCAGGGCAAGCTCATATTGACCAAGTAGCCACGTTGGTCGGGCAAGCGCCCGGATCAACACCGACGACGCCGGCCGCGGGCCAGCCGAGATCGACAATCCATCTCGTTGATCGCGCCACGCCGGCTCCTCGGATGCCCGACATGTTCCACCGGCGCGCCGCGCGGGGAGCCAACACGGCTGCGCGGGCGCGTCTGCGTCTGCCGGTTGCGGCAGGTCTTGAGCCGAACACCCAACAAACAGGAGCTGCCGTCATGAAAAAGGCCATCGCATTCGCCGTCGCCATGGGACTCGTGCCCCCGGCGCTGGCCGCGGACGAGAGTGCCGTGATCGATCACTACGCCGACCTGGCGCACGCCATGTATACGGACTCGTTGACGGCGGCGAAGGACCTGTCCGCGGCGGTCGACGCATTGATCGGCAATCCCGGCGAAGAAACCCTCGCCGCCGCGCGCGCGGCGTGGCGAGCCTCGCGGGCACCCTATCAGCAGACCGAGGCCTATCGCTTCGGCAATGCCGTCGTCGACGACTGGGAAGGCAAGGTCAACGCGTGGCCGCTCGACGAGGGACTGATCGACTACGTCGCGCCGGCCTACGGCGAGAGTTCGGACGAGAACCCGTTCTACGCCATGAACGTGATCGCCAACCCGAGTGTGTCGGTTGGGGGACAGGTCATTGACGCGGGCACCATCGACAAGGCATTGCTGGCCGATACGTTGCACGAGATCGACGAGGTGGAGTCCAACGTCGCCACGGGTTATCACGCCATCGAGTTCCTGCTGTGGGGGCAGGACCTGAACGGCACCGGTCCCGGCGCGGGCCAACGGCCAGCGTCGGATTTCGATACCGCGAATTGCACCAACGACCATTGCGCACGGCGCGCCGAGTACCTCGCCGCCGCAACCGACCTGCTGATCGACGAACTCGAATGGATCGTTGCCG
>JAUIDF010000381.1 GCA_030429125.1 Gammaproteobacteria bacterium | reverse complement strand
TCCGTTCGATCCCTCCCACCTCGACCGCACCGAGGCGCTGCTCGACGCCAACGCCGACTGGTTGGCCGGCGTCATCGTCGAGCCGGTGGTGCAGGGGGCAGGGGGCATGCGCTTCTACCACGGAGAGTACCTCGCCGCCCTGAAGACGTTGTGCGAAAAGCACGGCCTGTTACTGATCGCGGACGAGATCGCCACCGGGTTCGGCCGCACCGGCAAATTGTTCGCCTGTGAATGGGCAGGCATATCGCCGGACATCATGTGTGTCGGCAAGGCGTTGACCGGGGGATCCATGACGCTGGCCGCCGCCGTTGCCACGGCCGACGTCGCCGATACGGTGTGCAGTTCGGAACCGGGCGTCTTCATGCACGGGCCGACGTTCATGGGCAACCCGCTGGCCTGCGCCGCCGCCAATGCCAGCATCGACGTGCTAACCGGCAGCGACTGGCAATGCCGCGTGGCGAACATCGAGTCGACGCTGCGCGAAGGTCTGGAGCGTGCGCGTGCGCTCCCCGGCGTGCGCGACGTGCGTGTCCTCGGCGCCATCGGTGTGGTCGAGCTCGAGGCGCCGGTGGACATGGCCCGGGCGACCGCGCGGTTGCTGGATCTCGGCGTGTGGCTGCGGCCGTTCGGCCGGCTCGTCTATACGATGCCGCCATACATCGTGGACGATGCAAGTCTCGCGCGTATCGTCGACGCCATGATCGAGCTCGCCCGGGGAGCGTCGGACTGACTGAACGAAGGTGGTGTTCGCCGGCTGCCGATCGCGTTCCTGGAATGAACGGCAACCGCTTCGACATTTAATTTTTGTCAAGCGACGAATCCTTCACACGGTCCTGGTTGGAGCCTATTGCGGCCGCGTGTATCATCGCCTCGAAAGGATGTCGAATGTGCCTAAGCGTTTGATATTGAGAATTATTACGATTTGTAAGCGATCATTGATCAATAAACTGGAGGATGTGCGGCGATGATGAAATCCCTCGTAATCGACCCCGGCAAGTGCACGGGATGCCTGCAATGCGAGATGGCCTGTTCGTACGAGAACGAGGGGGTGTTCAACCCGGCTCGCTCGCGTATCAAGGTATTCACCTTTCACGAGGAGGGTCAGTTCGTACCGTACACCTGCACCCAGTGCGACGAGGCCTGGTGCATGCACGCGTGCCCGGTCGATGCCATCGTGCTCAACAAGGCGACGGGTTCGAAGGACGTCATCGAGGACGTCTGCGTCGGCTGCAAGGTCTGCACCATCGCCTGTCCGTTCGGTACCGTGAACTACAACCAGGCGACCGGCAAGGTCATCAAGTGTGACCTGTGCGGCGGCGATCCCGCCTGTGCGTCTGCCTGCCCCACCGAGGCGATCACCTACGTCGACGCCGACGCCACCGGCCTGTCGCGCATGCGCGAGTGGGCGGCCCGCACCAACAATGCGCACGCGGCCGGCTGAGCCGAGGAGGAACTGACATGACCTGGACTACCAACGTTCTGCGAGTCAATCTCACCGAGGGCACCTGCAAACCCGAGCCACTCAACATGGAATGGGCGCAGCAGTATCTCGGCCAGCGCGGCCTCGCTACCCGTTACCTGGCGGAAGAGGTCGATCCGGCCTGCGACGCTCTCGGTCCCGACAACAAGCTGATCATGGCGACCGGTCCGCTGACCGGTACCATGGCATCCACCGGCGGCCGCTATTCGGTCATCACCAAGAGCCCGCTGACCGGCGCCGTGGCCTGCTCCAACTCGGGCGGCTTCATCGGCGCGGAAATGAAGGCCGCGGGCTGGGACATGATCATTTTCGAGGGCAAGTCGCCCACGCCCGTGTACCTCTTCCTGCAGGACGACAAGGCCGAGCTGTTGCCCGCCGACGACCTGTGGGGCCAGTCGGTGTGGGCGGCGGACGAGATGATTCACAAGAAGCACCAGGATCCCCAGATCCGCATTGCCGCCGTGGGGCGCGCCGCGGAGCAGGGATGCCTGTACTCGGCGATCATCAACGATCTGCATCGTGCCGCCGGCCGGTCCGGCGTGGGCACCGTGATGGCGTCCAAGAACCTGAAGGCCGTCGCGGTGCGCGGCACGAAGGGCGTCGGCAACATCAAGGACCCGAAGCGCTTCATGAAGGAGGTGGCGGACCAGAAGAAAGTGCTGGCGGAGAATGCCGTCA
>JAUIDF010000107.1 GCA_030429125.1 Gammaproteobacteria bacterium | reverse complement strand
TAGCGGAACGACAGCGCGTGGCACTCGAAGCCCTCGCCGCGAGCGATGGCCAGCACGGTGGCGGAATCGAGCCCGCCGCTGAGCAGAACGACCGCCCGTTTCACGGACTCACCATGCACCCCGTCACCCGTTTCGAAACGGTTATGCCGGCGGTGCCGCGCAGACCGATTCGTAGGGATAGCGTTCCGGCAGGCGGCCGGCGTACTCGAACACGTCGAGTGTGACCTCGTAGGCCTCGCGCGTGATCTCGACATGCGGCGCCCAGCAGCCGAGCTTCTGGTAGAAGGCAATCGTCGCGGTAAGCACGTCGCGATCGATCTCGGGAAAGAACGCCGCTTCGGCGGCGGCGACCTCTGCAGCGGGCGTCTCGTTGAGATAACGCCTCGCCTTTCGATAGGCGCGCATGAACGCCGCGGCCATGTCGGTACCGAGCCAGTCGGGCAGCGCCGCGAGGCTGGAAAATCCGCACGGACCGATCGCCTCGCCCACCGAGGCGACGACGGCACCAACGCCGTCGTGCTCGAGCTGCTGGGGCGCGGGCCCCTGCTGGTGGATGTACGCACCCCGACCGGCGCGAAACGCTTCGTCCATCTGCGCGGTATTGCCCGCATCGACGACGTCGATCTCGTCGAGCTCGATACCCTTGCGGTGACAGGCATAGCGAAACATCGCGAGCGGTTGGCCGCCGTGATCGACCAGCACTTCGCGGCCACGAAGCTTGTCCCAGGAAAACGACGGATCGCTTTGCCTCGCCGTCAGGAAAAACCCGTCCATCTCGTTGATCTGCGCGAAGTGCACGGCGGGGGGCGTCACGCCCCGGGACAGCGACGTGAGCCCCTGCGACAGCGCCGACTGCACCACGTGGGCGCTGCCGTCGACGAGCGCATCGATTGCCGTCGTCCCCGGCGGGGCCACGGAATGCACCGGTTCGAGTCCCTCCTCGGCCAGGAATCCACCCGAAATCGTCGAGATCAGCGGGCTGTAGAATGCGGAAAAACGCGTGAACTGGATATTGATCTTCGACATGCAGGACACTTCCTCCGGTCGTGTTAATGGGACGACACCTCGCCGTGTGTCTCACCCGACGCAGTCGCGTTGCGCCCGCGCTGACACGCGTCGATGACATTCGAAATCGTCCGCAATGCTAACGGTTCCACCGTGGCCCCACAACATTCGTCCGTGACGGCGTCAATCGTCGTCGCGAAACTCGCCGCGTAGCAGCAGCGATACCGTGCGAACCGCGAGCAGTATCAGTACGCCACTCAGTATCGCGAGCAAGACCAGCGACAGGCTGGCATGAAAAGACAACGCCATGTGCTCGTAAAATACCAGGGTGGCGATGGTGATCGAGGCCATGGGAAACGAATACGCCCACCAGGACAGCGTGAACGGCAAGGCGCCGAAACGGCGCACTCGAGTGACCAGCATCAGTACCAGGAACAGGCCCATGTAGTACAGTACCCGTGCGAAGGCGTCGATTTCGCCCGTCAGCTCGACGTACGAAACGAAGCCGAGTGACGGCGGTACGACGAGGATGAACAGGGTCGGGATCAGGCGTTCGGGCAGCGGCGCGTGGAAGATCATGCGATAGAAGATAATCGTCGCCAGGATCAGCCAGAACAGGAGCGCAAACGAGAAAAAGAACCAGGATATCTCGACCGACGCGTGATGCACACCGGCCACCGGCACCATGATGTTGCCCACCACCGGGATGAACCACGTTGGATTGATATGCGCGATCTCGTATCGGTCGTTCTCGATCCACGTCGACAGGACCCACAGGGTCAACAGCAACTGGCCGAGGGCGCCTGCCAGCCACGTGTACCAGGATATCACCGGCGCGTCCCCGAGCAGCGCGATGCTGGTCAGCATCACGCCAATGGTGATGGCCGACAGGAAATTGCGCTTCAGCGGATCGTCGATCTCGGCGGCGACGGCATCGGCATGGCGTACGACCTTGAGCAGGTAGACGACGATGAGGGCAGCGAAAACGGCCATGGCCAGCGCGCGCAGGATCTCGCCGACAACCGCCGGCAGAGACAACACCGTCGACGCGCGCATCCAGGCAATCGCGAACCCGGTCAGCCCCATGACGATGGCGAAGGCCGTCAACGGTACGGCGCGCAGCCAGCCGGGCGTCTCGGTGCGTGATTTCATGTGCGGGGATAAAGGTATCGTCGACAGCGCGCCCGGCGCGACTCATGAGGGGATCGCCCTCGCCGCGCAAACGCAGTGAAACGACCGGTCTACATCCTTCCGATGATCGTTCTCTCCCAGTTTACAGGAACGTCGTTGTGGTTTGCCGGCAACGCCGTTGCGCCGGACCTGCAGTTGCACCTGGCGCTGTCGGAACGCGGCGTGGGCCATATGACGTCCGCGATCCAGTTGGGCTTCGTCGCCGGCACGCTGTTGTTTGCCATGCTGGCGCTGTCGGACCGGTTTTCACCGCGACGCGTGTTCGGAGTCTGCTCGCTGGCCGGCGCCGCGTCCAATCTCCTGGTGACTTGCGTCGACGCACTGGGTGCACTTCTCGCTGCCCGCTTCGTCACCGGCTTCTTCCTCGCCGGCATCTACCCGGTCGGCATGAAGATCGCGGCGTCCTGGTACGCGGACGGCCTCGGACGCGCGCTTGGCTACCTGACCGGCGCCCTGGTCATCGGCACCGCCATACCCCACCTGCTGCGCGGCATCGGCGCGTCGCTGCCCTGGGAGCTGGTGATCTATGCCGTCTCGGGACTGGCCGCCGCCGGGGGCCTGGCGATGGCCTGGCTGGTACCGGACGGTCCGCACCTGCCGCGTGGATCGACGTTCGACCGGCGAGCGCTCCGGTTCGTTTTCAGATCACGCGATTACCGTGCCTCGGCATTCGGCTACTTCGGCCACATGTGGGAACTCTACGCGCTGTGGGCATTCATGCCCTACTGGCTGACCGCCTATGCGACCATGCATTCGATGTCGTGGAACGTATCCGTCGGCGCCTTCGCCTTCATCGCGGTGGGCGCGGCGGGGTGCGTGCTCGGCGGACTCGCGTCGCGCCGCGTCGGCAGCGCGCGCGTGGCGCGTGCGCAACTGTCGGTATCCGCACTGTGTTGCCTCGCGGCACCGCTGGCATTCGACGCGACGCCGATGGTCTTCTGCGCCTTCCTGCTCGCCTGGGGGGTGACGGTGGTCGGCGACTCGCCGCAGCTCTCGGCGCTCAATGCCGCTCACGCACCGCGCGAATGGGTGGGATCGGCACTGACGATCGCCAATGCCATCGGCTTTTCCCTCACCATCGTCAGCATCCAGCTCGTCGACCGGCTGCTGCCGCTGCTCGGCCCGCGGTACGTGTTCTGGCTATTGCTGCCGGGCCCCCTGTTCGGCCTCGTGATGCTCAGGCGGCTGGTCGGTTCAAATCGCCCGCTTCGCGGGGTTCGCTAGTTCCCGTCGACGTCGCCCTGCTCGCGTCATTCGATGCGCCCGGGCCGTCGCCGGCAACGGCGTCGGCATCTCCGACACCGCACGACATCGTCTGGAAGCACAGCAGGCGCGCGGCGGCCTGGTCCATCTGCAACCGTTCGGCCAGGAAGTCCACGAATGCGCGGACCTTGGGCGCGCGCATGCGTCCCGGCGGGTAGACGGCATTGAGTTCGACCCGGGGTCCGGACCACGGCGCCAGCACGCGCCGCAGTCTGCCCTGCTCCGCCGCGGCAGCACCGAAGGAATCCATCACCAGGCCAATGCCGACGCCGGAAACGACCGCGTTGAACAGGCTCGGCGGATCGTTGGCGACCAGCACCGGATCCACCGTGACCTCGACGTGGTCGCCCTGCGTCGCGAGGGACCAGGTATAGCGGCCGTTGTGTCGGTGATGACTGAAGGCCAGCACGCGGTGCCCGGCAAGGTCGCCCGGATCGGCCGGTTCGCCGTGACGCGCGAGGTAGTCCGAGCTCGCATACGGCTCCATGCCCATGGTCGACAGGCGTCGCGCCGACAGGGTGGAGTCCGGCAGGTCGCCGATCCGCAAGGCGAGATCCATGTCGCTGGAAACCAGCGACAGGCGCTCGTTGGTGAGGAACATCTCCAGGCGCAGGTCCGGGTAACGTGCCATGAACTCCGGCAGCAGCGGCGAGATGCACTCGCAGCCGAGCGTGTACGGCGCGGTGAATCGCAGCCAACCGCGTGGCGAGGCATTGAACTGGGACACCGCGGACTCGGCATCCCTCAGCTGCCCGGCGATGCGGGCGCTGCGCTCGAAGTAAAGGGTGCCCGCCTCGGTCAGCCCGATCCGGCGCGTGGTGCGCTTGAGAAGATGAACGCCGAGGCGCTGCTCCAGCTGTTTCACCTTGCGGCTCAAGGTTGCCTTGGGAACGTCCAGCGCCTTGGCGGCGGCGGTGAAGCTGCCGGTTTCGACGACCTTGACGAACATCAGGGTGTCGTTGAAATCGATTGTCATGATGTATCCGGACCGCATTGGCCCGTTTTTTGGGGCAATTCGCGGATTGTGTCGGCTTTTGGAACGATGAATTCCATCCTTACCATCTTTTCATGTCACCGACAATCGCCATTATGCGCCCTGTAAACGGCCGCTGTCGATTCCGGCGTCCGTTCTTCGACCATTGAGCACATCCGACCCGGACATGCACATGAACAGTCTTGTTACACCCACACCGTTTCCCGTTCGCCGCGCCGTGGCGCCCGTCATCGCACTGCTGACGACGCTGTTCGTGGCCGGCTGCGACACCAATGCCGACGAGCCGCCCGCGGCGCCGCCTCCACCCGCCGTCAGCGTGGCCGACGTGCTGGTGCGCGAGCTCAACGCCTGGCACGAGTTCACCGGTCGCGTCGAGGCGGCGGAAACCGTGCAGGTCCGTCCCCGGGTCTCGGGGGCGATCGAGGAAGTACGCTTCACCGAGGGTCGCGAGGTCGAAGAAGGCGAGGTGCTGTTCGTGATCGACCAGCGCCCGTATCTCGCCGCGCTGGCGCGCGCCGAGGCAGAACTCGCCGGTGCCCGGGCCCAGGTGGCCATGGCACAGAACGAGGCGAAACGGGCTCGAAAGTTGCTGACGTCGAGAACCATATCGGAGGAAATCCACGACCAGAAAATCGCCAACGAGGCGCAGGTGCACGCCGCCGTGCAGGCGGCCCAGGCCGCGGTGGACATCGCCAGGCTCAACCTCGAGTTCACCGAGGTCCGCTCGCCCATCGACGGCCGCACCGGCCGTGCGCTGGTCACGCGGGGCAACCTGGTGGAAGCGGCGGCGACGCTGTTGACCACCGTCGTGTCGCTCAATCCGGTGCATGTCTATTTCGAGAGCGACGAGCGGGCCTACCTGCGCTCGAAGGACCTCGCCCGGCGCGGCGCGCGCAACACGGTGTTCGTCGGCCTGTCCAGCGAACAGGGCTATCCGCATCGCGGCATCATGGACTTCGTCGACAACCAGCTCAATCCCGATACCGGCACGATCCGGGCACGTGCCCTGCTCGACAATACCGACCGCGTGTTCACCCCGGGGTTGTTCGCGCGCGTGCGGGTGCAGGGCCGTGAGATCGAGCGCGCCCTGATGATCGACGACAAGTCGATCCTGACCGACCAGGACCGGCGATTCGTCTACGTGCTCGGCGAGGGCGATACCGCCCAGCGCCGCGACGTGACGCTCGGGCGTGCCGTGGAGGGGATGCGAATCATCACCGAGGGTCTCGCCCCCGGCGACCGGATCATCGTCCACGGCGTGCAGAAGGTCTACTACCCGGGCATGGCGGTCGATCCCCGGCTGATCGAAATGGGCGATCCGCCGGCCCTGCCGGGCGCGGCGCCGGCCACCGCCGGCGAAGACGCCGACGGCGCCGAGGGCGGAGGAGCGAGTTCGTGAACTTCTCCCGCTTTTTCGTCGACCGCCCGATCTTCGCCGCGGTCCTGTCGATCCTGATCTTCGTCGGCGGCGCCATCGCCGTGCCGATGTTGCCGGTGAGCGAGTATCCGGACGTGGTGCCGCCCACGGTGGCGGTGCGCGCCGTCTATCCGGGCGCCAACCCGAAGGTCATCGCCGATACCGTGGCGACGCCGCTCGAGGAAGCGATCAACGGCGTCGAGGACATGATGTACATGAAGTCCGTCGCCGGCAGCGACGGCGTGCTCATGACCACGGTCACCTTCGAGCCCGGCACGGACATCAACCAGGCCCAGGTACAGGTGCAGAACCGCGTCAACCAGGCGCAGGCCCGGCTGCCCGAGGACGTGCGCCGCATGGGGGTCACGGTGCAGAAGCAGTCGCCCGACCTGACCATGGTCGTGCACCTGCTGTCGCCGGACGCAAGCTACGACACCACCTACCTCGGCAACTACGCCACGCTGCGTATCAAGGACGAGCTGGCGCGCGTTGCCGGCGTCGGCGAGGTCTTCATCTTCGGCGCCGGCGACTACGCCATGCGCATCTGGCTCGATCCGGAGAAGGCCGCCGCGCGCGGCCTGACGGCCGGCGACATCCTCGCCGCGGTGCGCGAGCAGAACCTGCAGGTATCGGCGGGACAGCTGGGCGCTCCGCCCATGCCGGGCACTTCCGACTTCCTCCTCTCCATCAATGCGCAGGGCCGCCTGGTCACGGAGGAGGAGTTCGGTGACATCGTCGTGAAGACGGGCGCCGACGGCGAACTGACGCGCCTGGCCGATATCGCCCGGCTCGAACTCGGCGCGTCGCAGTACGCCATGCGCTCCCTGCTCGACAACCAGCAGGCGGTGGCCATTCCGATATTCCAGGCGCCGGGTTCCAATGCCATCGAGCTGTCCAATGGCATTCGCGCGAAGATGGCCGAATTGTCGACGCTGTTTCCCGAGGGCATCACCTACGAAGTGGTCTACGATCCGACCACGTTCGTGCGCGACTCGATCCGCTCGGTGATCGACACGCTGCTCGAGGCGGTGGTGCTCGTGGTGCTGGTGGTGGTGCTGTTCCTTCAGACCTGGCGCGCCTCCATCATCCCGCTGCTTGCCGTTCCCGTTTCCATCGTCGGCACGTTCGCGGTGCTGCTCCTGCTCGGCTTCTCCATCAACACGCTGACGCTGTTCGGTCTGGTGCTGGCCATCGGTATCGTGGTCGACGATGCCATCGTCGTGGTGGAAAACGTCGAACGAAACATCGAGGAGGGCCTGTCGCCCAAGGCCGCCGCGCACCAGGCCATGCGCGAGGTCAGCGGCCCCATCGTCGCCATCGCCATGGTGCTGTGCGCGGCGTTCGTGCCGATGGCCTTTCTCGAGGGCGTGACGGGACAGTTCTACCGTCAGTTCGCGGTGGCCATCGCCATCTCCACCGTCATCTCGGCTATCAACTCGCTGACGCTGTCGCCGGCCCTGGCCGCCGTGCTGCTCAAGCCCAAGGACGCACCGCCCGACCTGTTGACCCGCGTGCTCTCCGGGCTGTTCGGATTCTGGCTGTTCCGCCCGTTCAACTGGCTGTTCGCCCGCGGCGCCAACGCCTATGCCGCCGGCGGTCGCCCCGCGCTGAAGCGCACCCCCCTGATGATTGCCGTGTACCTCGTGCTGCTCGGCTTCACCGCCGTGCTGTTTCGCGAGATACCGGGCGGATTCATCCCGACCCAGGACAAGCTGTACCTGATCGGCGGCGTGAAGATGCCGGAGGGCGCGTCGCTGGATCGCACCGACGACATGGTGCAGAAGATCAGCCAGCTCGCGCTCGACACCGAGGGCGTGGCCAGCGCAGTGGCGTTTCCCGGTCTCAACGCGCTGCAGTTCACCAACACGCCGAATACCGGTACCGTGTTCTTCGGACTCGATCCGTTCGAGGATCGCCATCGACCGGCCGCCGCCATCGCCGGCGAACTGATGGGGAAATTCTCGACCCTGCAGGAAGGCTTCGCGTTCGCCTTCATGCCGCCGCCCATCCTCGGCATCGGCAGCGGCTCCGGGTTCTCGCTCTACGTGCAGGATCGGGCCGGCCTCGGCTACGGCGAGTTGCAGGGTGCGGTGAACAACCTCTCCGGCGCGCTCAGCCAGGTCCCGGGCATGGGCTTTCCGTTCAGTTCCTACCAGTCAAACGTGCCCCAGCTCGAGGCGAACGTGGATCGCACCAAGGCCAAGGCCCAGGGCGTGGCGATCAACGACATCTTCGAAGCGCTCCAGGTCTACCTCGGCTCGAGCTACGTGAACGACTTCAACCGGTTCGGACGCACCTACCAGGTCATTGCGCAGGCCGACGCCGCCTTCCGCGACGACGTGGAGGACATCGCGCGACTGCGCACCCGCAACAGCGCCGGCCAGATGGTGCCGATCGGCTCGATGGTCAACATCGGACAGACGTTCGGCCCCGATCCGGTGATTCGCTACAACGGCTATCCCGCCGCGGACATCCTCGGTGAATCGGACCCGCGCGTCATCTCCTCGGCCGAGGCTATCGAAGTGGTGGAGAACCTGGCACCGCAGGTACTGCCGCGTGGCATGAGCTTCGAGTGGACCGACCTGTCGTTTCAGCAGGTGAACCAGGGTAACGCCGCGCTGGTGGTGTTTCCCCTCGCCCTGCTGCTGGTATTCCTGGCCCTGGCGGCACTGTACGAGAGCTGGGTGCTGCCGCTCGCGGTGATCCTGATCGTGCCGCTCGGCATGCTCGCGTCGCTGGCGGGCGTCTGGTATACCGGCGGCGACAACAACATCTTCGTGCAGGTGGGGCTGGTCGTGATGATGGGACTGGCGAGCAAGAACGCCATTCTCATCGTCGAGTTTGCCCGTGAACTCGAGCACCAGGGTCGCGGCATCGTCGAGGCGGCGCTGGAAGCGTGCCGTCTGCGCCTGCGGCCCATCGTGATGACTTCGATCACCTTCATCGCCGCCGTCGTGCCGCTGGTGCTCGCCACCGGCGCCGGCGCCGAGGTGCGGCGGGTGATGGGCGTGACGGTCTTCTCGGGCATGATCGGCGTCACCCTCTTCGGCCTGTTTCTGACGCCGATTTTCTACGTCGCGCTGCGCAAGCTGAGTTCGCGCGGAGGACGCGAGGCGGCGCCGACGGCGGAGGGAGGCTACTCCTACACGTAACCGGACAACGCACCGGCCCGGCCACGCGTCGGCGTTCGATACGAGGCGACCCGCGGCTTCGCCGAGGGTCACCGGATCGGTATCCGCTTTCGCGCGTACCGACCCGGCCCGCGTGCTGCCATCGATCGACCGTCGTGGCAACGATGCGCCGGCGACGCTATGCTAGCCGGTCCGACACCGCGTCCAGGAGTGCCCCCTGCCCGGCCTGCTGAAAAACTGGCGCCGCCGGCGCATCCTCGAATCGGCCGATACGTCCGAGGCGGCCTGGCTCGAGGCCTGGCAGCGACTGCCGCTACTCGATGGCATCGACGGCGAGGACGCGACGCGTCTTCGCCAACTGGCGTCGATCTTCCTCGCCGAGAAAAACTTCGAGTCCATCGACGGCCTGATCCTGACGCCGTTCATGCGACAGGTTATCGCCCTGCAGGCCTGCCTGCCGATTCTCAATCTCGGCATCGGATGGTACGACCGACTGGTGTCGCTGGTGGTCTACCCGGAAGTGTTCGTCAGCGAAGTGTCGGAACACGACGAGTTCGGCGTCGTGCACGACTACCACGAGGAGCGCGGCGGCGAAGCCTGGGACCACGGCACGCTGGTGCTCGCATGGTCCGAGATCGAGGAGAATCTCGAGTTCGACGGCCACAATGTCGTCATCCACGAAATCGCTCACACCCTCGACTCGGCCGACGGGCAGACCAACGGCCGGCCGCCGCTGCCCGCCGAGATCGAACCCGGTCGCTGGCAGGACGACTTCCTCGCCGCCTATGACGATTTCAGCGCGCGCGTGGAGGCCGGCGAGGACACCGCGATCGATCCCTACGCGGCCGAGTCGCCGGCCGAGTTCTTCGCCGTGTTCACCGAGGCCTTCTTCGAACTACCGGATATACTTTCAGACGAATATCCCAATATTTATAATATTTTATCGACGTTTTTTAAACAGGATCCTCTCTCGCGTTTTAGCGCGGCCCAGGCAACGATTCAGTCGACGTAGGGTCGCTGCGGCGAGCCGGCCCGCTGTCGCGTCCGCCACTCGGCGTCGACAAAATAGGGCGCCGCCGAGGGCGCCAGCGGCGTTACGCCCTTCACGAGATCCGCCGCCTTCTCGGCCAGCATGATCGTCGGCGCATTGAGATTGCCGTTGGTTATCGTCGGAAACGCGGACGAATCGATTACCCGCAGCGCATCGATGCCGCGCACCCGGCAATGGCTGTCGAGCACCGCCATGGCGTCGTCGTTGGCGCCCATGGGGCACGTGCAGGACGGGTGATAGGCGCTCTCGGTGTTGGCGCGCACCCAGGCATCGATGTCCTCGTCGCGGGTCACGTCCGCGCCGGGCTGGATCTCCGGGCCGCGGTAGTCGTCGAACGCGGCCTGGGCGATGATCTCTCGCGTCAGGCGGATGCAGGCGCGCCAGTCGGCGCGGTCCTCTTCGTGCTCGAGATAGTTGAACAGGATGCGGGGCTTCGCCGCAGGATCGGGCGAGACGATCCGTACGTGCCCCCGGCTGTTCGGCTTGTTGGGTCCGACATGCACCTGGAAGCCGTGTCCCTGGAACGCCGCCTGGCCATCGTAGCGCATGGCGGCGGGCAGGAAGTGGTACTGGATGTCGGGCCATTGCCGACCCGCCTTCGAGCGAATGAAGGCGCAGGACTCGAAGTGGTTGGTGGCGCCAAGGCCGGTCTTGAACAGGACCCAGCGTGCGCCGATCATTCCCTTGCTGACGAGGCCGAGACGACTGTTCAGCGTGATCGGCCTGGTACAGCGATACTGAAAGTAGACCTCGAGATGATCCTGCAGGTTCTCGCCGACACCGGGCAGATCGTGACGGACCTCGACGCCCGCCGATTCCAGCACCGCCGCGGGTCCGATGCCGGACCGCTGCAACAGTGTCGGCGAACCGATGGAGCCGGCAGACAGTATGGTCTCGCGCTCGGCACGGACCGACACCGTGTC
>JAUIDF010000106.1 GCA_030429125.1 Gammaproteobacteria bacterium | reverse complement strand
ACCTCGGCAAGAAGTCGCTGACCGAGATCAAGGACGTGCTGGCCAATCGCGGCCTGTCCCTGGGTGTGAAACTGGACAATTGGCCGCCGGCCTCGCTACAGCGCGAGAGCAGCGAGAGCGGCATCGGGCGCCTCGGAGGTTAACCGCAATGAGACATAGAAAATCGGGTCGCTCCCTGAGCCGCACGTCGAGCCATCGATCGGCGATGTTCAGCAACATGGCGGCGTCACTGGTGCAACACGAGCAGATTCGTACGACGCTGCCGAAGGCGAAGGAGTTGCGTCGCGTGGTCGAGCCCCTGATCACGCTGTCGAAGAACCCTTCTCTCGCCAACAAGCGGCTAGCCATGTCCCGGCTTCGCGATCGCGGTGCGGTGAGCAAGCTGTTCGATGACCTGGGTCCTCGATTCCAGGATCGGCCAGGCGGCTATACCCGCATTCTCAAGTGCGGTTACCGCGCCGGGGACAGTGCGCCCATGGCCTACGTGCAACTCGTCGACATGGCGGATACCGCGGAGTAGTCGCGAGAGCGAAGGCAACGAAAAGCCGGCCGTTGGCCGGCTTTTTTGTTTCGTTGCCGGTTTCGTTCGGGTTTTGTAGCATCATCGGAACGATCGCCGTAGCGAGCGGGGATCAACTGTCCGGGATCGAATCATGCTCGAGCAACTCAATCGTATCGTCGCAGGCGTCCTGGATGTCTTGTCCGGCCTGTTCGTGTTCCTGTTGCTGGCCCTCCTGGTCGCCGTCGTAGTCCTGTATGTCCTCGACGTAACGCAGACACGCCACGCCATACGCCGGAATTATCCGGTTGTCGGCCGTTTCAGGTACCTGATCGAGCACCTGGGAGAGTTTTTTCGGCAGTATTTCTTTGCCATGGATCGGGAGGAGTTGCCGTTCAACCGGGCCGAGCGCAGTTGGGTCTATCGCGCCGCCAAGAATATAGACAACACGGTGGCGTTCGGTTCGACGCGCGATCTGCGGCCGGTGGGAACGGTCTTCTTCGTCAATACACCGTTTCCAACGCTTGATCGCGACGCGGTGTCGCCGCGTGCGCTGACCATTGGGCCGCATTGTGATCGACCCTTCACGACCGATTCCCTGTTCAACATCTCGGGAATGAGCTTCGGCGCACTGTCGGCCCCCGCGGTTCGCGCCCTGTCCCGCGGCGCGCGCGATGCGGGCGCCTGGCTGAACACCGGAGAAGGCGGGCTTTCGCGGTACCACCTGGAGGGTGGATGCGACATCGTCTTCCAGGTTGGCACCGCCAAGTACGGTGTGCGTGACGAAAACGGCGCCTTGTCCGACGATCGCTTGAAGGCGATCGCCGCTCAGGAATCCGTACGCATGTTCGAGTTGAAACTGAGCCAGGGCGCGAAGCCGGGCAAGGGCGGCATCCTGCCGGGCGACAAGGTGACCGCGGAGATCGCGGCGATCCGGGGAATTCCCGAGGGCGTGGATTCCATCAGCCCGAACCGGCACGTCGAGATTGCCCGCGTCGACGACCTGCTGGACCTGGTCGAACGAATCCGGCGCGTAACGGGCAAGCCGACCGGCTTCAAGGCCGTACTGGGGGAGTATGGTTGGCTGGATGAATTGATGACCCTCATTCGCGAACGAGGTGTCGAATCGGCGCCGGACTTCATCTCCGTCGACAGTGCCGATGGTGGTACGGGCGCCGCGCCGATGGCGTTGATGGACAATGTCGGCCTGCCGCTGCGCGAGAGCCTGCCGATGCTCGTCGACTCGCTGATCGAACACGGCCTTCGGGAACGGATTCGGGTGATCGCCTCGGGCAAGCTGATCACGCCCACCGATGTCGCGTGGGCACTGTGTATGGGTGCGGACTTCGTCGCCTCGGCGCGAGGCAACATGTTCGCACTGGGGTGCATACAGGCCATGCAGTGCAACAAGAACACGTGCCCCACCGGCGTCACGACTCACGATCCCGAACTGCAGCGGGGACTGGTCGTGGCGGAGAAGTCGGTGCGCGTCGCCAACTATCTGCGCAACATCGTTCACGATGTCGGCGTCATTGCACACTCCTGCGGTGCGCGAGAGGCGCGCGAACTGTCACGTCACCACGCCCGCGTGGTGACAGAGAACGGGCGTTCCGTGTCTCTCGCCGAGTTGTACCCGTCCCGTGCGCCAATTGCCGATCCTGACATGGCGGCGTGAAGTCGGCCGCCTCCTGAACCCCGATGCCGATACACGAACCCCTTTCGCTGACCGAGCCCGGCGGCTGGCTTGGCCCGCCGGCCAGGCGAGTCGAATCGCCGAATCACGACGAAAGGCCGGGCGACGGCGGTATCGAGGCGGTCATCGTGCACGCCATCAGTCTGCCGCCCGATTGCTATGGCGGTCGCTACGTGGAGCAGCTGTTCTGCAACCGACTGGATGTGGGCGCGCACCCGTACTTCGAACAAATCGCAGGCCTGCGTGTTTCCGCTCATTTCCTGGTCGAGCGCGCGGGTGGCATCGTTCAGTTCGTGCCGGTGGCCCGGCGCGCCTGGCATGCGGGCGAATCAAGGTGCCTGGGACGGGAACGGGTCAACGACTTTTCCGTCGGTATCGAACTGGAGGGCTGCGACCACGAGTCCTTCACCCTGGCGCAGTACGCTACGCTGGCGGCACTCGTTCGCGGACTGCGCCGCGACTATCCGCAACTGGGAGACGACCGGTTGTTCGGTCACAGCGACATCGCGCCGGGTCGCAAGACGGATCCGGGACCGCGATTCGACTGGGATCGTCTGCGCGCGTTGCTCCGCGTCTAGCCGATAACCCGCGGCAACCGCAAGGCGCGGCTGCGGCCGATCCGCGGTTCGGCCTGCCGTCTTCGCTCGGCGATTACGCCCGTTCGGTTGCTCCGGGCAGTGACAGCAGGTGATCGACCCAGAGAGTGGTCAGGTGCTCGGACAGCCTCGCCTGTCCCTGGCGGGCCTGCAGGTTATCGATGTCGATCCACATCAAGGGTTGGTCCTGCATGGCACAGGAGAACACCGCGCGCGTGCGTTGGCCCGAATCGGGATCGATCTGCCACTGCAGGCACTGGCCGCATACGCCCTTTAGCATGCACTGCATCGGGCTGCCCACCGTGCCATTGACCTTGACGTGCTCGTCGAAAAGCTCGGCGAAATCGGTTTCGAACGACGACTGCATGCCGCGAAGCAGTCCGGTGGAGCCCATGACCAGGATCTCGTCGACTTCCCGCAAGGATATCCGCAGCAAGGGGTTGGCGGGGCCGACGGTCCCCTCGGCGTAATCCCGCACCAGCGCGATCACGTCCGAGGTCACCACCGAGCAATCCTGCGGGCGCGAGGTGTCGATGGGTTCGCCCCGGCCGACGGCCCAGATGATGGCATCGGTGGCGGCCTCCAGCTCCTGCTTGCTGTACAACTGCGAGCGATCGCCGTAGGCGGCGACATAAACGACCCGGTTTCCCGCTGACCGCAATACCGGGCCGAGCCCGAGCATGACGGCCGCGCCCCAGGTGCCGGACACCACGAGATAGGTCTTGCCGCCGTGCACGTCCATGGCCGCCCCGGTCGGCCCCATCAGCACGAGCGGGTCGCCGGGTCCGAGCATGGACGCGAGCCGCGCATTGGCGCCCCACTTGAGCAGCATGAGGCGCACCATGTCGCCGCGCACACCCGCTCCGCTGATGGTCTGCAGGGGAACCTGCAGGCGCGTATTCTCGACCAGCGGACTGTGCGTCTCGAAGGTCTGCATGCGGAAGAACTGGCCGGCGCGAAAGTTGCGCGCGGCGAGCGGGGCACGCACCCACATTTCGAGTACGACGGGATGATCGTCGTTGACCGAGATCACGGTCGTCGACAGCTGGTCCGACACCCGTTCCAGGAACCGGGTGCCGAGGTCCGGTTCCGAATGCGGCTCGCCGGGCGTCTCCATGGCTTCGAGCACTTCGGGATAACTGCGTGCGGCCGAGGCGATTGCCTTGACCACGCTGCCGTGGAATACCGGGTGGGTGTCGCCGATGAAACTGACGCGGAAGTTGCCGTCGGCGTAGGACGTAAAGGGGCCGAACCGCGGAGACTTGCTGTGTTCGGCCACCTGCACCGGCTGCACGTTGTCGTGATGATCGACGTGGGGCAGGAAGTGGTCGCCGTCCATGAGGAACGTGCCCGGGTGCTCGCTCTCGTAGATGGTATTTGGCAGCGTGCCGGCGGCGACCAGCACCGCGCGGGCGGGCAGGACGACCGGTTCGTTGGTTCTGAGCCAGCGGCCGTCCTCGAGCTTCATGCGTGTGCACTGCAAGGCGTTGACGTGCTGGTACCGGTCGAGTTCAAGGCGCGCCGGGTTGAGCCCCTCGGCGTAGTAAATGCCTTCCTCCAACGCCTTGATCAACTCTTCGTGGTTGCGCTGGTAGGCCGGCGATTCGTTGATGCCGCGGCGATAGACGATGGTGACGCCGCCCCAGCGCCTCAGCAGCGACACGTAGTCGGCCTCGCGTCCCTCGTCGGCCGCCTTCGCCTCCTCCGCCAGCAGCTCCTCGGCGTGGGCGAGAAACTCGGCCAGTATGTTCCGGTTCTCATCGTCGAGCCGGTCGAGTACGTGGTCCTCGCCGTAACGCGATACCAGGACGCGGTGGCGCCGATGCACCTTGCGAATCTGCTTGAGATAGTAAACCTGCACCTCGGTGGCCGTATCGACCGCGGTGAGCCCGCCGCCGATGACCACCGCGGGCATGCGGATCTGCAGGTTGGCCAGGCTGTCGTCCTTGGCGGCACCGGTCAATTGCAGCGCCATGAGAAAGTCGCTCGCCTGGCGCATGCCGCGGGCGAGGCTGTTGCCCATGCCGATGACTCGCGGCAGCCCGGCGCCCGTGGCCACGCAGACGTGATCGAAGCCGAGTCGGCGCGCGTCCTCCACCGTGATCGTGCCGCCCAGGCGCACGCCGCCGTGCACGCGGAACGACTGGCGCCGTGCGAGCGTGAGATAGATGAGCTTGAGAAAGTTCTTGTCCCAGCGAACCGTGATGCCGTACTCCGCCACGCCGCCGAATCCGCCCAGCACGCGCTCGTCGAGATTCTCGCAGATGTCCTCGAAACGACGCACGGGTGCGTCGAGAACAGCGTCCGGCAGGGGTTCGATCTTCAGTCCGTCTATGCCGACCACGGCGCAACCTGCCATGGTCAGGTGGTGGACCATGGTGAATCCCGCCGGACCCATGCCCGAGACGAGCACATGGCGGCCGTTGTATGGCGCCATGGCGCGCTGGCGCTTGCGCAACGGGTTCCAGCGACACAAGAGATCGTAGATCTCGACGCCCCAGTCCATGTCGAGCACGTCGGTGAGGATGCCGGTCTCGGTCTGCGGAATGTTGACCGGATCCTTCTTCTGGTAGACGCAGGCCTTCATGCAGTCATTGCAGATGCGGTGGCCAGTCGCCGGTATCATGGGGTTGTCGATCATCGCCACCGCGAGTGCCGCGATGGAACGTCCGTCGCGCTTGAGAATGTGCATCTCGGAAATCTTCTCTTCCAGCGGGCAGCCGGTGAGCGTGACGCCGAGCGGATTCTTTTTCAGGCCGAGTTCCGGCTGCTTCTTTTTCTCCGGAAAGCCGATGGAACAGAAGTCGCCGTCGTGGTCGTGACAGAAAATGCAGTAGTTGATCTCGTTCTGCACCTCGCGCTGACTCATGCGCGGGTCGGTCAGCGAGAAATCGGCACGCTGGCGAAACGACTCGGCGACGCCCTGACGGCGACCCACCGTGTCGCCAGTGTGGCGAAGGGTCACCAGTCGCGCATGGTCGACGTTGGCCGGCGTGTGAAAGGAAACCCATCGTGCATATGGCGAGCCGTCCTCGCGCGCGCGCACGCACCATTGCGTGAGCGATTCGAGCGTGTCCTCGTCGGCCGGATCGGCATCGAGACAGCGCGCCGCCAGGCGCGCCACGGCCAGTTCGCGGTCGGTTTCCTCGATATCGTGCGCGGCCAGCGTATCGTCGAGCCAGTCGTCGAGCTCGGCGAACGATTGCGCGATCTCTTTGCGGTAGCGGCGCGCGCGCTTGTGCACGACGTCCTTCTTGAATCGTGCAACGAGTGACTCGTCGGCGATATCCTGGCGCAGCCGGGCGAGCTGCGGTTCGACGCCGAACAGGTCGGCGAGAAACGTTTCGAGCACCGGCGCGATCTCGAGCAACAGTTCGCTCTCGGCCAGCTGCTTGGTGGCCTGCGATACCTCGTAGTAGGCGTGAAGGCGCGCACTTGCGCCGGGTATCGCCTGGTCGAGGCAGGCTTCGAACCGGCGCGTGAGGTCGTCCAGGCCGGCGGCGGATTGAAGACGCTCGAAATCGAAGGGGGGCTGCTGTTGCACGAAAACCTGCGGGATACGGGGCCATGGCCGGGCGGTGCCCGATGATCCAAATAGTATAGAGATCCTGCGATATAATCCAACCGGGCCGGGTTCGTCCGGCACATCGATTGACCGGGACGGTCGGCGACGCGTCGAACGGCTCTCAAGCTGCTTGAACCCTCAACATGGCGACATTCGCACCCGATACCAAGATCCGCTCCGACCTGACGCGCGCCGCGCTGGTCGACAAGCTGGTGCCCGTGGTGGGCGAAGCGTACGTTCTTCATCGCCGCGAACAGCTCGCACCCTACGAATGCGACGGCCTCAGCGCTTATCGCAGTCTGCCACTGGCGGTGGTATTGCCCGGCAGTATCGACGAGGTCTGCGAGATCATGCGCGTATGCAGTGAGCACGGCGTACCGGTGGTGGCGCGCGGTGCCGGCACGGGCCTGTCGGGCGGAGCGCTACCCTACGAGCATGGCGTCCTGCTGGTGCTGTCCCGATTCAATCGGGTGCTATCCATCGATCCCGCCAACCGCACGGCAGTGGTTCAGCCGGGCGTGCGCAACCTGGCCATCTCCGAGGCCGTCGCCCACCTCGGTCTGTACTACGCACCGGATCCGTCGTCGCAGATCGCCTGCTCGATCGGCGGCAACGTGGCGGAAAATTCCGGCGGCGTGCACTGCCTGAAGTACGGCCTCACGGTGCACAACATCGTGGCGCTGAAAGTCGTGACCGTCGACGGGGAATTGATCGACGTCGGCGGTCCGCGGCCGGACAGCCCCGGCTACGACCTGCTGGCTCTGATGACGGGATCGGAAGGACTGCTCGGTATCGTGGTGGAAATCACCGTCCGCCTGCTGCCGCGTCCGGCCACCGCGCGCGCCCTGCTGGCCAGTTTCGATAACGTCGAATCGGCCGGCGCCGCCGTCGCCGACATCATCTCGGCGGGCATCGTGCCGGCCGGGCTGGAGATGATGGACAACCCCTCGATCCGCGCCACCGAGGACTTCGTCCACGCCGGCTACCCGGTCGAGGCGGCGGCCATTCTCATTTGCGAACTTGACGGTACGGCCGAGGAGGTCCAGGACCAGGTCGAGCAGGTTCGCGACGTGCTCCGTGCGGCGGGCGCCGCCGAGGTTCGCCTGTCGCGGGACGAGGCGGAACGTGCGCGTTTCTGGTCCGGGCGCAAGAACGCGTTCCCGGCGGTCGGGCGGATTTCTTCCGACTACTACTGCATCGACGGTACGATTCCGAGGCGGGCGCTTGGCCGGATTCTCTCGGAAATATCCCGGCTGTCCGAAGCATACGACCTTGCCGTCGCGAACGTGTTTCACGCCGGCGACGGTAACCTGCACCCGTTGATTCTCTACGACGCCAACAAGCCGGGCGAGTTCGAGCGCACCGAGGCGCTGGGCGGTCTCATTCTCGAGGCCTGCGTGGCCGCCGGCGGTACGATTACGGGCGAGCACGGCGTCGGCGTGGAGAAGATCAACCAGATGTGCGTCTTGTTCGGTGAGCGGGAGCTGGAGCAGTTTCATGCCGTCAAGGCAGCCTTCGATCCCGCGGGACTGCTCAATCCGGGCAAGGCGGTGCCAACCCTCGCGCGCTGTGCCGAGTTCAATGCCATGCATGTCCACCACGGACAGGTCCCGTTTCCGGACATCGAGCGATTCTGATGTACGTGCCCGTTCATTGCGCCGACCGGTTCGCGGTCGTTGATCGTCGCGTCGCCGCGCTCTGACGTCTTATGGATTACGGTGACATCGCGGCTCGGATCGAGACGGCACGCCGTCGGCATACGCCATTGCGTATTCGCGGCGGCGGCAGCAAGGATTTCCTGGGTCGCGCCGCGATCGGCGAGGTGCTCGACGTGTCGGCCTGTCGCGGCGTGGTCGACTACGATCCGTCGGAACTCGTCATCACGGTGCGCGCCGGCACGCCGCTGGCCGAGGTCGAGGCGCTGCTTGCCCGCAACGGACAGAGCCTGCCGTTCGAACCGCCTTCCTTTTCGTCGGCCACCACCATGGGCGGGGTGACCGCCGCCGGGCTTTCCGGGCCGCGCCGACCGTGGGCCGGGTCGGTACGCGATTACGTGCTGGGTACCGTCTGCGTCAATGGCCGCGGCGAGCTGCTGTCGTTTGGCGGACGGGTGATGAAAAACGTTGCCGGCTACGATGTTTCCCGCCTGATGACCGGCGCGCTCGGTACCTTGGGCGTGCTGGTGGAAATCTCCTTCAAGGTGTTGCCGGCGCCGCGAGTCGAGCGCACGAGGGCGTTCGAGTTCGACGAGGCGCGCGCCATCGAGTTCATGGCTGAGGCCGGCTTGACGCCCGTTCCGCTGTCGGCCAGTTGCTACCTGGACGGGCGCCTCGAGGTGCGGCTGTCGGGCACCGAGGCCGGCGTCAGGGCCGCACAGGACGTGTTGGGTGGCGAGCCGGTCGAGCCCGATGATGCGCCGTGGCAGGCACTGCGCCACCAGCGGCATGCGTTCTTCGACGGCGACGCGCCGACGTGGCGCGTGTCGCTGCCGCCCGCCGCGGCACCGCTCGATCTGCCGCAACCCGTCCTCACCGAGTGGGGTGGGGCGCTGCGGTGGGTGCGCGGAGATATCGACGCCCGCGCGTTGCAGGCCACGGTTGCAAAGCAAGGCGGCGTCGCCACCTTGTATCGGCACGGGGACCGCGACGGCGAGGTGAACCCGCCGCCGGACGATGTCACGCGACGTCTGTTTACCCGTCTTAAAGACAGCTTCGATCCCGATCGGATACTCAACCCGGGGCGGCTGTATCGTGATCTCTAGGGCCTGTTCACGCGACGCTGAGCGAGTGAGATTTCGTGCACTTTTTCGCATCCGACAAGGCGCATCGAGGCGTCATGGTGGTTCCATGGCGACGAGATGCAACGCCGTCGGGGCGAAAAAGGGCCGAAAGATCGCCGCGAACGCGTAGTGTGAACAGGCCCTAGTCCAGCGCGCCGTACCGCTAACCATGCAGACCAGCATCGCCGCCGAATTCAAGGGAACGCCCGAGGGAATCGAGGCCGAAGGCATCCTGCGCAAATGCGTCCATTGTGGCTTCTGCACGGCGACGTGCCCGACCTACCAGTTGCTCGGTGACGAGCTCGACGGCCCGCGCGGCCGCATTTACCAGATCAAGGAAGTCCTCGAGGGCGCCGAGGCCACGGACGAGGCGCGCCTGCACCTCGACCGCTGCCTGACGTGCCGGTCCTGCGAGACGACGTGCCCGTCGGGTGTCGAGTACGGCCGATTGCTGGACATCGGCCGGCTGGTGCTCGAATCGAAGACCCGGCGACCCGCCGCCGAGCGCGTGCAGCGGTGGCTTCTCGACCGGGCGCTGTCGAAGCCCCGGGTCGCCGGGGCCGCCTTTGCCGCGGCTCGCCTGGCGCGTCCGGTGCTGCCCGCGGCCCTGAAGGCCAAGGTGCCCCCGGCGCAGGACGGCCTCCCGCAGCCGCGCGCGAACCACGCGCGAACCGTGATTATGCCCGGCGGCTGCGTGCAACCGGCATTGACGCCACGGACCAACCAGGCGGCCGCGCTGCTGCTCGACCGCATCGGCGTATCGGTGGCCGCCTGCGCCGACGCCGGCTGCTGCGGATCCCTGCCGCTGCACCTGGCCTCCCCGGCGCGTGCGGCGTCGTTGGCGCGTTCCAACGTCGACGCGTGGTGGCCGGCCATTGAAAATGGCGCCGAAGCCATCATCATGACGGCAACCGGGTGCGGCGTCATGATCAAGGACTATGCACACCTGTTGCGCGACGACCCGCTTTATGCCGAACGAGCGGAGCGGGTTTCGGCGCTGGCCTGCGATCTCAGCCAGTTCATCGCTGACCGCGTGGGCGATCTCCATGTTCGCGCGCGCGGCGGTGCCATCGCCTTTCACGCCCCGTGTACCTACCAGCATGGCCTGAAGCTGACCGGTCGTGTCGAATCGATGCTCGGTTCCCTCGGCTACCGGCTCACCCCGGTGGCCGACGCCCACCTGTGCTGTGGGTCCGCCGGCACCTACAGCCTGTTGCAGCCGGAACTGTCGAACCGGCTGCTCGACAACAAGCTGGCCGGCCTGACGGCGGGTAAACCGCAATTCCTGGTCACGGCGAACGTCGGCTGCCAGACGCACCTGGCCTCGAAGGCACCGGCACCGGTGTTGCACTGGGCCGAGCTGCTGGCCGAAGACCTGGCGCCGGATGACGCCACGCGAGACGAGAGGCAACCTGCTCCGCAATGAACGATTCTTACTACAAGCATCACGTTTTTTTCTGCACCAACCTGCGCCAGGACGGCCGCGCCTGTTGCCAGCACCATGACGCCCAGGCCATGCGGGATTACGCCAAGGGTCGGATCAAGGCACTCGGCATCAGCGGTCGTGCGGGCGTGCGCATCAACCAGGCGGGCTGCCTCGATCGCTGCGAGCTCGGACCGGTGATCGTCGTCTACCCGGAGGAGACCTGGTATACCTACATCGACAAGGCGGATATCGACGAAATCATCGATCGCCACCTGGTGGGAGGTGAAGTCGTGGAGCGACTCCTGATCCGCGAGTCCTAGCGAGCCGTTGTGGCGCTCGCTCGCCCGGCGCTCGCTGGACAAGGCTGAATTTCAGTAAATAATTGTTAGTTAAAATACCAGGGCCTGTTCACACGACGCGTTCGCGGCGATTTTTCGG